>CAZHHX010000008.1:0-111772 GCA_964532465.1 uncultured Syntrophorhabdaceae bacterium | reverse complement strand
CCTACCTTTTAAGGTGGCTCGGAGGGGGATGAAAAATCAGGTGGTGGATTTAGGCAGAGCAAAATGATTGCCCTCTTCGTTTAAGTATGATATAACGTAATACTATAGGAGGAGATGATGGGAAAAGGAAAGATAGCGATCACCTTGGATGAGGAATTTGTTGGCGAGCTGGACAGGCTTGTCAGCGAACATGTTTTTCAAAACCGGAGTCAGGCGATTCAAGAAGCTGTAAGTGAAAAACTGCTACGCATGAAACACAGCCGACTGACAATGGAGTGTTCCAAGCTCGATCCTGCCTTTGAAAAAGCAATGGCTGAAGAAGGTTTGGCTGAGGACGTGAATCAATGGCCGCAATACTGAGAGGGGAGATTCGGTGGGCAGACCTTAACCCTGCAAGAGGTCGTGAACAGTCAGGGTTGCGGCCTGTCTTGATCTTGAGTCATGACGTTTTTAATGACCGCTCAGGTACAGTTATAGCTGTGGCAATTACAAGCCAACCTCAAAAAGCCGGGTTTCCGTTAACACTTGAACTTAAAACTAAAGATTTGCCGAAGCGGTCATGGGCTAAGATCAGTCAAATCCGAACGCTTTCCGTTGAAAGAATTGGAAAACTGATCTGTAAAGCATCTCGGGAGGAATTGACTCAAATTATTGACGGATTGAATGAAATCATTGCGTAACAAGGCGGTGCAGCGGGGCGACTACACCTTAATTCTCTTCCGTAGCCTGCTTATGATAAAAACAGCAAAAGGCACAAGCATAAAAGGGAATTCCCACCAGAATTTGCTTATAAAAGCGCCACACAGGGAAAGTATCGCTGCGCCTGGCTGGACAAGAGATTCCACGATCAGTTCATCAACGGCGCCGCGGTTTGTTGAACGATCAATAAGGCGACCCTTCAGTGACGCATATAAGCAATCAAGGCAAAACACCAATCCTACCAGAAACACCACGGAACTATAAAATATACGAACTGTCAGCGATTCTGGGAAAACAACACTTAAAGCATTAGAAAAGGGCATGAGACCGATAAACATGAGAGACAGTACTGTAAGGCATACATGAATTCCATCGGACCGACGGAGATATTTGCTCTGGTTGTGGGAAAAAAACCAGTAGAAGGAAATGTTCATGAAGGTAATGAAATATGCCGTCAGTACGTCTCCCTGGCCAAAAAGATACTTACGTATGTTTTCCTCCGTCGGTTTAATATCATCAGGGGGTTTCTCGATAAAGACGACCATCAACATAAGTGCCAGAGCAAATGCACAATCCGTCAATGTCTGAATGCGTCTTAAAGAGACCTTTGAATCTATATCATTTTCTTTCTGTTCTGCACTCAATTCCAAGATATTTAAACCAGCCTTCTGCTGTTGCCAAGTTCAATCACATGAGGACCTCGCGTTACCATACAGGCATCGTATTTCAAAATCGGTAACTTTGAGAGCGAATCTATGATGCCATAGCAAAGGTAGCAGCTCTCAGGCGTAACAGGATGCCATTTCAGACTCCCCTTGCATGTCCATGCTTCTTTAAAATCATCACGGTGCACTACGCCGCACACGTGTGCCGCTATAGGATCGTCGTTATAGTTGGCTCCGGGGAAAACCTTGTATGCCATATGCAGGTTGCCGCTGCTGAAATCCGACACTGATACGGCATTCAAATTCCTGCAGTCTTCGTCGCTCATCTTGACAAGGTCGAACAATTCACCTTCAAGAAAACATGTACCGTTTTCAGATACGCGCCATCCCCATCTATTTTCTCCCATCCAGGGATCGTCGATTTCCACAACCAGCTTAGGATAACCGACAAACTCTCTGCCCATAACTACGGGAGGGAATTTGTTTTCCCATATAACAAGAGACAGGTCGCCGTCATATTTATCCTGTTTTCCTTCGTAGCGGGCACCCACACACACACTGACCAGATTATATCCTGTGCCGCCCATCTCTTCCACTCCTCTGCACATGCAATAACTTACCATCATCAAAGGATTTTCCGGAACAATAATATTGTCTGGCAGATAGGGTTCCAATGCCTTTTTTTCAGTAAAATATGTAATAGTAAAACTGGTGTTTTCTCTGTAATGAATGGTTCTTTGATCCCCCCAGATCGGGTTTGCAGGGAACAATGTAGGCATGGTAAAGCTTTTCGTATTTGATTTGCTGTCCATATTAATCCTCCTTAAAATTACATATTATCCTGCTGCTGCATCATGAAAGACCACTTTTCACCGCATGTAGCACCTCCATCGACTACAAGATTTATTCCTGTAACAAATGTCGATTCGTCACCTGCAAGCCACAATGCTGCCCTGGCTATGTCTTCAGGCAATCCCGCCCGTGGAATAGGCTGATATTGCGAAAGACCTTCCTCTACCTTTTTCATGACCTCTTTAGTTTCCTCTTCCGAAAGATCCTTGTCTTTTGTAAAAATAGGCGTCAGAATTGCGCCGGGACAGAGCGAGTTCACCCGCACATTCCATCCTCCCAGTTCGTTTGCCACACACCGGGTAAGATGATTTACTGCCGCCTTTACCGCGCAATATATATGGGGTGCATTTTCAGCCATCAGACTTCCTATGCTTGACGTGTTAATGATACTTCCCGCTTTCTGCCGCTTCATCACCGGCGCGGCATATTTCATTCCAAGAAAAACACCCTTAAGGTTCACGGCAGTCAATCTTTCATATTCTTCTACAGACACATCCTCAATGGGCTTCAATGTGCCTGAAATGCCCGCGTTGTTGAACATACAATCAAGACGTCCGAATGACGCAACAGCCCGTTCCACGGCGTTTCTGATATCATCTTCTTCTGTTACATCGGTACGCTGATAAAGCGCTGCACTGCCTAGATTTTCAGCCAGACGCATACCCGCTTCAACATCCCTGTCGGCGATAACAACCTTGCATCCTTCATTCACAAAGAGCCTCACCGCGGCCCCTCCTATACCGCTTGAACCGCCGGTTATAATCGCTACTTTTCCTTCAAGTTTCCCCATATTCATTCCTCCTTGTTAAAAAAGATAGATTCATACATGTTAAATAAGAAAGCTTATCTCCAATATTGACGCAAAGCAGGGTCCCCGGCTTATAGAGACCAATAAATCTATCTTACTTTTTCACAGGGACGCATGTCAAAGAATTTTCAACAAATGAAGGGAAGGGACAATGGGACACCCTTTAAAAACAAAAAAACTATTAGAAACAGGCGTCTCATTGACGCAAAAGAAAATTTGCCCAACGCTTATAAGAGGGATAAGGATCAATCTTTGATATTTGAATTAACTGGTAAGGCTAAAGAAGATAATAGTGACAAACCAGTTAAATAACAATACGTTGCCCAACCAGGAATTTCAGGGCATCCGCAAAGCGTCGCGCTGAATTTTGTTATATCAAGGGAGAAGGAGACAGGGACATCCTTCAATATTTCAATTGAACGGATGGCGGAAAATAAAATAAACAATCACAAATCTTCAATAATGAGAATTTTAAATTCCCACAAAGCCAATACAGGCTTTAATTTAAACAATTAAGTAATTTTTTCTTTCAATGTGAAAGAAAGCATGAAAACATTTTTACAAATGTCTTTTATGCAGTACAAACGAACATATATTCAACAGCAACAAAAATATCCTCCCTGTAAGGTTCAATAGTAGAATTTGTGTTGACCCGTGTAAAAGTTCATAAGGATTCCTCCTGTATAGGCAAGATTTAGTTCCTCGCAAAATGTGAAAAGTTGACCGGTCAGAGGAGAGGTACCGTGTTTGTCAAGGTCGTTACAGAATTGTATATTCGATTCAGGACAAAGAACTTGCGGCCATTCCACTGTCCGGGCATTCTTCATAGCTGTTTTACAAAGGCCATTGAACTGTCTGTCTCAAGCACTTTTTCGGGATTGACATTTCCGAAGAGCTGGATCAGTTTTGCCACCATGCCTGTCCAGCCTGT
Source organism: uncultured Syntrophorhabdaceae bacterium (assembly GCA_964532465.1). Classification (GTDB taxonomy): domain Bacteria; phylum Desulfobacterota; class Syntrophorhabdia; order Syntrophorhabdales; family Syntrophorhabdaceae; genus JAPLKB01. Next base: position 107,817 of record CAZHHX010000008.1, on the reverse strand, counting down.
CTGGTGACTCGCTCCCAGTCCGGCGCCGGTGTCGCCATGAAAATATTCGTAAAAGAGGATATTGTCCCGCCAGTACGGGTCCTTCCGGAATTTTTCGGCGCTTCCGAATACAGGACGTTTTCCCTGCCTGTCGCGCAGGAATATCCCGGTAAGTCGTTCCGCTATTTCCCTGCTCACATCAAAGAGGTTCATCATTTTACCGGATCCTGTGGGGCATTCAATTTTGAAATTGTCGCCATAGTAACGGTAATACTGGAGAAGCGCCCGGATAATCAGATTGTTGACAGGCATCCAGACAGGGCCGCGCCAGTTGGAGTTTCCGCCGAACATGCCGCTGTCCGATTCGGCAGGAAGATACGGGACTTTATATTCCTTTCCCTTTATATGGACAACATAGGGATGTTCCCTATGATAACGGGAAAGTGACCGGATACCGTAAGGGCTCAGAAATTCATTTTCATCAAGCATCCGGGAAAGTATCCGCCGCAGCCTTTGCTCATTCACGAGGGCAAGTATGCCGCGATTTTCAACGCCCCTGTGGCCGGGTCCGGTAGGATGTATGCTGTCGAAGAGTTCCGGTATACGCTTGAAATGTCGGCTTAATATGTCGCTCACCCGCGGCACTCTGTTCCTGTGCCTTTCTTCGATGATTGTCGCGGCGCAGAGAGGAAGGAGCCCCACCATGGAGCGTGCTTTAAGCCGTTGAGTGCTTCCGTCAGGCAGCCTGAGCAGTTCGTAATAGAATCCGTCTTCCTCATCCCACATGCCCTCATTTCCTGTACGGTTCATCCCGGATGCAATCCACAGGAAATGTTCAAGGAATTTAAAGAGAAGATCGTCATATGTGGGGTCATATAAAGCCAGTTCTATACTCAGCTCGATCATATTCTGGCAGAAAAGAGCCATCCATGCCGTACCGTCAGCCTGCTCCAGATATCCGCCGCCGGGAAGGGGGGCGCTCCGGTCAAAAACCCCGATATTGTCAAGCCCGAGGAAGCCGCCTTCAAAAACATTTCTGCCGAACCGGTCTTTGCGGTTGACCCACCAGGTGAAATTGAGCATAAGCTTGGCAAAGGAGCGCTTGAGAAAATCAAGATCGCCTTTGCCGTGAATGGCCTGCTCGGTTCTGTAAAAAAAGAGTGTTGCCCAGGCATGAACCGGCGGGTTCACGTCGCTGAAGTTCCACTCGTACGCAGGAATCTGGCCGCTGGGGTGCAGGTAGGCGGTATCAAGCATAAGGGCAAGTTGTTCCTTGGCAAATTCCGTATCTACCAGGGCAAGGGCAACAGTGTGGAATGCCAGATCCCAGGCGGCATACCAGGGATATTCCCATTTGTCAGGCATGGAAATTACATGGTCGTTGAGCATGTGAAACCATTCCCTGTTACGGGACTCCCGGTTATGGCTGTGCAGCGGATGGGCATAGTGCTCTTTGAGCCATATGTTGACGTCAAAAAAATAATACTGCTTGCTCCATAACATTCCTGCCAGAGCCTGGCGCATGACATGGGCCGCGTCTTTGCTCACCGCGGAAGGAGTGACGGATTGGTAGAAGTCATCGCATTCCTGACATCTGGCAGAAAAAACCTCATCAAAGGCATTCCCGAAAACTTCTCCCCCCATATCCGCTGACGTGGCGGAAAGTCTTAATTTAATAACCACAGATTGTCCGGCGGCAATGTCGTAACGATAACGCGCGGATGCCTTTGTCCCTTTCTTTGCGGGATTCACTTCACGACGGTTTCCTTGCACAACATAATTATTAATACCGTCCTTTACATAGCGGCTTCTATTGGGTGTGCCGAAAACACGCTCGTTGTTCGTTTCATTTTCCGTAAAAAGAAGCGCCGGTTTTCCGTCACATCGGAAGGTGTAGTCCTGCAGTAATTCATAAAAAAAAGGATCGGTGTGATGGGCGAGAATCGCCCTGTGCCCTTTTTCTTTGACAGGCTTGAGAAGAGGTCTCGAACCTCCGTCGGGCCACGACCAGGTATTGCGGAACCAGATGGTGGGCAGTAGATGAATGGAGGCCGTATCAGCTCCCCGATTGCAGACAGTAATCCTGATAAGTATATCCTCCGGGGCAGCCTTGGCATATTCCAGAAAGACATCGAAATAACGGTCTTCATTAAAAATCCCCGTATCGATAAGTTCGTACTCCATCTCCTCTTTGGAACGTCTGCCATTGGTCTTTACAATATCTGAATAAGGATAGGCATCCTGAGGATACTTGTAGAGGAATTTCATGTACGAGTGTGTGGGGGTGCTGTCGAGATAAAAATAGTATTCCTTGACATCCTCTCCGTGGTTGCCTTCTCTGTTGGTAAGACCGAACAACCGCTCCTTGAGGATAGGATCCTTCCCGTTCCAGAGCGCCAGGGCAAAACAGAGAATCTGCCGGTTGTCGCATATTCCCCCTATCCCGTCCTCTCCCCACCGGTAGGCGCGGGAACGGGACTGGTCATGAGTAAAGTAGTCCCACGCGTCCCCTGAATCGCTGTAGTCTTCACGCACGGTTCCCCATTGCCGCTCGCTGAGGTAGGGACCCCATTTTTTCCATAAAACCTTTTGTAAACGAGTATCTTTAAGTCTTACCTCTTCATCGGTCACGCAGTATCCCTCCGTGATAATGTGGGTCGTTTTTTCTTATTTCTTCACGTTACAACGGTTCAATTCCATCTCTATCACATTTGTAACCTATTGGAATAAGACGGTCAATACATTTTATCTCCATTTTCTGCTCCCCCTTAACGAAGCAGCTCGAGTCTCCCTACCACCGATACCTTATCCCCATTGATCCTCCCTGTTCAGTTCGGTCTCCGGCAAGATTCGCGTCATAGACAAGAAAGAGGCTTACGTTATTTCCGGCTCTATGTGTCAGTCCAAAACCTATTGCAGCGCTGGATCTCTGCGGTTTATCTCCCTGAACAGTGAAAGCTGATGCGGGAGAACCGGCAAAAGACGCATTGACCATATTATCGTACCTTGAAAACTCATGGAGCCATCTTATCTTAAGTTCAGGCGTAATGGTGCCGGATGCCGTCTCAAAGTCCTTCCTGAGTCTGACTCCCATGCCGCCGAGAAGAGATGCGGTGTGGTCTTTATCCGCGTTGAGGTTAAGCGCGCCGGCATCAGTCTCCGTAAAGCCGTCCCGTGCAAGGTAGCCTGCCTGAAGAGAGACTATGGGGATAATGCTTATGCCGCCCTTCCGGAAGCGATATCCTGCTTCGGTGCATCCGCTTACCGTGTAGCCGTCGTAGAGGGCATTGGCTGTTCTTGTGACCCCTCCGAAGAATATGCCCCGTGTCGTATCATATCGGTTATGCCCGTAAGCGATAATGCCGTTTACATACCAGGGATCAGAAAAATAAGATCCATAAAAAGAGGCCTGGTAGCTTGTCACATTCCCGGTATCGGATAAATCCTTCATGGTAACTTTCGTGGCAGAATACCCGGCAGACATGCCGATAAGGAGATTGCTTTTTGCCTGCCTGTCAAAACCTGCAGTCACCCCTGTCGTATTGTAATTGTACTCCGAAGATATATCATTTCCCTTTCTCTCTCCCATGCTTCCGTAGCCCTTTGCCCAGAAACCCCATCCGGGAATCCCTCCGCCGTCAGTTCTCATGCTTGCCAGGGCGAGGACGGCATTACCGGCGTCGCTTGCAGCGTCGGATCGGGAGGCAAACATGGGTCTTCCCGTATATACAGGAACAGGCCTGCCTGCGATGAAGCCTTCCATCCTCTCTGATATGATGCCCATATACCGGTTAAATGAAGAAAAAGCTGCCCCTGCGAGAGCCGTATGGGAGAGACCGCCTATCTGATTGTACGCGTTTCGCGACTCAGCAGAGGTAAGACCGTGGAGATTATTCACAACAGTCAACATATCCCCGGTTGCCGAAGGCGCCGCCCGATCCAAAGCAGAAGCCGCGGCCTGCTGATTGGGAGTAACAGCCGTATCTACAAAATTCCTTGCATTCCTGCTGAGAAGAAGATAGACATTCCTGGCATCATATTGCAGAGAGGGTGTGAGGAAAACAAGATTGCTTATTACATCGGCAAAGGCGCCTGTCACGTTTCCCGCTGAAAGAATGGTGTATTTTGTCCCTGTAGCATAAGCCCCTTTTTCATAAAGGAAAACAGCTGCGGTGCCTCCATTTAAAACAGCGGTACCTGTTATTACGGGCTTATCCGACTGTCCTGAGGGATTAACCTCTACTATATATACTGAGCCTGCGTTCTGGGTATAATTACCGATAATCGTCGTGATGCCGATGGAGTTGCCCGGAGATATAATACCGTTATTGGTCACATTGCCGGTAATTATTCCCGCACCTTTAAGGGTGCCTGAAGCGCCGATAGTGACAGGACTTGCAATGCTGCTGTTGACCGCAAGGGAGCCCGCGTTTATTGTTGTCATGCCGCTATAGGTATTGACCCCGGATAAGGTCAGGGAGCCTGCCCCGGTTTTGGTAAGAGAACCTGCACCGGTCATTGCCCCTGAATAAATTCCATCGGAATCCTGATTGAAAATCACCTGACCGTTATTGGCAATACTGCCCTGGATGCTTGCGGCATTGCCCGACAAGATGCCCGCATTGATGTTAGTACCCCCGGAGTATGTATTGGCGCCTGATAAGGTAAGAGTACCTGCTCCGGTTTTGGTGAGGGAGCCCGCGCCGGTTATGACGCTTGAATAGATTCCATCAGTCCCCTGATTAAAAATCACCTGGCCGTTATTGGCAATGCTGCCCTGGATGCTTGCGGTGCTGCCTTCGAGGATACCCGCATTGACAATTGTGCCGCCGGTATAGTTATTGACGCCGGACAAGGTCAGGGTGCCGGAGCCGGTTTTAGCGAGGGAGCCCGTACCGGAGATATTCCCTGCCAGGGTCAGGCTGTTGCCGTTCGTATCAAAGTTTCCCCCTCCAGTATTGAGCGTAATCGGCCGGTTAATACTGAAGCTGCTTGTTGTCTGGAGGGTGCCGCCGCCGAAGGTCAGCCCTCCGGAAGCATTGCCGAGGTTATTATCGCTGCTCACACGGAGAATACCGTTATTGACAGTTGTTCCGCCGCTATAGGTATTGACGCCTGATAAGGTGAGAACGCCTGCCCCGGTTTTAGTAAGGGAGCCTGTACCGGAGATAACATTACCGATACTAAGTGTCCCGTCCACATCGGCCATAGCCAGTTCAATCGGAGCTGTTCCCTGAATATTGCCGGTATTACCGCTGTCGGCCTGCACGGTGGAAATGTTCACCGGGCCGGTCCCATCATTGTTAAAGGTTCCTCCGGTGAAATTGAGAGCGGCAATCGGGAAGGCGTTGTTCGAGAAATTGTTCAGCCTGCCTCCCAGGACAATGGAACCGGACCCGCTGTACGTACCGGAGGGTCTCTGATTGAAAATACTGTTCGGTTCTATCGTGATGGTGCCGTTGTTCGTGAAAACACCTCTGTTGGTTATGGTTGCGCCGCTTTGATTTATTATCGTACCGCTGTTGGTAATAGTGCCCACGCTGTTATTTGTGATTGTGCCTCTATTAGAAAGAATACCCCCGGTTGCATTAATAATAACAGCCTCATTTCTTATACTGCCGCTGTTGTTTATGGTACCGCTGTTGGTGATTGTACCGCTGTCATAGTTGTATATGGTGCCGCTGCTTGTTACGGCGCCATTGTTGGTAATGGTACCGCTGTTGACAAGCCATCCCCTGTTGGTGATTGTCCCCTCGCTGTTGTTGGTAATTGCTCGCCAGTTGTTGAGCCCGCCGTCTTCGTTGACGGTTATGACGCCGCTGTTGGTGAGTGTTCCGTCATTCGTGATGCTGCCTCCGCTGTTGATGATAATATTTCCCCCGGTCACATTTGTCATTGTTCCCAGATTGTCGAAGTTACTGAAATCATTGCTGGTGAAAATACCGGTATTGGTGAAGCTGCCGTTATTGGTAAATTCGCCGTCGTTATTCAGGACACCGTTACTGTTGTTGACCAGGGCGCCGCTGTTAATAAAAGTACAGCAATTGTTAATGGCGCCGCTGTTGGTTATGGAGCCGTCAGGATTATTGTCGAGAGTTTCCCAATTATTAAAAACGCCGCCGCTCTTATTAAGAATCGCGCCGTTATTGCTGATGGTATAATTGTTGTTTGCAACACCCCCGGCATTGATCGTAAGAGTGTCGCCTGGCTCAAGGCCAATATCATTATCGGGCAGTTCAGGAGGAACCGTATAATCCACAGCAAGAACGATACCTGCTGTCAGGAAAAACAGAAAGCAATATGTAACCAGCTTTCCGATAAACGTATGCACAAAAACCTCCCACAGATATACAGGTTTTATTGAGACAGGGCTATATTTTTATGTATTGAAGCGCCCCGGCCTCAACGGCTGTTACCTGACAGTATTCATTGTTTTGCAAATAATAAACTATCGGTTGTCAAATTTAAAGAAGTAACATGTTTGAGCTTGGCCATACAGGCGCCGAAGGCGTACAAACCTATATCTGCGGCCTTGGTTTGTCTCCCGGTTTTTTATATTTACAGTTGCCGGGGCTTTCTGAACCTGCTCTTCTATGAAAGAGACTAAAACCCGGATTTCATCAAGGAATGTCCGGAGGTCAGGTTTCGCGTAGATCCCTGTTCTTTTCTCAAAGCATGATTTCGCGTTCCGCAAGACCACAACCTTCTTTTGGTTCACTATACGCAACAAAGCCTTCCTGAAGTTGATACTGCGTGGTTATTGTCTTAGATGTAACACTTCTTCATGTAATCCCTGCCTTTAGGGAACCGTGCAGCCGCTTCCTCGTTTGTGTAACAAGCGAACAGTCAATAACAAATTGCCCAGTTTAAAAGTACGTAAAAACCAAATGAACCGAAAATAATAAAAATAAAGAAGCCTTATCGGGCTTGACCGATAGTATTTTAAAACCTATACTTATGAAATCTGAAGAGAATGTTCAGAATGTTTCAATGATCCTCTTATTAAAGGAGAACTAATCATGGATGAAAAAGAACGGCTTAATGCATTGGAAACAGCATTAAAGAATGAGTCATCTGAGCGTGAATTCTATCTTAAACATGCAGAGAAAACCAATAACCCTCTCGGCAAAGCCATGTTTCAAAGAATAGCCGATGACGAACTTGAGCACTATGAGCGTATGAAAGAGCTTCATGACAAGTGGGAAAAGCAGGATAAATGGCCGGAGACAATACCGCTTACAGTCAACAACACGAATATTAAAAATGTTTTTATCAATACGATCAAGAATATTGATAAAACAGCAAAACCGGATGCAGGCGACCTTGAGGCAATTAAAATAGCCGTTGATTTTGAAGAAAAAGGCGCAAAATTCTATCGTCAATTATGCGATGCAGTAACAAATCCAAGGGAAAAAGAGTTTTTTGAGCTTCTTGCCCAGATAGAAAATGAACACTACCTTTCCCTGAAAGATGCCGAAGAATATTTTATTGACCCGGCTTCATGGTTCTTGAAAGCAGAGCACCATTCCTTAGATGGCGGCTAATGTCTGCCAATGTTAAACCAATAAAATCACCGGCTCAAACCGGTGGTTTTTGTTTACCCTATTTCAGAGGTTTCTTACGTTATAAAATCAAGAACCTTGTCTACAATCCTGCCGTCTAAAGACACTTCCCGGAATATGCCCTCTGCCATTGACGCATCCATTCCTTCAAAATCCTTTTTCATAGGAGTTACTAAAATTCCCCCCATTTCGACTACCGCGGGGCTGACCATGAGCCGGTCGTCCCCTTTCCTGAAAAAGGCGTCGGGCCGGTGTTTGGCGCGAGGGAAGATCGCAACAGACAATCTTTTTCCACTATGGAAACTGATAATATTTATCATTGGTTCAGCATCAAGAGAGAGGGTTTTTTTCAGTGCTGAAAGGATTATCCCGAATGCGCCTGCAAGAGACGCCGGGTTATTTCCTTCAACTGCAATAACCTCCCGTCCCATATTTCCGACCCTTGAGAATAATATGCCGTCAACTTCGGTAATATTTTTAAGCCTTTTTGTTTCTTTGATCTCCTCTTCCACCGGCATATTTCCGGAGGGGACTGCCTGAAAATGGAGGTGATCCGGCGCGGAGGCGCCGCATTCCGGCCCGTTGTAAAGCACTGTCCATCCGCTGCCGAGATCAACCATGAGCTGAAGAAAAGCGTCAACATATCCGGCAATGGATTGGGGCCTGTGTTCTTTATGACAGATTGTAAAATGTGATGGAAAAACAGGCGCGGGGTTGCAGAGTATCAGATATTCATTTCTATAAAGTATCCCTTGCTGTTCTTCAGGAAGATTATCAAGGCACAGGAAACAGGGCCGTTCCTTGATCTCTTTTTCTTTTACATGAGCCAGGGTGCTTGTTATTCTTCCGGGATTGTGCTGGACGCGGACAATAAAACCATTGCAGGTTATTTCCCGGATATCAATGTGTTCCAGGGACGCATAGCCTTGGCAACATTCCGGCCAGGCATCCTTCTGCTCAGAAAGAAGTTTAAGGCAAAGTACGGAAAGGGGTTTTTGGTTTTGTTCCCCGTCAAAGGAGGCAAAAATCCGACTCAATACATATCTCCCCGGTTTAACTTCTGCCGGGCAATAATTTCATCGGTTCTGACCTTATCTTTAAAGGCATCGTTGCGGTTTGCGTCAATAACGGCAAGGGAAGCGTCGGTATTTCCGGGCCAGCGCCTGCAAAGATACAGGCTTTCATAGATTCTTCCGATCCGGTATTCCCTGCATATTCTCAGCGCGGCAGCATAGTCTTCGCCGTAACTCACATTGAGGAATCCCATAGTACGCATGAGTCCGGTATTAAAAGCCCTTGGCGCGCCAAGACCGTTAATGCGCAACGCGTTGTTGTGACCGTTTTCATCAGTCCATTCACGGTGGTCTATGAGCCCCGGAGGAATTTCTTCAAGGTCAAAATTAACAATAGTGTAAGAACCTATTACCATTGCATAACTTCCTTCACGAAGCATCCGGACGATCTTTTCCAGTGCATGGGGGCTGCTGTATAGATCATCCGAGTCAAGCTGGACAGCATATTGCCCGCAGTGCTCACTGTTAATTGCTTCATTCCAGCAACCGCCTATGTTGAGGTCATTTTTTGCAGGAATCAAATGTTCAAGAGCAGAATTCTCTTTGGCCAGATCGGAGAGTATAGACGTTGTCCTGTCTGTGGAATGGTTGTCAACGACAATAACATTGAAGGGGAAATCAGTCTCCTGCGACAGGGCGCTTTTTACTGCTTCGGCAATTGTTGACTCACGGTTTCGAACAGGTATGATAACCGAAGCTTCCACGGGAAATACCGTAAATCCTTGCGCGGCATCTCTTAAGCAATGAGGAGCCAGATATGCTCCTATCTTTTTCAGGTAATCAATGAAAACCATCTCCATTTCTTTCTGGACAACAGCATTTTTAGGATCAACATAGTTAAATATCTTTTCAATACCGGATGATTCATCCTTTTTTATTACTGAATAGAAAGGTTCATTTAAGTGATAAACCGGATAATCTATGGAAACCTTGAGCCGAAGCGCATAGAGACCCGCGAATTTCACCTGCGGCATGGGGCCGTATTCTTTTAGAACATTCCGTATAGCAGGAACGAAAAAAAACATCATGGCGCCAAAGTCAAAGTCATCGCGGACACTACCTGCCTGGTAATCATTCAAGGGATGAAAGTCTCTGCCTTGGCTGTCTTCATCATAAAAATCCGTATAAACAATACCTGCCTTTGCGTATGCCGATACTTCCATCAGGCTTTTTATGGCATCAGGTTCAAGAGAAATTTGCAGGGGCTTTGGTAAAAGAATGAGATATTGCGTTCGGATATTTCCCAGGACAATCTCAAGTGTTTCCTGAGACAAAAGTGTGCCGACTGGAAGGATACTGCTTCCGGGCACATTAATTTGAATATTTTCCTCACTGACAATTATAATATCTTCGACAAGATCCGATTTTACAAACTCAAGGAGCACTCTTTCAAAGAAAGGTTCCGGACTGTAAGAGGTGACTATAGTAAGAGGTTTCATTAAAGCGCTCGTATTGTAATCCGGTTGTATTTTTTAAAGGATATTGGATGCAAAAACATTAGCCGCAGACCGCTATCCCTTTTCCTGCCCGGCAACCTTGCCCCATGAATCACGAAGCTGCACGGTTCGATTAAATACCGGTTTACCCAATAAAGCATCCTTCAAATCTACACAGAAATAGCCCAGCCTTTCAAACTGGTATCTGTCTCCGGGCTGCGCATGGGCCAGACTTTTCTCTACGTAACACCTGGTTAAAGTTTCCAGTGATCCGGCGTTCAGATAATTTTTGTAATCATCATCAACTGCTGAGAGATCGGGGATCTGAAAAAGACGGTCATAGAGCCTGACTTCCGCTGAAACAGCATGGCGGGCCGATACCCAGTGAATAACACCTTCCACCTTCCGTCCATCCGAAGGTGGGCCGTTTCGTGTCTCTGAGTCATAGGTGCAATGGATTTCAGTAATTTCACCGGTCTTTTCATCCTTGACCATGTCTACAAATTTTATGACATAAGAATTTCTCAGACGCACTTCCCTTCCGGGGCCAAGGCGTTTGTATTTCTTCGGCGGGTTTTCATGAAAGTCGTCGCCTTCAATATAGAGTTCCCTGGAAAAAGGGACCATCCTTGTTCCCATAGAAGGATTCTGGGGATGATTCGCGCATTCAAATTCTTCTGTCTGTTCTTCCGGGTAATTGTCAATGATAACTCTGAGAGGGTGTAAAACACCCATTACACGGGGAGCTTTCTCGTTCAAATCTTCACGCACACAATGCTCAAGAAGGGAAATGTCAACAAGATTATCATTTTTTGCAACACCGATCTTCGCGCAGAAGCTTCTGATTGCCTCCGGTGTGTAGCCGCGCCTGCGCATACCTGCTATGGTGGGCATACGGGGGTCGTCCCAGCCTGCTACGCGTTCTGTTTCAACCAGCTCGATGAGTTTGCGCTTGCTGAGAACCGTATAGCTGACGTTTAAGCGTGCAAATTCTATCTGATTAGGCCGGTCACCTTCTATTAACTGTTCAACAATCCAGTCATACAAAGGACGGTTATTTTCAAACTCAAGAGTACAGATTGAATAGGTGATCTTCTCAATGGAATCGGAAAGACAGTGGGCAAAATCGTACATGGGATAGACAACCCATTTTGTATCTGTCCGGTAGTGGGGCGATCTTTTGATACGGTATATGATAGGGTCACGCATAACAACATTGGGAGATGCCATATCTATTTTAGCCCGGACCACATAGGCGCCGTCCGCAAATTCACCTGCCCGCATTCTGGAAAAAAGATCAAGATTCTCTTCAACAGAACGGTTTCTGTATGGACTTTCCCTTCCGGGTTCAACGAGTGTACCCCGGTATTCCCTCATTTGATCCGGCGTCAGGCTGCAAACATAGGCTTTGCCGGATTTGATAAGCCGCACGGCAAAATTATATAATTGCTCAAAATAGTCTGAAGCATAGAACAGACGATCATCCCAATCAAATCCCAGCCAGTGAATATCGTCAATAATAGACGTTACATACTCCAGAGATTCGCCGCTGGGGTCGGTATCATCAAGACGCAGATTGCATATTCCTGTATACTGGGCGGCTATTCCAAAATTAAGGCAGATTGATTTCGCGTGTCCGATATGGAGATAACCGTTGGGCTCAGGCGGAAAGCGCACGGCAACCCGTCCGGCATGTTTGTTTGTTCTGAAGTCATCCTCGATAATATCGCGAATAAAATCTGTTGGGGAAGAAAGATCTGTTTGAGTCATGTTTTTAAACTCCTTAAACCTTTATCAAATTCATACCATATAACCGCTTCCTCTTTCAAGGAAAGGGTTTTACCGGATTGCTTTCATGCTGTCCGACACACTGCCTTCGCAATTAAACCTTTGCCTATACCTTCATTGTCGAGAGATGGAAACCCCCTCGACAATTAACGGTTGAAAGGATAGTCCATTTTTGTTATTCTATCTTATTAGAATAATTTACAAAAATATTTCATGTAAACCAGGGTATGAATAATTTCTACGACCTTACACTAAAAGAACTTGAAACCCTGATCGGCGCCCTTGGAAAAGAAAAATACCGGTCCCGGCAACTTTTCAAATGGATATACAATAAAGGAATCGTCGATTTCGATGAGATGAGCGATGTCCCCAAGGGTCTGCGAATAATATTCAAGGATATGTTCGAATTAAAACACCTTGAATTAAAAGATGTTTTAACCTCAACAGACGGCACGGTAAAATTCGGGTTCCTCGGGGATGACGGCAATCTCATTGAAAGCGTTTTAATACCGGAAAAAGAGAGGAATACACTCTGCATATCCAGCCAGATAGGGTGCAGGATGGGATGTAAATTCTGCGTTACCGGAAAAATAGGATTTATACGAAACCTCAAAGCGTCAGAGATTGTAGGGCAGCTCATAGGGGCAAAACATTTTCTCAATGAAAGGAAAATCACAAACATCGTTTTCATGGGCATGGGCGAGCCCATTGACAATCTCGACAACTTCAGCCGCGCCCTTGAAATATTGAAAGACCCCATAGGCCTTGATTTCTCGCACAGGAAGATTACCCTTTCATCTGTCGGGTTAATAGGAGGTCTGAAAACAATAGAACCGAAAGCGGCAGGCATTGCCATATCCCTGAACGCGGCAGATGATAAAACAAGAACATACCTCATGCCCATTAACAGATTGTATCCGATACGGGAAATTATCGATTATGTAAAGGACTTTAAGGGAGGCAATCGCAACAGGATTACCTTTGAGTACATTCTGATAAAGGATATTAACGACTCGCCCGAAAACGCGAAGCTCCTTTCCGAGGTATTGGCCGAAGTGCGGTGCAAGATAAACCTCATTCCCTACAACGAATCGCCATACATTGACTTTAAAGCGCCGACAGATAAAACCATTGAGCAATTCCATGCTTATCTCCTGAACAAACACTTCACGGTTATTGTGAGGGATTCCAGGGGAAAGGACATTGCCGGGGCCTGCGGACAGTTGGGGATGAAATATTTACAGGAAAAATCATAGAAACATAGAAGAGAATCGGATTGATGTTTTAATCGGAGGATGGAATGGATAATACGCTGCCCGCATATAAAGGCTCTTTTTTCTGCGATCCCGACAGGGAAGACGGATTACAGTTGGAGATGCGCCATAAAGACAACATCGTATATTGTGACTTCAGTATTAATAACAGGTTTGAAGGATACAAAGATGTACTGCATGGAGGCATGATCTTCGGCATCCTGGATGTCATTATCTGGTATGCCATATTCATGGAAACAAAGAAGGTATGTATGACCCGGCATGTGGAAATGGAATTTTTAAAACCTGTTATGTGCAATTTGCCTTATGCTGCTAAAGGCAAAGTTAAAAAGGTCAAGGACGGGGATTTCCACGCGTCTGCCCGGATAGAAGACAGCAATGGTAATATTTACGCGAAAGTAAGTGCGATATTCAAAGAATCAAAAGACCTGCCTGTCAAAGATCTTTTAGACAGGATGGACTTTCGTCGTACGTCGCCGGATATTAAAGCATATTTTATGTCTCTGGCAGAGACTCGAACTTAGGGGGGAAACTCTTCGCGCAGTTCCATTTCAACTGCCTCAAGTAATCGTTCTATCCCTTCCTTTTTCATGCACGATATGGAGACTGCTTGGTAACGGTCTTCTATGCGATTCAGGAATGTTTTGTCAATTTTATCAATCTTATTAAAAACAACGAGCATTCTTTTTTCTTTCAGATTTAATTTTGCAACAAGTTTTTCCACAACACCCATCTTTTCTTCAAAGTCGGGCGAGCTTATATCTACCAGATGCAGCAGGATGTCCGCGTCTTCCAGTTCTTCAAGGGTGGCGATGAAAGCTTTCAGCAGTACTTCAGGAAGGTCTTTGATAAAACCGACCGTATCCGTTATGATTATGTTTTTCCTTTCAGGATATTTTATAAGCCTTGTCGTCGGGTTTAATGTACTGAAAGATTTGTCCTCTGTTTCAACGTTGCTTTTTGTAAGCAGGTTGAGCAATGTTGATTTGCCTGAATTCGTATACCCGACGATTGACACAATGGGTATACGCGAATCCCTTCTCCTTTCCCTCTTCTTATCCCTTATTTTTCGTATCTCTTCCAGTTTCTTTTCCAGAAATGAGATTCTTGCCCGTATCCTGCTCTTATTCACTTCAAGTTTTGTCTCGCCGGGACCTCTGGCGCCTATTCCGCCGGTCAATCTTGAAAGAGCGGCATTTTGTTCTGCAAGGCGCGGAAGAATATAATTAAGCTGGGCAAGCTCCACCTGTATTTTCGATTCATTTGTATTTGCCCGTTGGGCAAAAATATCGAGTATCAACTGATTCCTGTCAATAACCTTAAGTTCGGTCAGGGCTGAGATATTCTTTATCTGGCCCGGAGTCAATCCCTCATCAAAAACAAGAAGGTCTGCTTCCTGCTGCCGGCATTTCATTATTGTTTCCTCTAACTTGCCCTTGCCGATAAGGTACTTGGGATGCAATTCCCTGGGCTTTTGTATCGCTGTATCCAATACAGCTATCCCTGCAGAATAGCAGAGGTCTCTTGTTTCAGCCATGCTGTCCTCAACATCCTTATGCCTGCCGGGCATGACAACACAGACAAGGACAGCCTTTTCCCCGCCTTCGCCAAGCTCATGAAGGCTCCCTCTGGCCTTAACAAACTCATTTTCAAGTTCGTTTATAAATTCGATGAAATCAATTTCAAGTTCTTGTATATCCGCGGGACCGATAAAATCCCATGCCTTTCCTTTTTTATCCTCCGGCATAAGATGACCGATATGAATCATCTCTGTTGACTCGCCTCTTCTGCTGATTATTGCAGCAACAAGATCAAGCTGCAACATTGCAAGGCTGGTTAAATCCTCTTTTGAAAGAAGCTCTCCTTCCAGGTGCGTATGGATAAAACGTACCCCTTTGAATCTTTCCCGTCCCACTCTTTCTGTTGTGAGCGGAGGTATCTCAATCTTTCCCTTTTCTCCGATTACAACAAATTCAACCATGCCCCGTCTGTTTATAACAAGGCCTACCTGTCTCGATATCTCCCTCGATATCTGCATAATGTTTTTTGCTGTATCAAAGGAGATAATCTGTGAGGGCTCGATTCTTTTGGTGTAGAGACTGAGGAGCCTTCTTTTTATAAGGTGGTTTAATCCCTGAGTATTGCCGTAAAGTTCTATGTCTGCCTCGTTTTATTCAGTTATAATCAAATCCCCGTCTATCTCTACGGATAAAGAGAATTTAACGCTGTCGAGGAGTATCATTACACGATCTTTGCCTTCCAGTTCCTTTTCAAAGATCCCGCTTATACCTTTAAAAGGTCCGTCTTTAACGAGAATCTTTTCGCCTTTTGCAAACTGTTTCTTTTCAAGTGTTGCCACACCGTCTTCAAGCTTGTCCCTTATAAAAACTATCATCTCATCCTGTACCGGGACAATTTTTCCGCCAAAATGCACAATTGTCTTTACGCCCCTTGTGTATTTTATAAGGTGAAAATCATCTATAGGATGAAATCTTGCAAAGATATATCCCGGAAACATCTGCTCAACCACATAGACAAATTTATTGTCCTTATATTTTCTCACTTTAAGCTTCGGCGCAAGAACTTCTATTCCTCCGCTTGAAAGATTGACTGCGGCTCTTTCTTCATTTTTCGGTTTTGTGTTTACGACAAACCATCTTTTCATGATAATATCCTTCGCTGTATTATCACTCATTATCAGTTAAAATGCTCAATTTTGCAAGTCAATACATTTTTATCTTATGCGCTGGGCTGCTATTATCTTAAAAAATCAGCAAAAACCCTTGATTTACCATAAAAACCGCCTGAATAAGCTTGACATAACTATGTGTATTTTAATATTATTCTTCTTATATGAAAATAGAAATACTCGGATGTTATGGCAATGTTACCGGCAATTACAGGGCGACTTCATTCCTTATCAATGACGCTCTTCTGGTTGACGCAGGCACAACCACGGAAGTGCTCGACGATAGCAGGTTAAGTAAAATAAAAAACATAATTATCACTCATACGCACATTGATCATGTTAAAGGCATTTTCCCTTTTGCCGATGAGCTTGCCATGCTGAATATGGAAGGGTTGAGACTGCTCAGCGTGAAAAACATACTTGATATAATGTCTAAAAATCTTTTTAACAATCTCATATGGCCTGATTTCACAATAATACCTTCAGTAAAAAATGCCTTCATAAACCTGCAGGAAATACCGCTGGAAGAGGAAACATTCATAGATAATATCACTATAAAACCTGTTCTCATGACACATACGGTTTATACGGTGGGATATGTTATAAAGGAAGGCGGAAGAGGTTTTATGTTTACTTCCGACACAGGACCTACAAAAAGATTCTGGGAAGCAGCAAGAGAAGAGAAAGGCATAGAATTTATTATTGCCGATGTCTCATTCCCAAACCGCTTAGATGACATGGCAAAGATTTCCGGACATATGACGCTGTCCATACTTATTGAATATCTTGACAGATTCGGCCTCGGCAATATGCCGGTTTATGTAAGCCATATAAAGCCGATATTCCTGAATGAGATTTTCAATGAATTGGAAATGTCAGGCAGAAAGAACATTAAGCCCCTTGAACAGGGGATTACAATAGAGGTTTAGTTTAAATAATATATTATAAATCAAACACTTAAGGTGGGGATTATGAAAAGAAAATTTATTGTTTTTATGTCTTGTTTTTTTATTTTATGTCTTGCGGGATTGACTTACAGCGAATCCCCCTTTGAGAAAGGTCTGAAAGATTTTAAAGACGAAAATTATGAAGAAGCCCTTGAAAATCTTGCCGAGGCACGCAAACTTGAGCCCACCTCAACAACGGCAGCCTTTTATCTCGGACTTACTTATAAAGTCATGGAGAATTACAAAGAGGCTGTTCCCCATTTACGGGATGCTGTCACCTTTACCCCTCCTGTTAAAGAAGCCCTTGTAGAACTCATCGACTCGCTGTATCAAATTAATAATATTGAGGAAGCAAATAAGTGGATCGCGGTGGGTGAAAAAGAAGGGATCGCCCCGGCCCGCATTCAGTTCTTAAAAGGGCTGTTTCTTCTCAAAGAAAACAAGAACACTGATGCCATCACTGCCTTTGAAAAGGCAAAAGAGCTGGACAATACCGTTGCCCAGGCAGCCGATTTCCAGATCGCCAGCGCCTATATGAAAATAGGCAAGCTGAAGGACTCTCAGAAACGCTTTAAATCATTGATCACCATTGACCCCACATCCGACCTTGCTACATACGCCAGAGACTACGACAGGGCGGTAACAGATAAGATCGAGGCAGAACGGCCCTTCAGGTTCACCGTAGGCTTCGGCTATAAATATGACTCCAATGTAAACGCGCGGCCCGCATCAGGCACCGTCTTTGACAACCCGAACAACGCATCCATGGTTTCCGGTCAGGAAGATACGGCGCTTAATGCATATATCCGCGCCTTGTATATTGCTCCTTTCTCTTTCAAAACCCCCTATAACCTCTCCGTACAGTATTCGCTGTCTGCGGACCGGTATATGAGAAGGGATGACTACAACCTTGCCCAGCAGTCTTTGAGTATTACTCCGGGATACAGTTTCAGCAAGGTTGCCTTTACCTTACCGCTTATCTTCGGATACATCAATCTCCAGAGGGAAAAGGGCGACGATTTCCTTAATAAGCTTGCCTGGTGGCAGGATACCCGGTATCTCCTCACAACAGGGTTTACCCCTACAGCAAGATATCTGGTTAACGATAAAAATATCCTGGAACTTACTTACGGGTACATGAGAAATAAATACTACAACACAACTGATTCAACAGCAGTAAGGGATCCCAATGAAGACAGAGACGGCGAAAGCAACAGCGGCTCTCTCGGATGGACATACCTTTTCAAGGAAGGAACAGGGCTCTTTACCCTTAAATACACCTATACCGCTATGGGAACTGACGGACACAACTGGTCCTACGATGAGGACAGATTCAGCCTGAGCTTCCTCTATCCCCTGAAGAAGAATCTTAAATTACAGTACTCATCAGACGCGGCATTCACAAAATACAAACATGATAATACAATCTTTAACATGAGAAGAAGGGATGATACGTTTGTTAATTCCCTCGGTCTCATTTATACGCTTCGTAAGAATATGGATATTATCGCACAGTTTGCCTATACCAGGGACAACTGCAACATAAGCACATACGACTACGACAGATCCGTTGCCTCCATAGGCATAGAATACAGATTCTAAGGGGGTTGTTATGAAAAGACATCTTATCGTATCCCTTGCGATTGTTTCCCTGGCTTTCTTATTCTTTGCAAATCTGTCTCTTGCCGCCCTTGCGGGTAAAATAAGCCTCCTTGAAGGCAGGGTTGATGTATTAAAATCCGGCAAGGATGCAGTCTCACCGGTAAAAGCAGGAGACCCTGTGGACACGGGTGATATTTATCGAGCAAAAAGCGACGGCAGGGTAGAAATTACTTTCATCAACGGCAATATTCTAAAGATTGCCTCCCGCACCAGGGCCGAGATAAAAGAGTCCATGTTTGAAGGGGACAAAAGCAGCAGTGTTGTCAAACTCCACCGCGGGAGGGTTCAGGCCACCTCCAGCGATGACTTTATCAAAAAAGTTTCTTCCTTTGCAGAGGGCAATAAGTTCGAAGTTCACACCCCCAATGCCGTGGCAGGCATAAGGGGCTCCAATATGATTGTTTCTTTCGAGCGAGGTGTTACAGGCACACTTTTTACTTCCGGCAAAGGATACCAGTTTAACCCTAACGACCCCCAGAAAAGAATAGTAAGCATTGCTGGCGGCACCATATCATTTGTTACCACTCAAACCGGTTCCCCGACCCCGCCAAGGCCGGCAACATCTAATGAAATAGCCATACAGGTTAACGCGGTAACAACGATTGACAAGCCGAAAGACGGGGGAGATCAGGGCCAGCAGGGCTCAGGAGGCACAACATCGGGCACAGGAACGGGCACAGGAACGGGTACAACCACAACATCAACCTCCGGAACAGGTGCAACATCAGGCACATTTAATGTAGCCACAGCGCCAATTACTTCTGTTCCGACCACTAGCGTAACTCCTCCTGCGCCGCCACCGCCACCGCCACCGCCACCGCCACCGCCACCTGAACCATCTCAAAAACCCGTAAATACAAATTTTAAAAGTGACATATCTACATCATTGCATTATTATTCAAGTCCTTCATATAGCTCCACATTGTTCGGTACGGTCAATTCACCAATCTCTCTTAAGCTTACATGGGGTACAACCCCGAGGGATCTGGACGCGCACACATGGATTCCCTACAATTCCTATTATGAAGTATATTACGGAAATAAGGGGACTCTCTCTGCTTATCCATATGTAAAACTGGATAATGATTCCGTATCAGGGAACGGCCTCGAGATAACTACCATAAACCAGTTTACCAACGGGAATACGTACTATTCCATATATAACTTTTCAAACGAATCTTCCTTAACAGCTTCCGGAGCTGTTGTTGTAGTGAGAGATGCCAACGGCAATACCATAACAACTTACACTATTCCCACAACAGGAACGGGACGCTGGTGGAATCTGCTGTACTTACAGGCAAGCAACAGCAACAGCGCCAGCCTGTATACAATGAATTCCATTGGATCGGATAATCCTACCACTACCGCTTCGTCATGGCAAACCAGCGGTTCGATAACAGCAACTATGTCAGGTTCAGGTCAATTATGGACACAGGGAACTCCGGTTCCTGTAAATGTTACAGGGACAGGATACGGCGGCTCAGTAGACTATCCCAGAATTGTCAACTCTGTAATATACAGCCAGAATAATGCCAACAGCAACAAAACTACCGATAATGGCGGAGCATATTACGGAATATTCGGCGCATCCGAGCTGAGCAAAGATATAATAAGCAAGATCGCCCTCCTTTACATTAACCCTTCAGGCAGCGCCGCGGGTTTAATAAAAGGAACACTTACAGGCAGCGTAAACGCAAATAGCGATACCTTCGCCTTAAGCGGAAATATATACAGCGCGCAAATAGCGACCAATATAGGTGTTTTGCCTGCCGATCTTTATTCAAGCATAAGCACTTCTTATACTTCGAGCACTTCCATTACCGGTGACGGCACATTCACTGCAGGCGGAACAATAACAAATACCGCAATAAGAGACAACATATATTATCGACAGATATCAGGCCAGAACTGGGGCGTATGGGACACTCAAGCAGGTTTTCAATTTACCGGCACAACAGGCAATGACTGGGTTGCAACACTAAGAATGGACAGTAATTATAAAATAGACAGATTGGAAATCGTGGGAACAAAGTGGTCTGATAGAAAACTGGAAGGCACGGTAAGCGGATACGGCGCAGGCAGGAATCCTAACGGCGACGGCAGAAATTGGCTGTATTTCGGTGATATTGTCGGTTCTTTCAACCCCTCCGCCTTAACTGCCCAATCCGTTCTGGCAGGCATGTTTATGAGTACAAACAAATATCTTGAGATGGCTGCAACAGATGCCGGCAGGGCAAGTCTGCAAGTGCTCAATGTACCTTGTATTCAGGTTGGCAGCGCAAGTCTGGGCGGTTCAGGAAACAACCTGACTGTTAACATGAACGACGTTAAATTCTTTTCAACAACTGCAGGCAGCGCTCCGAAGGTATGGGCAACAGGAAGCGTAGTCGGCGCTTACACGGGCACTCCCTCAACTTCATCTTCCGCAAATATCGTAAATATAAGCGGCAGCGGTCTTTCCGCGCAATTTAATGTCGCGCGATGGGACACCAGCGCAAATGTTTGGGTATCCCATATTGCAAATGGAACGGGAAACCTGAGCGGAGGCTCCTACAGTGGCGCTGTAACATTTAAAGGCGCGGGATCGGGGTCAATAGTGCCGGCTACATCAACAACGGGAAGTTTTTCCGGCACTGCGGCAGGAACAGCAAGATAGGGGACATGCATATGACAAATAAAATACTCGCTGCCTGCTTTTTTACAATCTGCGTTGTTGTATCAGGTTTTTTCTCAGTTTCGGCCCAGGAACTTAAGCTCGGGGTCTTCGATATCCAGAGGGTCATGAAGGAATCAAAGACTGTCGGCAATTACCGCCAGGATTTCCTGAAAATAATTGAATCGAAGAGAAAACCTTTGCTGGACAAAGAAGCATTTATAAAAGCTATTGAAGAAAAGATCAAAAAGGACGGCAACAGTTTTCTGCCGGGGGACAGGAAGTCCATTGAAGAAAAACTTGCCGGTGAGATTAAGGAAGCAAGAAGGATGAAAGAGGATTTTGACGCTGAGGCCATGAAGATGGACAGGGACTTAGCGCAAAAGACCTTTTCGCAAATAGATGCAATTATCAGAAAGATAAACGAACAGGAGAATTATACCATCATATTTGAAAAAACCGCTGCCGGAATAGTCCACTTCAAAAACACAGTTGATATTACTGGTAAAATACTTGAACAACTGAAGTGACGTAAATAATGAAGTAAGCCCTGCCTGCATGACAGGGCTTACTTCTATTTCTCATTGAACTTTACCACTTCTTTCTCTACAGAACATTCTACAATCGTACATTCTTCCCCTTCCTTCAACTCAGATACGGCATAGATTGCAACGGGCTCAGCTTTGCCCTTTACCGCCACCCTGTCAAGCCCTTCAACCTTTATTTTCCATGATTTATCTTCGGCGATCAGGCTTCTTATCTTGTCCAAAGTGGCTTCAGTGATAATCATGTCAGAATTATATTTCCTTGTAAGCCCCTCTACTCTTGCGCCAAGGTTCACATTGTCGCCGATAACCGTATAATCCATCTTTTTCCCTTCAGCGCCGATATTGCCTACAATAACCTCACCGGTATTGATGCCGAAACCTGCGTAAAGAGACTCCCTCCCCTCTGCCTCCCATTTCGCGTGAAGCTCATTCAACCTTTTTGTCATATGAAGCGTGCACTTGACTGCAAGTTCCGCATGGTTTTCCTGGGGCAAGGGAGCGCCCCAGAAGGCGACAATCTCATCCCCTACAAACTTGTCAAGGGTGCCCTCCCACTGGAATATTATATCCGTCATCTCTCCAAGATATTCATTGAGAATATGGACAACCTGCTCCGGCGAATGTTTCTCTGAAAATGTCGTAAAACCCCGCACGTCTGAAAACATGACGGTAATCTCCCTTCTTTCGCCGCCAAGTTTCGCAAGGCTTGGATTCTTTATAAGCTCATTAACAACTCTTTCTGTCACATAGCTTGAGAACATGCCCCGTATCCTTTTTGCGTACCGCTCCTCTGTTGCGTACCGGTAAGCTGTAATAGCAAAATATGTGCTTACCAGGCTGCTTCCTGTATAGCTTAAGTCAATCCATAAATTTTTCTCAAAAAAGAAATAATTGGTAATCAAATAAAGCGCTCCGATAAAAACAAAAGAGAGCAAGGCACCGAATAACGCTTTCAGTTTTACAATCAAAATCGAAAAAATTATGCCGGAAAAAAGAATAATCAAAACATTTGTGAGATTTGTGATTCTGAAAATAAAATCTTTACGTAATATGGATGTTATGACATTGGCATGTTTCTCCACACCGGGCATGATTCCTGTGGGCGTTACCCTCAAATCATATATCCCAACAGCAGTAGCCCCGACAAGAACGATCTTGCCTTTAATCTTAGCTGGATTCACTTTGTTTTGAAGAATATCAAGGGCAGATATTTGGGGTGTTGTCCCCTCCGGCCCATAGTAGCGTATAAGCATCCTGCCCCAGAAATCCGTAGGGACAAAACTATCCCCCAGTTGAATTCCATCGGTCGCCTTCAGCATCATAGCTTCCATGGGCAAGTCTTTAGCGATCCTTGCCGCCTGGAGGGTTATACTCGGGAAAACCTCTCCGTCAAGCTCTATGGCCATGATTTCCCACCTGAGCACCCCATCCTTATCCGGAATCATATTAATATGACCGAGAGTCTTTGCAACTGTTGAAAATTGATTGAGCGGCATAAGAACTTTATTGGCGCTTATAGGAGGAAATATCTTAAAATTAGCTGAGTTGCGCACCATAGGAAAAGAGCTGTCATAAAGAACATCCTCAGCTATCTTGGACTTTTCAGCCTTGAAATCAAAAACAATGGGAAGAATAACATTGCCGGCTTTCTTTATGGAACCTGCGAGTACAGCATCATCTTTCCAGGGTTCGCTGAAAATAATATCCATCACAATGGCCTTTGCCCCCATATCATTTAAGGAATCTATTATAGACGCTATTCTGCTTCTGTCCCAGGGCCATCTCCCTATCTTTTCAAGGCTTTTGTCGTCAATGCCCACAACAACAACCTCTTTCAGCGGCGCGCGCTTCCCATGAAGGTGATACCTTACATCATAGACAAGAAGCTCAAGGCGCTCAAGGGGAACAAACTTAAAAACAGCAAATGCGGAGAATATTAGAGTAACAACAATCCCGATTATGGTTGGAATGAGCGTTTTTTTCATATGCAAATTGGTCCTTTTTCAAGTATTACTTATAGTGGTATAGCAGACAGATAGTATCATATTGAATTATTAAATTAAATATTTATCATTTCAAGTCCGTAGTCAGTTTGGATAGATCGTCGGCCTGTGGCAGCACAATCATTTACCAATATACTCATAACCATGGCATCAGGATCAAGTATGGATGGACAACGTATTTATTGAACGTCTCCGGAAAACTGATAAATACCAGGAGGTATATTTAAAGGCATATGAATCTATCACCCATGCAAAAAAAAGAGCTGAAGAAGCTTTTTATCGTTATAATATATGGCGGCCACATCAGGGACTTGACGAAAGGACCCCGGATGATGTTTACTGGAGCACGCTGCCGAAAGCAAAAGAGGCAGTATGATGCAGAGCGGCGAACCACTTAAAAAACTGTTGGGGATTGCCTAAAAGAACTTGACCATCTCTATTTCAATCGTGCCGCTCACTGTCCAAAAAGAAACACCTGGAAAAATAAGGTACAACCATGCCATATTAAAGAGGATAACCAGCATATATGAAATATTTCATCCATACCACCGGCTGTAAGGCAAACCAATGGGATTCTTACGTAATTTCCAGCAACCTGGAAAGCGCGGGTTTAGTCCCATCTCCCATGACCCAGGCAGATATTATTATCATTGATGCCTGCACATTAACGGAGGGAGCGGAAAGGGATATCAGGAGATTTATCAACCAGAGCCGCAGGGAAAATGAAAAGGCGAAGATTGTAATTGCCGGTTGTCACGGACAGGTCTACCCTGAGCGCTCTTTCGGAGCCGACCTTATCCTGGGTCAGGCCGAGAAGTTCCGTATCACTGATTTTATTGACAAGAAAGGTATATTTGTGTCGGAAAGGGCGCTGCTTACTCTGGAAAAATGCGCCGTTGACATATTGCCCGCCGGTAAGACCAGGTTTTTTCTGAAGATTCAGGACGGCTGTGACAAATTTTGCAGTTATTGTGTGGTACCCTTTGCAAGGGGGAAACCGAGAAGCAGGCCTGTAAAGGAGATTATAGAAACCCTTGGCGCATTGAAGGAAAAAGGGATAAAAGAGGTTGTCTTAACCGGCATAGAGATAGCTTCTTATAGGGATAATACTTCAAAAGCGGGGCTAAAGGATTTGCTGACACTCCTTGAAGAAAGTGTGACGCCGGAACGCATCCGGATAAGTTCCATCGATCCCCTGTACATTGATGAAGAATTTATTAAAATTACCGCCGATTCTCAAAAGATTACAAAAAGTCTCCATATCCCACTCCAGAGCGGGTCTGGTACAATACTTGAAAAGATGGGGCGTCGCTATAACCGTGCATATATAAATGGTATCATTGAAAAAATTCATAATAAGATAAAAGGTATCGGCATCGGTATGGACGTAATAGTGGGTTTTCCCGGAGAGGATGAAGGATTATTTGAAGAAACGTACCGATTTCTTGAATCCGCGCCCATATACTATCTTCATGTTTTTCCCTATGCTGCGAGGAAAGGGACAGCGTCTTTTTCTATGGCAGGAGGTATTCCCGAATCTGTAAAAAAGCAGAGAGTGCGAAGCCTCAAGGCGCTTGATGCTGAAAAAAGACTGGTCTTTTATAAACAGTTTGTCAATACAGAGCAGGTAATCATCCCGGAAGGCAAACTCTATAAAGGGTTATACATGAGGGGTTATACCGATAACTATATGCCGGTATATATCCCCTATGAGAAAAACCTTGAAAATAAGCTGTTAATAGTTAAAATTAAAGGAATTGAGGAAGGCCTGCTGTTTGGAGAGATAAAAAAGTAGGCAATTTACGGAGGGTGTTATGTTTGTTTTCGGTAATCTGTTTTCAGGTGCTGCTTATGTATTAAAACTTTTGCTTGATCTGTATTTCTGGGTAATTTTTGCACGTTCCATTCTTTCATGGGTAAGACCTGATCCCTTTAACCCTATTGTTAAAACTATCTGTATGCTTGTAGACCCTTTGACGTACAGAATCTCCAAAATCATCCCCACAAGGATAGGCATGGTCGATGTGGCGCCCTTTATTCTTATGCTGATTGTTATTTTTTTGGAAAAGTTTCTTGTAGGGACCCTTTTTGATATGGGTATGAGAATGAAATAAAGGGGCAGTTACCTTGTTATTAATAATAAAACAACTTACAGGAAATATGTAAGGTTCTAATTCCACTGTGAATATTGAAATAAAAGTTATAACTAACGCAAAAAAAAAGGAGATTCTTCGGGAAGGCACCGGTTTGAAGGTCAGGCTCATGTCGCTGCCTGTTGAAGGCAAGGCGAATGAGGAACTCATCAGGTATCTTTCAGAAATTTTCGGCGTGAAAAAGTCTGAAGTGAAAATAATCAGGGGAGATAAAGATAAAAGAAAGCTTATCTCAATACCTGTTGATGAAGCTGCAATAGAAAAAGTTGCAGGCAAAACCACCACAGACTGAGGCCGCCGGCTTCATACCGGCAAAACCACAACAGTTACAACAGGTTAATTTCCTTGACAATTAAAGGATAAACCAATTATATTATCAGACTCAAAAGAAGGGAGATATGATTATAAGGCTTTCAGAGATAGAAGATGGAGCTGTATTAAAAGGAAAGATAGACGCTTCACAGATAGAAGGAGCTAAAGATGAGGGGTTTTCCTTTCTTGCCCCTGTTGACTATGAGATTTTTGTCCGTAAGTTTGACGATAATGTGAGGCTGGAGGGTTCCATCAGGTGCTCCCTTTCTCTGATGTGCGGCAGGTGTCTGGATGCATTTCCTTTCCCTATACAGGCGCCCCTTGATGTAGGACTTATAAAGAAGATCCCTGTGCCGGAGACAGAACTTGAACTCGCCGAGGAAGACCTGGAAGTCTATTATTATGAAGGTGATGAGATAGACATAGATCCGCTGGTATATGAAGAGGTATTGCTGAATATGCCGATCAAGCCCCTTTGTAGAGAGAATTGCAGGGGTTTTTGTGCCGTATGCGGAAAGAACAATAATATTGAAGAGTGCCACTGCAATAAAGCTTCAACCATGTTGCTGGGGGAAAAATTAAACGCTTTTTTAGCGCGTCAAGGAGATAATTATGGCAGTTCCAAAAAGAAAAACATCTCAATCAAAAAGGGACAAAAGAAGAACACATTATAAGGTAACGGCTGTTAATGTCGGACCTTGTCCGAACTGTAAAGAACCCAAATTGCCGCACATTGTATGCCCGAAGTGCGGATTTTACAGGGGTAAACAGTTTTTAAAGGTAAAAGAAGCATAAGCAGTATGATAAAGATAGCAGTGGACGGAATGGGAGGTGATTTCGCGCCCCGTGCCGTAGTTGAAGGGGTGGAACTTGCCTGCAGCGAAAAGATAGCGGATATTGTTCTTCTTGGTGATGAAAACGTTTTAAAGCCGCTGGTAAAAAGCCCTGAAGGCTTTGAGATTTACCATACGCCTACATATGTTGAAATGGATGAATCTCCTTCAAATGCCTTGAGGAGAAAGAAGGATTCTTCCATGAATAAGGCTTTTGAACTGATGAAAGCCGGGCATGTTCAGGCTGTTGTCACAGCAGGTAATTCCGGAGCGGCAATGGCTTTTGCGATTTTTACCCTGGGAAGACTGGATTCTGTGGACAGGCCTGCTATAGCGACATTGAATCCGAATGTAAAGGGAGGGAAATCGATCCTTCTGGATTCCGGTGGCAATGTTGACTGCAAGCCTATAAATCTTGCTCAATTTGCCCTCATGGGAGATGTTTTTGCAAAATGCGCCCTGGGTATAAAGTCTCCGAGGATTGGTATTTTAAGCAATGCCGAAGAAGAAACAAAAGGAAACGATTTAACAAGGGAAGCCCATGCCATGATAAAACAACTGGGGCTTAATTATATCGGATATGTGGAAGGTACGGATGTGCATAACGGCAGCACTGATGTTGTGGTAAGCGACGGTTTTGTGGGAAACGTGGCATTGAAGATAAGCGAGGGGGTAGCTGATGCTTTAATGGTTTTACTTAAAGAGGGTATTGAAAAAAAAGTACGGCGCAAGATAGGCTATCTTTTTATGAAGGATGTATTTAAAGATATTGCGAAGCAGCTTGATTATTCTGAAACAGGCGGCGCGCCTCTTCTTGGGGTTGACGGCGTGTGCATCATATGCCACGGGAAATCAAATGGGAAAGCGATAAAAAACGCAATAGCTTTAGCAAAAGGATTTGTTGAAAAAAATCTGAACGAATTTATAAAAGAGACAATGCAGAGCCACCAATCACTTCAGAAGAAAAAGGAGAAAAAGAAATGGATTATTTTTTAACGGAAGAACAGAGGCAGATTCAGGCATTGGCTCGGAGAATTACTGAAGATAAAATAATCCCTGTAAGGGCCGAGCTTGATGAGAAAGAGGAGTTTCCTTGGACTGTCATGAAGGCATGTGCGGAGACCGGTCTTTTTGGCGTAAATATCCCTGAGGAATATGGCGGAACAGGCGGGGGAGTCTTTGAAAACTGTATTGTTGTTGAAGAATTGAGCAAGGGTTGTCTCGGTATTTCAGTAAGCTACGCGGCAAGTCTTCTCGGCGCGTATCCTATCCTTTTAGGCGGTTCTGAGGCGCAGAAGAAAAAATATCTGCCGGAGATAGCAAACGGCAGCAGACTCGGCGCCTTTGCTCTGACAGAAGCTAATGCAGGAAGTGATGCGCAGGGAATCAGAACGGAAGCGAAAAAAGTGGGGGATGAATACATCCTGAACGGGACAAAACAATGGATAACAAACGGCGGTGAGGCTGAAATATATAGCGTGATTGCAATGACTGATAGAAAGAAGGGCGGCAGGGGCGCAACAGGTTTTATTCTTGAGAAGGGCATGGAAGGTTTTTCCTTCGGCAAAAAAGAGAAGAAGCTTGGCATAAGGGCTTCTGCGACAAGAGAGCTTGTATTTCAGGATTGCAAAGTTCCTAAGGAAAATGTTATAGGAAGAGAGGGGATGGGTTTCATTCTCGCTATGAAAACATTCGACAGAACAAGGCCTGGTATCGGTGCGCAGGCCGTAGGTGTCGCGCAGAGCGCCCTTGATGAAGCCGTTCATTATGCAAGAGAGAGGGAACAGTTTGAGAGGAAGATTATCACATTCCAGGCCCTTCAGCACATGCTTGCCGATATGGCAATGCAGGTCGAGGCTTCCCGTGCCCTTATTTATGCTGTTGCGCGATACATAGACAGTAATCCGAAGGATTTTTCAAAGGTTTCGGCTATGGCGAAGGTCTTCCCCAGCGATGTGGCAATGAAAGTAACTGTTGATGCCATACAGATTTTTGGAGGATATGGATACATGAAAGAATACCCCGTTGAAAAGATGATGAGGGATGCAAAGATACTCCAGATATATGAAGGGGCAAACCAGATTCAAAGGAATGTAATTGCCCTTGAACTTGTAAAAGAAGCGGCATCGAAGAAGAAAAGATAAAGCAGTGCCGGATTTTAAGTTTTGAATGTTAAGTTATTAGATAAAATGAATAATTTAACGCAGAAAAGAGGTTAAGAATGAAAAAAATTGGCATTGTTTTTCCGGGTCAGGGCTCTCAGCATGTTGGAATGGGAAAAGGGCTCTATGACAGGTTTGAATATGTGAGGGACTTGTTTAAAACAGCCGATGAAACACTCGGCTTTCCTATAACAAAGCTCTGTTTTGAAGGGCCTGAAGATGAATTGAGGCAGACATACAATACGCAGCCTGCTCTGCTCTTGGTGAGCTATGCTGTGTTCCGGGTATTGAAGACGCAGACCGGTATCGCGCCTTATCTTGTTGCAGGCCATAGTCTCGGCGAGTATACAGCATTGCTTGCAGGCGGTTTTTTCAAATTTGAGGATGCCCTGATGATTACGAGAAAAAGGGGCATGTTCATGGAAGAGGCATGTCCGAAAGGCAAAGGCGGTATGGTAGCTCTTATTGGCGCTGACATGGGAAAAATAGAGCCTGTTTTGCAGGAAATTTCCCACGACGATTATGTGGCTGTGCCGGCAAACCTTAATTCCAAAGAACAGGTGGTTCTATCAGGCAACGTGGAGACCTTAAAAGAAGCTGTTGATAAGCTGAAGGGCATAGGTTATAAAAAAGCAGTATTCTTAAATGTTTCAGGACCTTTCCATAGCCCCCTTATGAGGGAGGCGGCAGACAGGTTAAGGGATGAATTAGGTAAAATTCCTGCAGGCGATATGGAGAACCCCGTTGTTTGCAATGTAGACGCCTGTCCTGAACAGGATAATCATGCAATATCGGATAAACTGTACAGGCAGATGTTTTCGCCGGTATTGTGGGAAAGCAGTATAAAGCGGATGGCAAAGGAAGGTGTAGAGGTATTCCTGGAAGTAGGCCCGCTGAAAGTGCTTTCAAACCTGATAAAGAGAATTGAGCCTGATATTCCCTGCTATAATGTGGAAGAATTTGAAGAAATCGAGGCAATAAAGGAAATGCTTGCATGAAGAATACGGTGACAATAATCACAGGCGGCGCACAGGGCATAGGCCGGGCAATGGCGGAGTATTTAGCGGACAAAGGCGGAGATATTGCCATATTTGATATTATTGACGGGAATGAAGCGCTGAGCGCAATCAGGGAAAAAGGAAGAAAGGCCGAATTTTATCAAGTTGACGTATCAGATTTTAAAGCCGTTGAAGAGGCTGTTAATAGTGTGATAAAAAACATGGGGCAGATTAACAATCTTGTTAATAACGCCGGTATTACAATTGATAAACTGTTGTTGAGGATGAAGGAAGAAGACTGGGACAGGGTAATCACGGTGAACCTGAAAAGCGTTTTTAATTGTACAAGGGCAGTTATCAGGCATATGCTGAAAACCGGCGGTTCTATTGTAAATATTTCTTCAATTGCCGGTGTGATGGGTAATGCAGGCCAGTCAAATTATGCCGCAAGCAAGGCGGGCATTATAGGCTTTACGAAAAGCGCAGCAAGGGAATACGGAGAGAGAGGCATACGGGTGAATGCCGTTGCCCCGGGTTTTATTAACACAAAGATGACGGAAGTATTGGACGATAAATATAAGGAAGAAATGCGTAAGGCAATTCCCTTAAAGAGATACGGTGAACCGATAGAAGTAGCCCGTGCAGTATATTTCCTGCTTTCCGAATATGGGGAATATATTACGGGAGAGGTAATAAATGTCAACGGTGGTCTGTATATGTAGTGTTTTTGAGTTCCAGCCTTTATTGGCGACCGCTGATAACTGGCAATATAGTATCAGTGTTAATAAATCGAGGAGGTGATTCTTAGATGACAGTAACAGAAAAAGTAAAAGAGATGATTGTTGAACAGCTCGGTGTAAACGAGTCCGAAGTAGTTCCTGAAGCAAAATTTATTGATGACCTTGGAGCTGATTCGCTTGACATTGTTGAACTCATCATGGCGCTGGAAGATGCTTACGGGATTGAAATCCCGGATGAAGATGCAGAGAAGATGGAAACAGTAGGTGACGCAATTAAATATATAGAACAGCGTATGGCAGAAAAATAACCAAAGAGGTGAATACATTGAAAAGAAGGGTGGTTGCCACTGGTTTAGGTCTTGCAACGCCTCTCGGTATCGGTTTAGAAAATGTATGGCAGCGAATCTTAAACGGTGAATCGGGGATTGCCCCGATCACCCGTTTTGATGCTGCCCAGCATGATACAAAATTTGCCGGTGAGATCAAGGAATTCAAAGCTGAAGATTATATCTCTCCTAAAGAGATTAAAAGAATGGATCTTTTTATCCAGTATGCACTTGCGGCCTCCAAAGTAGCAATGGAGGACTCTGGTATAGACATGGACAAAGAGGATGCAGAAAGGGCGGGCGTAGTAGTAGGCACAGGGCTTGGAGGTTTACCGACCATTGAAAAGTACCACAGCGTACTTCTGGAACGGGGTCCCAGCAGGATTACACCTTTCTTTATTCCTATGCTGATAGCGAATGAGGCTCCGGGCCATATTGCGATTCAGTACGGCATGAAAGGCCCGAATCTTTCCATTGTTACGGCATGCGCGACAGGT
The DNA here is from genome assembly GCA_964532465.1 of uncultured Syntrophorhabdaceae bacterium. GTDB lineage: Bacteria > Desulfobacterota > Syntrophorhabdia > Syntrophorhabdales > Syntrophorhabdaceae > JAPLKB01. The sequence continues at coordinate 76,182 of CAZHHX010000008.1, read as the reverse complement.
TCGCACTCCATTGGAGAAGCTTCCCGGATAATTCAGTATGGAGATGCTGATGTTATGATAGCCGGGGGAACTGAAGCTAATCTCACTCCTCTGACTGTTGGCGGGTTCAATGCAATGAAAGCGCTTTCCACGCGGAATGATGCGCCGCAGAAGGCTTCCCGACCTTTTGATAAGGACAGGAACGGTTTTGTTGTTTCTGAAGGCTCGGGAATCGTAGTTCTCGAAGAGCTCGAACATGCTTTGAAAAGAGGCGCAAAGATATACGGAGAGATAGCAGGTTACGGGTATAACGGAGACGCATATCATATTACTGCTCCATCCCCGGACGGAGAGGGATTTATCCGCTGCATGAAGATGGCGTTGAAAGATGCCGGAATATCACCGGAAGATGTGAATTACATTAATGCCCATGGAACATCAACGGAATTGAATGACTATACGGAGACGCTTGCAATAAAAGAGGTATTCAAGGAAAAAGCGTATAAGATCCCGGTAAGTTCCACCAAGTCCATGACAGGTCATTTGCTGGGAGCTGCGGGAGCGATAGAAGCAATATTTTCTCTTCTGAGCCTCAGGGACAATGTCTGTCCTCCTACAATCAACTATGAAACACCTGACCCGCAGTGCGACCTTGATTATGTGCCCAATGTATCAAGGAGCCACAGGATAGACGTTGCCCTGTCAAATTCATTCGGTTTCGGGGGCACGAACTCAACCCTTGTATTTCGGAGATTTAATCGATGAAGATTGTCCTTGCCTCAGACCATGCCGGTTTTGAGTTGAAAGAATACTTAAAAGGCATTATCGAAAAGGAAGGTCATTCTTTTGTTGATGCCGGGACGTACACAGAGGATTCTGTAGATTACCCTGATTTCGGTTTTAAAGGATCTGAGATTGTATCAACCGGAGAGGCAGATAAGGGTATATTTATTTGCGGCACCGGGATTGGAATGAATGTTGTCGCAAATAAGGTAAAAGGTATACGCGCGTCTCTCGTGCAGGATATATATACAGCGGTTCAGAGTAGAAAGCATATTGATGCCAACGTCCTTGTCCTGGGCGAGAGGGTGATCGGCAAGGGGATGGCAGAAGAAATTATGAAGGCATGGCTTGGAACATCTTTTGAGGGTGGAAGACACGAAAAAAGAATTGAAAAGATAAAGCAGTGGGAGGAGAAACACCTGAAGTAAAAGTGAAAATATTTAAAGTTCCATATTCCGCATTAAATACTTTGGACTATGGACAGGTAAGGAATTATGAAATTAGCAGAAAAAGACAAAGAAATTTACGAACTTGTAAAGCAGGAGATTGAAAGGGAAGAATACAGCCTTATCCTGATTGCATCGGAAAACTATGTGGATGAGGAAATCCTTGAAGCACAGGGTTCTCCCCTTACAAACAAATACGCAGAAGGCTATCCTGCAAAAAGATACTACAGCGGATGCAAGTATCTGGACAGCATAGAAGATATAGCCATAGAAAGGGCAAAAACGCTCTTTGGCGCGGAACATGCAAATGTTCAGCCCCATTCAGGCTCAGGCGCAAATATGGCTGCTTACTTTGCCGCCCTTAAAGTAGGCGATACAATCCTCGGTATGGATATAGACCATGGAGGACATCTGACGCATGGCGCGCGTGTAAGTTTTTCCGGCAAGTTCTATCGTGCTGTTGGCTATAAGGTTTCAAGCGTGAATGAAGAGCTTGATTATGAAGAAATAAGAAAGATCGCCCTTGAAGAGAAGCCACAGATGATTGTTACAGGCGCCAGCGCCTATTCGAGGGTGCTGGATTTTAAGAAGTTCAGAGAGATTGCCGATGAAGTAGGCGCTTATCTGCTGGCGGATATTGCCCATATTGCAGGCCTTGTTGCTGCAGGTTTGCACCCGAGCCCTGTGGAATATGCACATTTTGTGACTACAACAACCCATAAAACTCTCCGTGGACCAAGAGGGGGATTGATTCTCTGCAAACAGGAATTTGCAAAAAAAATTGACTCTGCTGTTTTTCCAGCTATTCAGGGTGGCCCTCTTATGCATGTTATTGCCGCAAAAGCAGTGGCGCTGAAAAATGCCATGAGTGACGAATTCAGAGAGTATCAAGGGCAAATCATCAAGAATGCAAAGCATCTGGCAGCTTGCATGGAGAAATGCGGCTTCCGCATAGTCTCCGGAGGCACAGACAATCATCTGTTTCTCGTTGATCTGTCACCCAGAGGAATAACAGGGAAGCAAGCGCAGGAAGCTCTCGAGAGAAGCGGGATTATGGTTAATAAAAACCTGATTCCTTTCGATTCAAAGAGCCCCAATGTTACAAGCGGCATCAGAATAGGTACCCCGGCAACAACCACACGGGGTATGAAGGAACATGAAATGGAGCTGATAAGTGATTTTATTGATAGAGCACTGAGCGATCTTGAAAACGAATCACTTCATCTCGAAATAAAAGAAAACATTAAAACATTATGCAAGAGATTTCCTTTTTATTCGCGTATGTATGAAATATGATAAATAAACGTCCTGATTGGGATTCCTATTTTATGGAGATTGCGCAGATTGTATCGAAGCGGTCTACATGCAAAAGAAGGAATGTCGGGGCGTTAATCGTTAAAGAAAAGAGAATACTCTCTACAGGCTACAATGGAGCGCCAACAGGTTTAAAACATTGCATAGAAGCAGGTTGTCTGCGTGAAAAACTTAATATTGCGTCAGGCGAAAGGCATGAACTATGCAAAGGTCTCCACGCGGAACAGAATGCCATTATTCAGGCTGCGTATCATGGTGTTTCTATCAGCAGCGCCGACATCTATTCAACCCACCTGCCGTGCTCTATATGTATCAAGATGATTATTAATGCAGGAATTACAAAGGTATTCTATGTTAACGGCTACCCCGACAGCCTGTCCATGGAGATAATGGAGGAATCGGGCATCACCCTCATGAAAGTAGACATGAACGAAAATCCGGAATCCGAGGATCAGATTGCAGATCACTGGAATTCAAAATCATACGGCTCAAAAACAAAAAAAACAAAACCCCGCTCCGCGAAAAAATTATGAAATGTCCTTTTTGTGATTCCGTTGAAAGTAAAGTCCTTGATTCAAGAGTAAATAAGGAGATGGATACTATCCGCAGGAGAAGGGAATGCCTTAAGTGCGGGAAGAGATTCAGCACTGCTGAAAGGCTTGAAGAGGGGTTGCCGCTTGTCATAAAAAAAGACGGGAGAAGGGAGATTTTTGATAGAATAAAGATATTAAACGGTCTAAAAAAAGCCTGTGAAAAAAGACCGATAAGCATTACAAATATAGAAAAGATTGTTTCAAGGATTGAATATCACCTGCTGGAAGGTGGCGAAAGGGAAACCAAAGGCGCAGAAATAGGGGAAATGGTTATGGAGGAGCTGAGAAAGCTTGACGAGGTAGCCTATGTTCGGTTTGCATCTGTTTACCGCCAGTTCAGGGACATTAATGAGTTTATGAGTGAACTCAAGGGCCTGTTGTTGAAAAAAGGGGAATGGATCAATGGGGAAGGAAAGAAGAGTTAAGAGAATAGGGGCAGGGGAATGAAAGACGAAGATTATATGAAAATGGCAATTTCGCTTGCACGGAGAGGGTTCGGCACAACATCTCCCAATCCCATGGTCGGCGCGGTTTTGGTTAAAGGTACGCGTATTGTGGGAAAGGGGTATCATAAGAAGGCCGGTCTTCCCCATGCAGAGATTATGGCAATAGATGATGCAAAGGAAAATGTTTTAGGTTCAACCCTTTATGTGAATCTTGAACCCTGTGTCCATTTCGGGAGAACACCTCCCTGTGTGGAAGCAATAAAGAAGGCAGGTATAAAAAAAGTAGTGGTTTCCATGCTTGACCCGAATCCGGATATGAATGGAAAAGGCATTGAAGCGCTTAAAAAGGCTGATATAAGCGTGAAAGTCGGTCTTCTTGAAGATGAGGCAAGGAAACTTAATGAAGCTTTTATCGTCTATATGGAAAAAAAGAGACCTTTTTTTGTAATGAAGGCGGCAGCCAGTCTTGATGGAAAGATTGCAACGAAAACCTGTGACTCAAAATGGATATCCAATGAAGAATCGAGAAAATATGCGAATAAACTGAGATCAACAATGGACGGCATCATGGTAGGCATTAACACGGTAATTACCGATAATCCTATTCTTGTTCCTCGGATGCTGCGTCCCAAGAGAACCCCTATCCGGATTATCCTTGATTCCAAACTGAGAATACCTCTTGCAAGCGATATGGTAAAGACATCCGAAAAGTACAAGACACTGATCTTTGCTTCAGAGGGATCACGTTCAGACAAGGAAGAAAAGCTTAAGTCCCTCGGGGTAGATATTATAAAAGTTCCCAGGGAAGAGAACGGCAGGGTCTCAATCAAACATGTATGCGAAGAGTTGTACAAAAGGGAAATTGTCAGTGTGCTTGTGGAGGGTGGAGGTGAAACACACAGCAGTCTTTTAAAAGAAGGTCTGCTGGATAAGGTGGCATTATTTTATGCTCCTATCCTTATCGGAGGGAAAAGCGCTCTCAATATTATAGGAGGACGCGGTATTGATTTTTTAAAGGATGCTTACAAAATTGACATTTCTTTTATTAAGAGATTCAAAGAAGATATATATGTAGAGGGCTATGTTCACAGGAATTATTGAAGATATCGGGTCAATATCGGATATCAGAAAGTCCGGAGGCAAGTGGGAGTTCTGTATCAAAACGGTCCTTGGTGACAGGAGCATTCATGAAGGCGACAGTATTGCCATTGATGGTGTTTGCCTGACAGCAACAAGACTTGAAAAAGGGATTTTTTACGCGGATGCCTCGCTTGAAACGCTCAGCATGACTACATTGAAAGACAAAAAGACAGGAAGCAGGGTAAATATTGAGAGGGCAATGGCATCAGAGGGCAGATTCGGTGGTCATTTTGTTATGGGGCATGTGGACGGGATCGGCACAATAACAAATATCAGTAAAGCAGGTGATTCAATCAGGATAGAGATTGAAATACCGTCCGATTTATCCCGCTATATCGTAAAGAAGGGCTCTATTGCAATAAATGGAATAAGTTTGACAGTCAATGAGCAACGTGATAATATGTTTACTGTTAATGTAATTCCTTTCACAATGTCTAAAACCACAATTGGCGAAAAAAATATGAGTGATAAGGTTAACATAGAGACGGACATTATCGGAAAGTACATAGAGAGCTTTATGGACAAGTCCAGCAAAAAAGGCATAACCATGGATCTTCTTTATGAACAAGGATTTATAAAAGGGGAATAAGATATGGTAATTTCAAACATTGAAGATGTGATCCCTGATATTCGTGAAGGCAGGATGATTATCGTCGTTGACGATGAAGACCGGGAAAATGAAGGCGATTTGATGGTTGCCGCTGAAAAAGCGACTCCTGAAGCTATAACATTTATGGCACGGTATGCTTGCGGTCTTATATGCCTTTCCTTAACGGAAGAAAGGGCAAGAACATTGGACCTTCCCCTGATGGTTCAGGAAAACACATCGCGGCATAATACGGCTTTCACAGTATCGATAGAGGCAAAAGAAGGAGTAACAACGGGAATTTCCGCCTACGACAGGGCGAAGACAATACAGGTTGCCATAGACGATAATTCAACAGCCGATGATCTTGTAAAACCGGGCCATATATTTCCGCTCATTGCGCTGCAGGGTGGTGTCCTTGTCCGGGTAGGCCATACAGAGGCATCCGTTGATATGGCAAAGCTTGCAGGGTTAAAACCTGCAGGTGTTATATGCGAAATAATGAAAGAAGACGGGACTATGGCGCGTCTCCCTGACCTTGAAATCTTCGCGGAACAGCACGGGTTGAAGATTTGCACTGTAGCAGACCTGATTAAATATAAGACAAGGACCGAAAAACTTGTAAGAAGGGTAACAGAAACAAGAATTCCTATGCGTCATGGCGGAGAATTTACCGTAATCGGCTATGAGAATGATATAGATAAGAAAACTCACTTAGCCCTTGTTAAGGGTGAAATTAAACCCGAGGATGTTGTTCTTGTAAGAGTGCATTCCGAATGCTTTACCGGTGATGTGCTCGGGTCCATGCGGTGTGATTGCGGAGAACAGTTGCGTGCCGCCCTCGACATGATTGAAAAAGAGGGGAAGGGTGTTGTTTTATATATGAGACAGGAAGGCCGTGGAATCGGTTTACTGAATAAATTGAAGGCCTATAACCTGCAGGACTGTGGCCATGATACGGTTGAAGCAAATATAGCCCTTGGTTTTTCAGAAGATCTGAGGGATTATGGAATAGGCGCTCAGATTCTAAACGACCTTGGCGTCAGGAAGATGAGACTGCTCACAAACAATCCTCAAAAGATAATCGGGCTTGAAGGATACGGTCTTACAATTGTTAAGCGGGTGCCCATTGAAATAGCACCGACAAAAGACAGCATTACGTATCTTAAGACCAAGCAGAAAAAGATGGGTCACATCCTTAACAATATATAAGGAGCATATATTATGGTACGTGAAGGAAAACTTAATGCAAAGGGTTTTAAGTTCGCAGTCATAGTAAGCAGATTTAACAGCTTTATCACAGACAGGCTTCTTGAAGGCGCACTTGATGGTTTGAAGAGGCATGGGGCAGACGATAAACAGATTGATGTTTATAAAGTTCCGGGCGCTTTTGAAATTCCTCTTATTGCAAAACTTCTTGCAAAGAAGAAAGATATAGACTGTGTAATATGTCTTGGCACGGTAATAAAGGGTGCAACGGCACATTTTCATTATGTTGCCTCCGAGGTTACAAAGGGCATAGCTCAGGTTTCTCTTGAATATGAAAAACCTGTTGTCTTTGGTATTATTACAAGTGAAAATATTGAGCAGGCAATAGAACGGGCAGGAACAAAATCAGGAAATAAAGGCTATGATGCTGCTCTGAGTGCAATAGAAATGGTTAATCTTATAAGGGAAAATACTTTGTGCGTCGAAGAAAAGCAAGAGAGTTAGCATTAAAAATGCTTTATCAGTTGGAAACAAATAACGAAGGCGCTGAGCTTGCCCTTGATAGATACTGCGAAACCTTCCCCTATCAAAAAGATATTATGGATTATGCAATGCTGCTCCTGTCCGGTATTAAAAAAGAAAAAGAAATGATAGACGGGTTTATTACATCTGCAAGTGAACACTGGAAAATGGACAGGATAGCCTTTGTTGATAAAAATGTTATGAGAATCGGTGTGTATGAGATGCTGTTTTCCCGGGATGTGCCGCCAAAGGTTGCAATTGATGAGGCAATTGAAATGGGAAAAAAGTATGGAAACGGAGATTCCGGTGATTTTATCAACGGAGTGCTTGACAGGATATTGAAAGATTACTATGGGCAGAAGAAGGCAAAATAGTCAGACTGAACTTGCAGCGCCCATTTCCGGAAAAGTTCTTTTAAAGTAATCTGCGGATATATAGAAGTATATAATATAAGGGGTGCAGGATTAACTTGCACCCCTTGTTTTTTGGTGGTATACAAAAGCCATGCCCCACTTAATCGTTGACGGATATAATTACATAAACAGAATAAGAACCTCTCCTGCCCGTGAAGGATCAAGCCTTGATATGTTGAGGATGTCTTTGCTTGACAGATTCGCGCAGTATAAGAGGATGAAAGGCGTTAAATTAACTGTAGTTTTTGATGCCTATGCCAGTTATTCCCCCGGCAGACAAAAAGAGAATTATAAGGGTGTCGATGTGGTGTATTCAGCAGAGAAAGAAACTGCCGATGATGTTATTATCGGTTGGATAAGGGAGAAAAAGGCCGGTATGGTTGCAGTGAGTTCAGACCGCGCAATCATTGATGAGGCAAAAAAACATGGTGTTGCTTTTCTCACGCCGCCGGGGATGGAGGCCCTCATGGCTATAGACAACTCCGGGAAGGATGCTGAATCGGATGAAACTGACCGGCAATCCTTAAATAAAAAAGGTAATCCGAGGAAGCTTCCAAAAAAATTGAGAAAATCTACGAAAACAATCGGTAAAATCTAAATACACCCCCTTCACATCCGTGAACAAATAGTTAAAACATTGCCTTTAAAAAGATTTTGTGGTAACACGTTATGTGTATACATTCAGAACACAAGAGATGAAACTTTTGCAAAACCGTATTCTACTTTGTGCAATATGTCTTTTTCTTTTAACCGGTTGCCTGCCGAACAAGAAGCTGACTGTTGCGGCGACGGCGACATTACTGGAAGGGGTGGCAAAATCTGCCTTTCAACAATCCGACCTGAAGATGGTCCGTGAAGGTATGCCCGCCTATTTGATGCTGATGGACGGCATGATTGAGTCGGTGCCGGATAATGATCGGCTGCTTATCAATGCTGCTCAGACCTATTCTTCTTTTGCCTCAGCCTTTATGGAAGATGCCGATCCTGAGTATGCAAAGCAGTTATACGGGAGGGCAAGGCATTATTCTCTGCGATCCCTTGAAATAAGGGGGTTTAAGGAACCTGCTCAGGGGTCCTTTGATGATTTCAGGGAAACTGTTAATAACTGCGGCAGGAAGGATGTCCCCTATTTGTTTTGGGCAGCCTCCTCTTGGGGAAACTGGATCAAGCTTAATCTGGATTCGATGGAGGCGCTTGCTGAACTTCCAAGGGTTGAACTGATGATGAAAAAAGTACTGGAACTGGACGAAGGTTTTTACTATGGCGGGCCTCACATATTTATGGGGATATGGTTTGCATCCTGGCCCAAAAACGCCGGGGGAGACCTGAATAAGGCTCAAAAACATTTTCAGAGGGCTTTAGAGGCGGGGCAGGGTAAATTTTTAATGACCCATGTCTATTATGCGAATTTTTACGCACGGCAGGCCCTTGATAAAGACCTTTTCGTTTCAATCCTTCAAAAGGTCCTTAGCGCTCCTGTTGATATTTTGCCGGAGGTAACACTCCTCAATGTGGTTGCCAGAAAAAAGGCAGTGGATCTGTTGAATCATAAAGAGGAAATTTTCGAATAGGAGCAGATATGAACATTTGCAGCAGAATCAAATTTATTGGACTCTTGTTGCTGGCATGTTTTCTTTTTGTCGGTCCGGTCCAGGGAGCAGAAAAAGAGGTTGTCATCAAGCTGGCCACCTTGGCCCCGGAGGGAAATTCCTGGGTCAAGATGCTTAATGCCTTGAATGCCGAAGTGATGAAAAAGACGGACAATATGGTTCGGCTTAAGATTTATGCGGGCGGAGTGCTGGGAGATGAGAATGATATGCTTCGAAAGATGAAGATCGGCCAGATTCAGGCTGCAGCTCTGACTTCAACAAGTCTCTCAGAGATATTTAAAGAGATCAATGTCCTGCAAATTCCTTTTCTCTTTCAAAATTACGATGAAGTCGACCTCATTTTGAATAAAATGGATGCTTATCTCAAGAAGGGTTTTGAAGATAATGGATACATACTCCTCGGTTTTTCTGAGGTAGGTTTTGTCTATCTTATGTCCTCCACTATACCCATCTCCAGCGTATCGGATATCAAAAAGGGAAAGGTCTGGATCCAGGAGGAATCTCGCATGGCAAAGGCAGTCTTTGATGCTGCCAAAGTAACGGCTATTCCCCTTTCTATACCTGATGTTCTGGTAGGTCTCCAGACAGGTTTGGTGGATGTTGTTTATATTCCTCCCACCGGAGCCATTTCGCTCCAGTGGTTTACTAAAGTGAAGTACCTGACGAATGTTCCCCTTGCCTATGTGGCAGGCGCTATAGTCATAAGTAAAAATGTATTTAACCGCTTATTGCCTGCCCATCAGAAAATTCTCCTTGAAAGCTCCCAGCGTCATCTGAGCCAATTGAAGGCAACAGCCCGAAATGAAAATCAGGAGGCAACCAGGGTAATGGTAAAACAGGGGGTAAAAGTTATAACCCCTTCAAAAGACCAGATTGATGAACTCAGAAAACTGTCTAATGATGCAATGGGCCGTATCAGCGGAAAAGCTTTTTCACGGACAACTGTAGATGATGTAAATTCTCAGTTGACAAATTACCGGAAGGGAGCGAAATAATGGATCGATGGGAACGGATCGATGAAGTTATCGGTCGGGTGGAGCAAGCTCTCCTGGTAACCCTGTTAAGCGCCCTGATTCTTGTTGCCTTTTCGCAGATTATACTTCGAAACTTTTTTTCCACGGGTATTGCCTGGGGAGACGCCCTTGTCCGGGTTCTTGTTTTATGGACAGGATTTATCGGGGCTACCATTGCGGCACGGGAAGGTAAACATATATGCATCGATGTGGTTTCCCGATGGTTATCGCCGAAGGGAAAGAATTTTGCGGCAATTACAATCGATGCCTTTTCGTTTTTGATCTGCTGCTTCCTTACCTATGCAGCACTGAAATTCATTCATAATGAGTTTCAGATGAAGGGCATAGCTTTTCTGGGCATTCCTTCCTGGGTCTCGGAAATTATTCTTCCTCTTACCTTCAGCCTCATGGCTTTCAGATATTTCTTTTATTTCCTTAAGGGTCTCCTCATGGTACACCAAAGGGAAAGAGAGAAATGACCCCTTTTTTAGTTATATTTGCATTTTTTCTTTTGATGCTCCTTGGCGCTCCCCTTTTTATCGTTATTTCCGGCTTGACCCTTTGTTTGCTCTTTTCCGGCCAGATTGATTCCTCGGCCATGATCATTGAAATGCACCGAATGGCGACAACCCCGATCCTTGTCGCTATTCCCCTCTTCACCTTTGCCGGTTACCTTCTTTCCGAGAGCGGTGCGCCAAAAAGATTAATCAGACTTTCCAACGCAATATTAGGCTGGTTACCTGGCGGGGTGTCGATGATCGCGCTCCTCACCTGTGCGGTTTTTACAGCTCTTACAGGCGCTACAGGCCTCACTATCATAGCTATGGGAGGCATCCTTTTCCCGGCCATGTTAAAAGGAAAGTACCCGGAATCATTCTCTCTTGGACTCTTAACTACATCAGGGACGCTGGGTCTTCTATTTCCCCCGAGCCTCCCTCTGATCATTTATGCCATTGTGGCAAAAGTACGGATTGATGAACTTTTTCTGGGAGGCATTTTGCCGGGAATACTCCTGATTATCCTCCTTGCACTGTTTTGTTTCAACAAGGCAATCGCAGTCAAAGTCCCTCGCACCGGTTTCAATGTACCCGAAGTTTTCAGGGCAGTGAAGGATTCAATCTGGGAACTCCCCCTCCCTGTTGTGGTCCTGGGGGGAATCTATGGCGGATACTTTGTGGTAAGTGAAGCAGCCGCCATTACCGCGGTTTATGTGCTTGTAGTAGAGGTGTTCATATACAGGGATATCAAGTGGAGAGATTTGCCGAGACTTATGAAAGAAAGCATGGTGCTGGTAGGAGGGATTCTGATCATCCTGGGAGCAGCTCTTGGTCTGACGAATTATTTAATCGATGCGGAACTCCCTATGAGAACATTGGATTTTTTAAAAGCCCATATTGCGAGCCCATTCCTTTTTCTTATTATGCTGAATTTCTTCCTTTTGGCGGTGGGGTGCATTATGGGAATGTTTCCCGCCCTGACTGTTGTGGTTCCCCTTATCACTCCCGTTGCCCAGGCTTACGGGATTCACCCTGTTTACCTGGGGATTATCTTCCTTGCCAATCTGGAGATCGGGGCATCTATACCCCCCCTGGGGATTAACCTCTTCATCTCCAGCATCCGTTTCAACAAACCGATATTAAGCCTTTACTTCGCTTCCCTTCCCTTCATCGGTATCCTCCTTATAGGGCTTGCCATTATAACCTATCTTCCCTGGTTGAGCCTTGCCTTTTTAAAATAAAACCGACTGAGGGGGAACCAAATAAAGGGCGCTCTGTGTTTCCCCAAAATTGAAATAATTTCTTTACTTGCACCTATTGTGTTGTTTGGTATTGTCGAAAGTTTTCACCAAGTTGTTTTGTTTCTTGAGCATCTTTTAGCTCTTTTCTCTTGGTCGGGCAGCGGCATGTCGGGGATTTTGATCTGCGGCGGTCTGCTTCGCCTTGCGATCCTCCATCGTACGTTCAGTACGATTACGGCCTGCAAATCTCGCAGCCCATCCACATCTGCAAAATCCCCGACATGCCGCTGCCCACTCAACCCGGTTTCACATAAACGTTTATGTGAAACCGGAATAAATAAACGGGTGAGTTTTTCCATTTCCATTTTCATTTCTTTTCTCTTTCTCCCCCTGTTTTCTCTTTGTAAAAGCTTATACATATTCATTCTGTGAACCAATCTTTCATGAAACTTTTGACAATATCTGTTATTTAGAATGCCAAGTCATATATGACACATATTTGTTGCAAATATGTACAAATGCTGTATAATTAATGAATATGGTATTCGAGTGGGATAATGAGAAAAGCGAGACCAATCTTAAGAAACACGGGATTGACTTTGAAACTGCCCGGAAAATCTGGCTTGACGAAAACAGGATCGAGATTGAAACACCCTATCCGATAGAAAGAAGATGGATTGTGATCGGCGCCATAGAAAACAAGGTATGGACTGCCATATTTACCGTCAGGGATAATGCTATCCGTATTATCTCAGTACGCCGATCAAGAACCAGGGAGAGGAAAATTTATGACAAAAAAACGCTTAGCTGAAACAACAGACGAGTTTGACAAGAGATTCGATGCAGGAGAGGATATTGAAGACATTATCGATTTATCGAAGGCTAAAATAACCCGATCCAACAGAAAAATACGCATAACACTTGATATTGCAGAATCTCTTGTAAAGGATATCGACGCAATTCGTGAAAAAATTGGCGTTGATAGAGGCGCTCTTATCAAAGTATGGCTTCATGAAAAAGTCATAAAAGAGAAATCATCTTCCAGCGGATAAATAAATTGAAACTCACACTGCGTAGTTTTGCCTGAGGCACAAACAACTTCCTCCTGAACGTACTGCGGTGGTTATTGCCTAAGATACGGTATAAGAGCTTCCTGAACCCGATAAAACAACGAGTGTGATGAAAAAACACGATTTCAAAAGGTAATTAACGATTGTCCTGTTCCACAAATGTTACTTATCTTTGGTCTGTAAAACAGAAGGAATTGCAAGCATCCGGAATCCTCCAGTTTCTGTATAATCTTAAAATTGACATGATATATAGAAAGATAAAATAAATTGTTGCAAAAAGTTTGACAGGATATTATACATTATTATATCAACAATTTAAGCTGTCACTGAGAAGTCAGTAAGACCATGATTTGTATGAACATTAGAGCATTGTTATTACATGGAACTGTAAAAGAATATTTGATTTGTGGAGATAGGCAGAAACTATAGAATAATTTGTTAGGGGTAGAAGATGATCACTATTCTAAGACAGAAGAGAGAATTATTTCCCATACTTTTGTTAGTCCTTATCTTTAACACGTTTTTTCTACCTGTTGCCGTGCAAGCGGCAATGCGATGTGATGGTAAGCTAACCCCTTCCGAGGTTATAATCTGCGCTGATCCTGAACTAAAGCGGCTTGACGGAATACTGAATAGCACATTTCAATCCACACTCAACGTCATATACAATAAATCAGGATTAAAAGATGAGGAACGCAAATGGCTGGAGACGCTACGAAATGGCTGTAAAGGGAAGGAGTGTTTGATCCGGGTGTACATTGATCGAATCAATGAGCTTGGTTACATGCAAATCCGATCACTTGGTGTCATGGAAAAGCAGTTGTCGAATCAGGAGGCAAAAGATGTATGTTTGTCACTTGCTAAACTTGCGGATAATAAACGTCTATCGCTGCTTTCAGTGCCGGGCAGAGATCAGCGGTCGATAGATGACAACGATGTAAAGGCAGGATGGGGAATAGACAATAAAGAAAAAGCACAGATAGAATCACTACGATCATCGTTTTCAAATGAGCCTCAAAGAATTTACAAGCTACAGCTAAAGCACAACGATATGCTTGTGCGGTTTGCCGAATTCTCTGCTGGCGGAACTTGTCCCGCTTCTCAGGTGTTTAATTTATCTTACATCTTAACTGCAGAAAAAAATGACGATGGGATTGATGATGTTAGCGACCCGGAAGAAGAGATTCGTTGGGCATACTGGGGTGGTGGAGATTATCCAATCATTTACCGTGGTCGTTATTTTATGGTGACAACTGATTTGGCTGATCCAAACAGGGCAAACATGATTTCCTGGATCAAGCCTAGCGGTCTAATTAGACCATTATGTCTCTTGAAAGTACAAAGTACTCAAAGAGTTGTCGTCTCTGCCAAAATCAAAAGCTTATGCGCCGGAATTGCCAATGGTACTATTCGCCCAATAACATGGCAACCGGTTACTGAAAAACTACCATTCAGCCATGATGCCGTTGGATACCGCGATGAATTCGTAAAACGATATGGTGACTATGCGGATGGGGTAGGCTTTCTCCATATCGATATCAATGGCGACGGAATTCCCGAAAACATCGGCAACTTTGAATACGCATCTGGGGCTGGTTGTGGGTCAACAAAGATATGGCTTGCCGTGCTGATGAAGAATCTGGGTGGTGTGGTAAAAAACTCATTGAACGAAATCCTAGGTCTACTTAGCGGGTCAATGAGCATTTACAGATACAAAGGCAAATATTACATTGACGCTGTTGAGAATGGCCGAAATGAAGGAGTGGTTCAACTCAATGGTGAAAAAATCGAACAAGTCTGCGAATTCGGAATTAAAACCGAAACAGACATGTCGAGGTTCTTTGATGTCGAATAGAAAAGCGCTTGGTGTTATCGGCCACACAGATGTCCTTATTGGAGATGTTTATTTAAACCCCCAACAAAAGCAATCCAGCCGATCGCTACGCTCCGGCTGATTCTTTCGTTTTATATTGAGAGGTAGTTTGCATTACTTAATCGCAACCATTGTGTTAATTCTTTGTGGTTTTACATGCCCTCAAATTGCAGAAAGCGAATCATTTGAATTTACTTTTACTTTTAATTGTGGCAATGAAAAGGATTTTAAACCTTGTCTTATCGGTAAATTTCCTTCTTCGATGTCTATTAACCTTCTAAGTTTGATAAGTTCAAGCATTTGCAAAGCAAAAACCCTTATAACTTTTGATTACGAAGAATACCCTTTTAGTTCCGAGGACCCGCTTCAAGCAACCTCTGTCGACACCGAAGAATGCAAACAACTTAGACAGTATACTCTGGCATATCTTGAAAAAAATGTTTTCGAATATCAAACTTTGCCACTGATTAAAAACACAATGAGATCGGTTAAGAAGCATGTCGATAAAATTGTCAGGACAAACAGTTTGGCAAACGATTTACTCAAAAAATGGGACGAATATCTTAAGCAGGATATCTCATACTCTAAACCAGTCCTTCTCTCAAAGGTACCTGTTTTATATGTGCCTATTCCAAATCTTAAAGAAATATACATAGTGCAATACTTATTGCCA
Source organism: uncultured Syntrophorhabdaceae bacterium (assembly GCA_964532465.1). GTDB lineage: Bacteria > Desulfobacterota > Syntrophorhabdia > Syntrophorhabdales > Syntrophorhabdaceae > JAPLKB01. Next base: position 60,774 of record CAZHHX010000008.1, on the reverse strand, counting down.
TATGAAAAGAAATATGGGCCGCTCTTTTTTTATGCTAAAAACAAAGTGGTAGAAATTGATAGTGAAGGAAAAATAATAAAAATGTTTAAACTGAACGGTCGTCACTTTGTTATGTTCGATTCTAGTTGCTGGGTAGGCTGTGGAGATGGTTATACTGCTCTTTTAGAGATTAGAGATAATCAATATAGAACAATCGTCAAAGAAGGGATTAGGGACGGAGAAACATGGGCAGATTAAGGAACTTAACAAATCAATCCAGCGGACGTCCTACAGCCGCCGCTGATTTCGTCGTTATCCTCTGTTTCAATTCGTAATTATCGATAACTCATTTATTTTTAATTACTTATTTGTGAAAGAAAAATCGTCCAGTTAAGAGTAAAAGGCGCACATTTCAATCCGTAGTCTTGGCCTCTGGGGAACCGCGCAGCTTGCAGTTTCGCAGGTGAAAAAATCGTCCCGGTAAAGACGGAAGAAGCATATTTCAACCGGCAATCCTTGTCTTTAGGAAAACACGCAGTTTGCAGCCTTGCAGGTCAAAGAAAAATCATGCCGGCAATTATGTAACGGAAACATTTCTACGGTTAATCCTTTTTTTATCAGAGTATTGAGGTGTTGCTACATTCTTATATCGTCTTCTTCAATTTCAGGGATGAAATCATCTTCACGGGTTGCTGGCGGGCTGTCCTCTGTTTTCCATCTTCCGCCCCCGCCTTCTGTTTGAGCGCTGCCTCCGATCATTTTCATATTTGAGGCAATTATTTCATACATTTTTCTTTTTACCCCATCTTTTCCTTCAAACTCACGCGACTGGATTCTCCCCTCGATATAGACCAGTTTCCCTTTTTTCAAATATTCCGCGGAAATTTCGCCGAGTTTTCTCCATGCCACTACCCTGTGCCACTCCGTTCTTTCCTGTTTGTTGCCGCCTTTGTCCTTCCATGTTTCCGAGGTTGCTACATTAAATGTTGCAACAGGCGATCCGTCCGCGGTGTATCGGAGCTCCGGGTCTCCGCCGAGCCTTCCTATGAGTATTACTTTGTTTATACTTGACATATTTCCCCCTGTTTCAGGTTTATAAAAATATTTGCAAATATTATATGTAGTCACGCCGAAGCGCAACAGCAATGACAATTGCAACGCTCTAACTGTTTAAATTTGCATAGTTAAACTTATAGTATTAACAGCAAAAAGTCAATGAACACGGAAAAAATCGGCTATCGTGTTGAAGAGAAGCGTGATGCTTAAAATGATCAGCATAGCGGTACTTGTATATGAGATAATATTTGTCCATAATGAGTTTTTGAATTCACCCATAAGCTCTTTATTGTTGATGAGCCGGAGCATAAATACTAAAACCACAGGAAGAAGAAGACAATTTATAATCTGAGAAAACCACATCACTTTAATGAGGGGAAGATTCGGTATGAGGATAAATGAAGCGCCCAGTATTAATATTATTGTGAACATGGACATAAACTGAGGGGCTTCCTTGAAGCTTTTTCCTATGCCTGCTTCCCAGCCGAAGGCCTCACAAATATAATAAGTTGTGGCAAGCGGGAGAATACATGCCGAAAACAGCGAGGCATTGGCAAGACCGACAGCAAAAAGAATATAGGCATATTTTCCTGCCAGGGGTTTTAATGACAGCGCCGCGTCTTCTGCTGAATCTATCCTGATACCTGCCGGAAACAATGTGGCGCCGCAGGCTACTATAATAAAATAGGCAACCACTCCCATCATTATAGAGCCGAAAATCACGTCAAATCTTGATGCCCAGAGGTACTTTTCGCTAAGACCTTTCTCTACGACATTTGATTGAAGATAAAATTGCTGCCATGGGGTAATAGAGGTGCCGATAATGCTGACTACGATAATCAGGTAATCCATGTTCCATTGTATGGAAGGCGTTACTGTCTTGGTCATTACCTCTTTCCAGTCAGGTTTTGCAGAGAATGCGGAAAAAATATAGGTAAGATATATTAAACAGACAAAGAGGAATATTTTTTCAAATATACTGTAATTCCATCTCCTTACTAAAAACCAAACAAAAATAGCGCCCAGCGGCACGGAAATGTATTTAGATACATTAAAAAGCTCCATGCTTGCTGCCCACCCTGAAAACTCAGCCATAGTGTTCCCGAGGTTTGTGAAAAACAGACACACCATAACCCAGAAGGCGGTTCTTATTCCATAGTTCTCACGTATAAGGTCGGCAAGCCCTTTACCTGTAACTACCCCCATCCGGGCAGACATTTCCTGATATACTATAAGGAGAAAAACTATAGGGATAAGGGTCCACAGAAGGTTGTATCCATAGTGCGCCCCGGCAATAGAATAGATGGCAATACCGCCTGCATCATTATCTATATTGGAGGTAATTATCCCTGGGCCTATGAGAGAAAGCAGTATTATGAGTTTTTTTCGTGTAAACATATGCCCACTGATATACCACAGATATTTTGATGTTGCAATTTAAAGTACCGGAGAACCTGTCATTATAAAACAAATATCAAGAAAAATCTTGACATGAAATTATCTCCGTGCTAAAAATTAAACACTATGAAGACAGAAGCCGTGAAAATTCAATGGATATGGTGGTGGCAGGCAATGTAGGTGTGAAACCGCAATAACCAGCCACGGGCGGATTCACACCGTCCGTGGCTTTTTTGTTTCAAAAGGCCATGGGATTGATTAAACCCATGGCCTTTTTATTTACTAAAAAAGGAGGAGTGTATGAACAGGAAAATTATTTTAAGCGAACAGGATATGCCGAGGGCATGGTATAACATTCAGGCAGATTTGCCTAACCCCCTCCCCCCGCCTTTAAATCCTGCAACAGGAGAACCAATTACACCCGATATGCTTGCGCCTATCTTACCTATGAACCTCATAGAACAGGAAGTTAGCACGGAGAGGTGGATTGATATACCGGATGAGGTAATAGAAAAACTTCTCATGTGGCGGCCGACTCCTCTGCATAGAGCATATGCACTGGAGAAATTTCTTGGAACGCCGGCTCACATATATTACAAAAATGAGGGTGTAAGTCCTCCGGGCAGCCACAAACCCAATACGGCTATTGCACAGGCATACTACAACAAGATTTTCGGCACGAAGAGACTTACAACAGAGACAGGCGCAGGCCAATGGGGAAGCGCTCTTGCCTTTGCCTGCAACCAGTTCGGCCTTGAAGTGAAAGTTTACATGGTACGGGTGAGTTTCGACCAGAAGCCTTACAGAAAAATCATGATGGAGACATGGGGCGCGAAATGTGTGCCAAGCCCCAGTCCTGACACAAATGCCGGCAGGAAATATCTGGAAGAGAATCCGAATCACTCCGGCAGTCTTGGCATAGCCATAAGCGAGGCCATAGAAGACGCGGTGACTACGGAAAACTCAAAATATTCTCTCGGCAGCGTGCTGAACTATGTAATGATGCATCAAACTATCATAGGTCTTGAGGCGCAGAAGCAGCTTGCCATGGTTGGGGAGTATCCCCATGTAGTGATCGGCTGTGCCGGCGGCGGGAGTAATTTTGCAGGCGTATCCTTCCCCTTCATAAGAGACAAGATTCACGGTAAAGAAGTAAAGATTATTGCATCGGAACCGGTTTCATGTCCGACTCTTACAAAAGGCCCTTATGTATATGATTTTGGCGATACTGCCGAGACAACACCGCTTCTTCCTATGTATTCCATTGGCCATAATTTTGTTCCTGCCCCGATTCATGCCGGGGGCTTACGTTATCACGGAATGGCTCCGCTTGTGAGCAGACTGGCCATGGACAAGCTCATAGAAGCAAGATCCTATTCTCAATTGGAAACCTTTGCCGCAGGTCTCATGTTTGCCAGAACAGAAGGCTTTATCCCTGCACCGGAAACAAACCATGCAATTGCCTGTGCGATTGATGAGGCTAAGAAGGCTAAAGAAGAAGGAAAAGAAAAAGTAATACTCATGAACTGGAGCGGTCATGGTATTATTGACCTCTCGTCATATGACGCGTATATGTCCGGGAAGCTTGAGGACTATGCCATGCCGGATGATGAGATTGCAAAGCTGATCAAAGATTTGGAGAAGTATCCTAAACCGATGTAAAGGAAGGGAAGGCAGGGAGAAGTATGGGAAATGAAGAAATTCTTTTTCATTTCCGCCGGATTCACATCAGTGAAAAAGACATATGTGAAGCTGGCTTGAGTGGGCTACGGCATTTGAGAATTTTTACAGATGTGGATGGGCTGTGAGATTTGCAGGCCGTAATCGTACTGAATGTACGATGGAGGATCGCAAGGCGAAGCAGACCGCCGCAGATTAAAAATTCTCAAATGCCGTAGCCCGACCAGGAGAACAAAGACAAACTGCTCAAGAATAAGAGCAAGAAGGCAAGAAACTTTTGACAATACCAGCAGATTAACCGGGAGGTTGATTATGGAAATTTACTGCACACAACTTGGCATGGTTGTTGACATTAATTACTGTATATCCGTGAATGATAAGCTGCCGTGCAGAAATACCATGGGTTGCTGGGAAAACAGAATGGATATTCATGTTTTTTTAAAAGAAAGATTTTCACAAAACGAACTGAAGAAAGCCTTCGGTGGTTTGCCGAAATCAAAAATTGAGCGGATAATCGAATCTGTTGAACATGCATTTAGCTCTTGACAACTGAAAAATCTCCGTGATATCTGATAGGACTATGCTCGGTTTTCCCGATATCTCCATATTCGCAGGGTATTTACTGACCATACTTGCCGCGATATTTTGCATTGCATACGGCATCATCAACTGGCATAAGGGTGTGGAAGAAAAAGACGGCGACTACAGAGAAGAAATCAAGTGGGAAAAAGAAGAAATCGAGTTGATAGAGAAGCTTCCATAACAATATGTTTTATCTTATCTCATTCATCGTTCTTTATTTTGCGATTACGATTTATCTGAGTTATCTCGGATACAGGCGTACCACAACTGTTTCCGACTACATGCTTGCCGGAAGGCAGGTTCATCCTGTTTTAATGTCCTTAAGCTATGGCTCTACCTATATCAGCACATCGGCGATAATAGGTTTTGGGGGCATCAGCGCTCTCTATGGTTTCAGCCTCTCATGGCTGGCATTTCTCAATATTTTGATGGGGGTATGGATTGCCTTTGTCGTTTTCGGCAAAAGAACACGGAAAATGGGCAAAGCCCTTGACGCGCACACCTTTCCCGAACTTCTGGGGAGAAGATACGATTCAAGATTCATCCAGGGGTTTTCAGGACTTGTCATTCTTATCTTTATGCCCGTATACTCAGCGGCTATCCTCATCGGTATTGCAAGGTTCATAGAAGTATATATAAATATTCCTTTTGCAACCGCCCTTCTCGCTTTTCTCCTGATCAACGCCTGCTATGTTATATGGGGCGGACTGAAAGGTGTTTTATATACCTCCGCCTTTCAGGGTATTATCATCATAGCGGTCATGATTGCAATGGGCATTTCCACATACACCTTTTCCGGAGGCATTATAGATGCCCACAAAGCTCTTACTGAATTGACCCTTCTTATTCCTTCACATCTCAAGGAAATCGGCCATAGAGGTTTTACTTCAATGCCTGAGGCCGGATCATCGCTCTGGTGGTTTATCATTACAACAATGGTTATGGGAGTGGGCATAGGAGTAATCGGCCAGCCCCAGCTCAATGTAAGGTTTATGACCCTTAAATCAGACAGGGAACTGAACAGGTCTATCCCCTTTACCGCTATTTTTATCCTTCTGACAAGCGGCATAGCCTTTGCAGTGGGAGCGCTTACAAATGTTGTTTTTTATAACAAGTATGCAGAGCTTTCCATACAGGCTGTTCAGGGCAATATTGATAAAATCATACCTCTTTATGTTGACCGTTTCTATCCGCAGTGGTTTGTTGCCTTATTTCTTGTCGGACTCATGGCGGTAGCGATGAGCGCCAACAGCAGCCAGTTTCATACGCTGGGTACATCGTTAAGCAGGGACATATTCGAGCAGGCACTGCTCAGAGGAAAGTCTGTAATTGAAACTACAATTGTAACGAGGATAGGAATTGTATTCAGCATTTTTTCAACCCTCATACTCGGGCTTGTTCTGCCTGAGGGCGTTGTTGCCATAGCAACTGCCTTTTTTTTCAGCCTCTGCGGCGCCACATTTATCCCGTCGTATCTCTTTGCCCTTTACTGGAGGGGAGGAACAAAAGCAGGCGCCAAAGCGAGTATTTTATGCGGTTTTTTTATCTCGCTTTTATGGATGTTATTTATCCACGAAAACGAGTCAAAGGCCATAGGGCTATGCAGGTTTCTTTCCGGCAGTGATTCCTTGCTCAGCCACCCCTGGAAGATGATAGACCCGCAGATTATTGCCCTGCCCCTATCTTTTATTGTTTTCGTGGTTGTTTCACTTGTCACGCCGCCCGTAGAGGAAGAAACAGCACGAAAAGCTTTCAGACATATTTAATGACTTCGCAACATGCGAACGTGTGAAATAATTGATACTGCCCCATTTTTTGTCATTCCGGCGAAAGCCGGAATCCAGGAAATTCAACAAATTTCAAAGACACTGGACCCCGGTTTTCACCGGGGTGACTGCTAAAATTAATTATTTCACAGGTTTTGCGCTTCGCGGGTTTTTTGCCTGAAGCATTGACAACTTTCTGTAAGATTGTACGGCAGGATATTTCTTAAAATGCACGGATACAAGTGATAATCCAATAAAAGATTGTTTTACAGAATATGTTTTAATTGAAGGAGGTTCGCTAATGTACGATACGCTTCATTTTGACCTTGACGGGGCAATCGGCACACTGACACTCGACGTTCCCGGGAAGCTGAACGCACATACGAAAAAAATGCGGCAGGAACTGCTCCATTTCTGGCACGAACGTCAAAATAATCAGGACGAGTGCCGTGTCGTGATTATGACCGGCAAGGGGAAGGCCTTCTGCTCCGGTTCGGATATTGACGAAATGGATGACGAGTATCGCCCATTCAACAAACAGAATGTGGAGGAGCTCTACGCCTTCCAGAACCAGATCGCAGAGGTGATCCTTATGATGCGGCGCGCTCCGCAACCGATTGTCGGCGCCATCCACGGATGGGCTGCAGGCGGAGGATTCAGTTTCGCGCTTGCATGTGACGTCAGGGTTGCCGACCCGACGACTAAATTCCTTGCCGCCTATATCAATATCGGATTGTCGGGCGCTGATATGGGCAGCAGTTTTCATTTTCCTCGCCAGGTACCCCTGGGAATCGCCGCCGAATATCTTCTGACCGGTGAGACAATGGACGCCGAGACCGCCTACCGTTACGGCCTGGTCAATTATATTGTGCCCGAGGGGCAGGTCATGGAGAAAGCCCGGGAACTGGCGGACAAGATGGTCGCCAAATCGGTCCTGGGTTTGCGGATGACCAAAGAGGCGATTAATCAGAACATCTCAGCCAGCCTGGAGGCGGCGCTTTACCTGGAAAACAGGAATCAGGTGCTCTGTCTCGGCTCCAAACCAATCCGGAACCCCTTCAAGAAGCGGACAGGATGACAGATCATATCTGCTTATCTGCGGGGAGAGACGTCTTATGGTAGCCCGGCAATCAGAGGTGATACCATAGCTCTGCAACTTACTGAGAACTTGCAGAGAGAAGACTTAAATCTCATAGATCAGGCCAAAGGTATTCTTGTATATATTCAGGCGAAACATCCTGACCCCCGACAAGATTGCTCGAGGGCAGGCAAGGGGTATGATGTGGACGGGTTGATGAGTGAGTTGGTAAAGTACAACCGGAAACCTGAGACTCTATCTGAGGCGATGGTGTCCAATTTGGACACCATTATGAAAATCTCCGCAAAGTCTTATCCTGCCTTGTTCCGCACAATTTCACTGTTCCATAATTTTTCATTTGTTTTTTTAAATAGAGTAGTGATAAAACCTTATCAATGAAGGATTTGATCGGCTATATAGCGGCTGTACTAACAACATTTTCCCTGCTGCCACAGATTATACGCATCTGTAAGCTGAAGGAGGCAAGGGATATATCGCTTTTTATGCCGCTTATGACATCAGCCGGTTCAGTATTATGGCTCATTTACGGCATTATGATTAATGAAACGCCCATAATAGCTGCAAATGCCGTATCTTTGTTCTTCTCACTAACGGTTCTCTTCATTACAATAAAATACCGGTAGCGCAATACAGGAGAGGTTTACAACTATGAAAGATGAACATGTATTGTACGGCCATCAGGACATGATAGCTGTTATTACCCTTAACAGACCCGAAGCAAAAAACGCCTTCAGCCCTGAAATGATATCTCTTTGGGATACCTGCCTCAAAGAGGCAAAACAGGATGACTCGGTACGGGTTATCATCGTTACAGGTAACGGGGACACTTTCTGCTCAGGCGGGGATATAAGAGATATGGCAGAAGGCAGGCTCCGCTCATGGGGAATGAAGAATTTCCTCTGGGAAGGGGTGCATCGAATTGTCCTTACCATGGAGGACCTTGACAAACCTGTCATTGCGGCGATTAATGGAGCGGCCATGGGTGCAGGTATGGATATGGCGCTCATCTGTGATTTAAGGGTCTGTTCGGACAGAGCAAAGCTTGCCGAATCATATATTACAATGGGACTGGTGCCGGGAGATGGAGGCGCATATTTTTTACCCCGGCTTGTGGGTACATCAAAAGCTCTGGAATTGCTTCTTACCGGCGATGCGTTAAGCCCTTCGGAAGCTCTTGACCTGGGAATTGTAAACAAGGTTGTTCCTCACGACACTCTTATGGAGGAAACCATGAAACTGGCAGAAAAAATTGCCAATAAACCGCCTCTTGCAGTGAGGATGATGAAAAGAGCGGTTTATCAGGCTCAGACAAGTACTCTCAGGGCTCATTTGGACTATATATCCTCGCAATTGTCTCTGCTTTCTGAAACAGAAGACCACCGGGAGGCTGCGTTATCATTTCTTGAAAAAAGAAGGCCTGTTTTTAAGGGAAAGTAAGGCTTATTTATGCTTTTTCCGGTTTATACCAAGTAGCTGTCAAACATTATAAATCTAATTTGCCGGGCATAATACCAAGCAAGCTTTCAAATATTCATTGTTATTTTTTGAAAGCTTCCTTGGTATTATCCGTATTGATAAAGCATGACGGGTCTTCGTTAAGGTAATCCCCGCTGTAGGCCATGGCGCGTCCCCTGCAGCCGCCGCAAATTTTTCTGTATTTGCATTCTCCGCAGCGTCCCTTTAAGGTATGTTCCCTTTCTCGAAGATTGACAAATACCTCACTCTCACGCCATATGGATTCAAAGGAATGCTCCTTAACATTACCGGCATTTACCTCGACAAAGGGGCAGGGCCATACATCGCCGTTGGCTTTAATATAGACAAAACCCCGTCCTGCGGCGCATCCGTGGAATACTTTTTCAGCGGCCTTCATCCATATGCCGTCGGTTTTCTTGTTCTGTTCCATTAAAAAAGGCCAGTACTGAGGCCCGGCTACCGGTTCGATAATCGTGGAAATGTTTTTCTGTTTTTTCTGTAAGAATGTGAGGAGCCTCTCATTCTCCGTAATATCAAGGGTAGCATCTTCGATATTACTTCCCCTGCCGACAGGAACAAGCTGGTACATAAGCATAATACCGGAACCCACATTGTCAGCCAATTCTATCAGTTCGCTTAAAGTATCAAAATTGTATTCCATGGCAGTTACGTTTATCTGCAGGAGAATTCCTGCTTTTTTTATGGCATGCATACCCCTCATGGCCAATTCAAAGGCATTCGGGTTTGCCCTGATTCTGTTATGAATTTCGTTTACCGATGAATCAAGGCTCACCGCAGCGCCGACAACACCGCTTTCACGGAGCCTGAAGGCCATATCTTCATCAATGAGGGTGCCGTTTGTGGCAATGACATTCGCGAAACCCGCCTTTCTGGAGTGTTCGAAAAGTTCAAAGATATCCGGCCGGACAAGAGGTTCTCCGCCTGTATAAACAAGCATCCGGAATTCATCCACCTTTACCAGATCATCTATGAATTTTTTAGCCTGGTCGGTCGTTAGTTCGTCTTTTGCAGGCTTTCCTGATGTGGCATGGCAGTGAATGCATCTAAGATTGCACGCGCCTGTTACTTCCCATGCCGGATGGGCAGGGAAACCGATGCACCCCATGCCGATGGAGCCGGCTGCAACAGGGAGCGATCCGAAGCTGTGTTTGACAAACCATCTGCCGAAACTGTCCCATTTTGCAAGGTATTTAAAATAAAGAACGCTTCCCATCTGTTTCATTACAAGGCTCGGAGGCCAGAATATGCGGCTTAAAGGAATATTAGGTTTTGTTGGAGGAATATTCGGTTTTGTTGGAAAGCAGCTCATTGAATTATATCCCCTTGTGCCAGATTGCAAGGGCATAGGCCAGACTGGTGCCTAAATTGGTAACTATAGTCAGTCCGCATATGACTTCCAGCATCTTTTTTCTCATATAGCCCTTCTTATACATCATGATAACAAGGAAGGCAGACACGGCAAAAACCGGAGCATAATAGGCAAGGGCTATATTCGGTAGTCCCTGCATTATTGAGAGTACAAATGTAATCCACGCAAACACTGTGACAGAAATATATAGATATGCCGCCTTTTCCTTCCCGAGCCTTACTACAAGGTTGCTTTTTCTTGCGATCAAATCAGCCGGATGATCAGGAAACTCATTGACAAGAATCACATTAAATATCGTGCAGGCGATAGGCAGGGAAATCCAGTGTATGACTGGATCAATCATTCCGACCTGGAGATAGAATGAAACAGCCACAGGCAGCCAGCCGTAACAAAAGCCTATCAAGAGTTCTCCTATTCCTCTTGCTACCCAGCGTATGGGCATCTTTGAATAGAAGAACCCTGAAATCATTCCGATAATACCGAGAGGAATTGTCAGTATGCCTGTATTGTAATAGAATTTTATGATCAACCCGACAATAACGGTCAAGCCAAGGGCAATATAGCCGGCAATCATCGGATATTTATCAGGCAGAAGGTTTTTCACTATGACCTGGCTTCCTCCCGAAAAGGTGTTCCTATCCATGTCGGCTGAGAGCTTATCCTCAAAAATATCACAGTATTCGCCTGTGTAGTATGTACAGAGCATGATCAGGATTACCGCGATAACACCAAGGAGAAAGACGGGAAGATTAAAAATACCGGTTGTTTTCCAGGCAAGGACAGTGCCCAGAATAAAAGGCAGAACCCCTACCGAGTGAAAGGGCACCCTGGAAAGCTGTATCCACGCCTTAACTGTTGATAAAAAAGATAATTTTTCCATAACTCCTCTATGTTTCAGAATTGAATCAAGGTATTAGCAGACAAAGGATATCATGCCAGGATCGTAGCATTTATTTTCACATAATCTTTAAACAAATGGTATAGAAATCCTAATCGTTATTGACAAAAAACATGCAAAATAATAGGATGTTGAAAATCTATTCTGCACCAAATGTTTGTCAGGTGGTTTTTCCTGGAATCACCGAAGATACTTACAAACGAAAGGATCTCTCTTGATTACAATATATGTTGATGCCGATGCCTGTCCTGTTAAAAATGAGTCAATTAGAGTGGCCAAACGATACGGGCTGAAAATCTATCTTGTCTCCAACTTTAAGATGCGTATCCCAAAAGACGAATTAGTTGAAACAGTGGTTGTTAATGACCACCTTGATGCCGCAGATGACTGGATTGTAGAACACATCGGCAATAAAGATATCGCAGTATCGGCCGATGTGCCCCTTGCTTCGCGGTGCCTGAAAAAAGGGGCTCGCGTACTTGACCCGAGCGGCCGCGTTTTCACTGAAGAATCCATCGGCGAAGCCCTGGCGCACAGAGACCTCATGACCTACCTCCGCGACCAGGGAAACATTATGGGCGGCCCGACGCCCCGTAAAAAAAAAGACAGCTCCCGTTTTCTTCAGCGTCTCGATGACCTGATTCAGGCAATTCTCAGAGGAAAATAGCAAATATCTTTTAAAAAAACCAGAGCCTGTCTCACCGGAGTTCCGCTGTTTTATATGTTCCGCTTCTTTAAGAAATTGGCGAATCTGTCATGAGCGGGTCTTTTTGTAAAAGTTGAGAGCGAAGGAAACGAATTACCGGGTTTGATGTCTTAAATAAAAAAACGGTGTTCTATATATGTTAAAAATATTGTATCTTATACGCTAAAAACTATTGGCACAGGCAGGCTTATGGAGGGGGCGCCCCCCTTACGGGGACAGGCGTGAGCCCCAATAAACGGAGGTGTCAGTGCGATAAATAGCCCGTTCTCGGGCGAGAAGGGGAGGTCGGGGCACCCGCTTTTAGCGGGTCGTGGCTTGAAGCCGGTGGAAGAGGGGGCGACCCACCTTCGCTAACGCTGCGGAGGACAGGCCCCCGTAAAGCGAGGGCAAGCGTTAGCCCGGCGCACATAGCGTCAGTGCGTAAAATAGCCCGTTCTCGGGCGAGAAGGGGAGGCTCCGACGGCTTATGCCGGTGGAGGGGGCGACGCAAGCCCCATTAAAAGAAGGAGGAATAATGCTGCTTTCTGACAGGGTAATGAGTGTGAGGCCGTCAGGTGTCAGGAAAATCTTCGACCTTGCAAATAAAATGAAAAACCCGATAAATCTGAGTATCGGCGAACCGGATTTTGATATCCCCGATCCTGTAAAGGAAGAAGGGATTAAATGGATAAGGGCAGGATTTAACAAATATACGCCGTCAGGCGGTATCCAGGAATTACGGGAAAAGCTCCTCTATCATTTAAAGGGAAAGGGTGTTATATGCGATGATGTGATAATCACTGCCGGAGCAACGGGCGGTTTATTGCTTTCCCTTATGGTTACCATGAATCCCGGTGACGAGGTTATTATTCCTGACCCCTATTTTGTCTTATATGAATATCAAATTATGCTCCTTGGCGGAAAACCGGTTTTTATTGATACATACCCGGATTTTACGATAAAGGAAGCCGCGCTGAGAGAAGCGATTACCGATAGAACGAAAATTATCCTTATTAACAGCCCTAATAATCCTACAGGCTCGGTATGCTCTAAGGAAGAACTTGAAATGGTAGCAAGGGTTGCTAAGGAAAAAAATCTGATTGTATTTTCCGATGACATATATGATAAATTTGCATATGAGAACAACACTGACAGAGTTTATCTGGGTCAGTTATATGATAAAACCCTGACAATCGGGGGCTTTTCAAAAACATGGGCGATGACAGGCTGGAGACTGGGATTTGTTGCCGGCCCGAAAGAGATCATTCAGTATATGGTAACCATGCAGCAGTATGTTTTCAGCAGTGTTAATTCCTTTGCTCAGAAGGCGGCGCTCTTAGCCCTTGATTATAATACGGATTCATTGATTGAAGGTTACAGGAGAAAAAGAGATCTCATCTATGATGGCCTGAAAGATAAATACAATGTGGTAAAACCTGAAGGTGCCTTTTTTATTTTTCCTGAGGTTCCCGGCGGAGAGGGAGACAAATTTGTTGAAAAGGCTCTGGAGAACAACCTGTTTATTATACCGGGAAGTGTCTTTTCAAGCAGGAAGTCAAATGTACGAATTTCATTTGCTGCCAAAGAGGAGGATTTGTTGAAAGGTATAGATATATTGAGGAAGATGGCATGAGAAAAGAAAGGGTTCACAAAAAATCTGAAAGCATAAAAACATATATCATTAATCGTCTAACAGAGGATATCCGCCATGTATGAAAAAATATGCAGATTGCTCATAGATAACGGCGCGCGGCTTATATATACGACAAACAGGGCGGTTGGACATGCCCTTGATGCTTTAAAAAAGGAAAATCCTGCCTTCTATTCTGAAGTTTCAATAAATGAAAAAATTGCCTATGAGCTTGCTTTGACTGGCGGTATGGTTGCCAAAAAGACTGCCTGTGTTTTTTCAACAGAAGGGCTCTATGAAGCGTTGGACCCTTTAATGAGTTCTGCCTACACCGGCACAGTGGGCGGCTTTCTTATTCTCTGCATTCAGGAGACTGACGAGGAAGTAACACCCATGGGGCTTTTTTCAAAATTACCCCTTATAACAGCAGAAGGATCTGCTGCACTGGCCCGTTCTGTGGAGTTCGGATATTATATTTCAGAGAAGTATGAAATCCCCGTCATTGTCCAGGCAGCGCTCGATGAAGGGAACTTTCAAGGTTCAGGAACCTTTCCTCGCGCAGCGCGGGTCAAGGGCCTGTCCTCGCGCAGCGCGGGTCCGGTTTCGGAGAATGATGACTCGGAATTTATAAGTTATTATCCCGACACAATCGGGACCACACAAAATTCAAAATTTGATAAAAATCCTGCACGCTGGGCAGCCACGCCGAAATTCAGATACCAGTTGCATAAACTGCTCAACGAAAAGACGGAGAAAATCCGTGCGGAATTTGAACGATATGATGGAAATATTCTCAATATTGTGAAGGGAAAGACGGGGGTTATTACCAATAAACGTTCATACGCGGAATTTTACGGGGAAGACACAAGCGTTTTATATATTTCAACAGTTTACCCGCTGCCTGCAAAACTGGTAGGTACTTTCATAGAACATATGGATAAAATATTCGTGATTGAAGGGGAGTATCCGGCCATTGAATTTCAGATACGGGACAGGACAAAAATAAAAGCGGAACATATTGCGGGGATTCCTGAGAGGGAAAAACATGAAGAAACCATGTATGGCTTTGAGGTGGTGAGAGATACCCTTGGGGGAGCTTCTTCGATCAGCATGGCGCACGGCATAAAAAAAGCTGATCCTGATAAAAAAATCCTTGCCATTACCTTTGAAGAGCACTTCTTTCATTCAGGCATGCCTGCCTTTGTAAATACCCTTTACAACAATTCATCGTATGTGCTTTTGGTCCTGACTGACAAAAGAGAAGATGAAATTAAAAAGATTATGAAAGGATGCGGGTTCCACAACTTTTTTCATATAGAGAACGTTTCGGAAATAGAACGTTTTTACAATGCGGATACTTTGACCGTCCTTTTCTGCAGGGGGATTTTATGAAACAATTAAAAAATAAGAATGGAGAATACAGGATTGAAAATCTTAAAATACGCTTCACGCTTTACGAACGACGCTTAACGCTTTTTTCCCGGGAGGCGCTGTGAAACTTGAAATTGTTTGCGCAGGCATAGGCGGAAGAGGTGTGCTGCTCGCGTCTACTATCCTGATTGAAACGGCAATCAGCACAGGACATCACGCGCTGGCATCAGATGAATACGGCATGAGCCAAAGGGGAGGGTCTGTTGTTTCACTTGTCAAGATCGGCGATTTTAAAAGCCCCCTCATCGGGAAAGAGAATGCCGATATACTCCTTGCCTTTGAAGAAAGCGAATTTTACCGCAACCTCGGGTTCCTGAAAAAAGGCGGTCTGGCAATCGTTAACACAAGGAAAGATATCATCCCTCCAGAGATAGACAACATGCTTTCAGCACGAAACATTTCGTACCTTCCCGTCAAAGCCGATAATGCTGCTGCGGAAAAGAACATGCTTCAGGCATCAAATATGGCTCTCCTTGGCTTCTTCGCTTATCTGGCTGTTGAGCCCTATAATGCTCAGAATATCAGGCAAACCATCAGGGAAAGAACAAAGGGAAAGTTTTTAGAAAAAAACATGGAGGTCTTTGAACTGGGTCATGCGATTGCTCAAGACAGAAACATCAGGAAAGTGTAGATTCCTCAGGGCTCTGCCCGCGGAGGGAGAATCAGGATAAAGCGGACGGTTAAACTGTTGAAGCTGTTCAAACTGTTTGAACAGCTTAACCCATTGGAGGTTCTGTGACAAAAGATGTAACTATGGAAGTAATGATCGGTAATTATGCGATAGCAAGAGGTCTTGTAGAAGCAGGACTGGAACTTGCAACAGCATATCCCGGAACACCGAGTTCGGAAATCATACCCGGCATCATAGAATTTAACAGAAGAGAAAAAGGGAATATCTACGCGGAATGGTCCGTTAACGAAAGATGCGCCCTTGAAGCAGCCTTTGGCGCGGCATCGGCAGGTAAAAAAGCTGCCTGCATGATGAAACAGGTGGGATTGAATGTTGCCTTTCCGGCGCTTTTAAAGGCACGAAGAAAAAAGCTAAAGGGAGCCCTTGTTATAATATCATGCGATGATCCGGGGCCGCAATCTTCACAGACTGAACAGGATACACGTCTTCTTGCAACGTTATTTGATATCCCCGTCTTTGACCCGGCTTCGCCGAAAGAAGCCTCTGATGTTGCCTATAATGCCTTACAATATTCTGCTGAAAAACACATTCCGGTAATATTGAGATCTACCCACAGGGTAAGCCACGCAAGGGAATCTGTTCCGCTTTACCCGCCGAGCATAAGACATGTTGTCCTCACAGAGGGCGCAGGTGTTCCGAATACTGTGCCTGCTGCCGTCTTTCCTGCACCCGGCAAGCTTGGTATTATCGCTTCGGGCATGAGTTATTCCATTGTCTCGGATGTGATATCGGAGTTTGGCCTTGAAGCGCTGGTCCCTGTTTATAAGGCTATTAAAATTCCACAGGCCAAACCTCCCGTGTCCGGGCAAAGTTCAAACAATCCGGAACAACAAAATGAGAATCTCGAATTTTACAAATTTATTAATAATATGGACAGGATATTAGTGATCGAGGAAACGGACAGCGTCCTCGAAGCGCTTATTGATGATGGAAATAAAGTTTATGGAAGATTAAACGATTATGTCCCGGATGCCGGGGAGCTGACCTACGACATTGTGAGAGATGTGATAGGAAGGATAATCGGGGAATTAGAGATAAGGGCTGCAAACAAATTTACGCCTGATCCGCTGATAGACGAATCACTGAAGGTCGTGCAGTTCCCGCCGAGACCTCCGAAATTATGCGCCGGTTGTGCGCACAGGGCGTCTTTTCTTGCAATGCGGCAGGCATTTCCTGAGGCAATTTTTCCCGGGGACATAGGGTGCTATACTCTGGGCATCTCCCAGGGAGCTGTTGATACCTGTCTTGATATGGGCGCCGGTGTTGCCATGGCTTCAGGTTTCTACAATACCATTAATCAGGACGGGGGAAACATACCCATACTTGCCTCTGTCGGGGACTCAACATTCTTTCATGCTTGTCTGCCCCCCCTTTACGACGCGGTAAAAAAACAAAAGCGGTTTATACTCGTTATCATGGATAATGGCACTACGGCAATGACAGGTATGCAGCCGACTCCGCAGACGGGTATCATGGCAGACGGCACACAGGGCGGCCAGGTGCTGATGGAAAATATTATAGAGGGTTTCGGCGTTGCATTTTTGAGAATTCTCGATCCCTTTGACATACCTCATATGATAAACACGATAAAGGAGGCAGAGACTTATATCAGCAAAAACAACAATGGCCCTGCAATAATCATTGCAAGAAGAGAATGCCTGCTTTTCTCAAAAGAGAAATATGCAGGTATGTTTGACAGGGCAGCCCTGGAAGAGGAATGTATAGGATGTAAGCGATGTATCAGGCTTCTTGATTGTCCTGCCATGTTTTTTATTGATGAAAAACATAAAGTTGCTATTGATGAAGGTCTCTGTGCCGAATGCGGGACCTGCAGCGTTGCCTGCGGCATCATCAGGCCGGAGAAAAAAGCATAGGTATCAGGTAAAATCAAGTGCTTTCCATTATCATAACAACGAAAGATACGGAAGAACTTCTTAAAAATCTTTTATCCTCAATTAAAAAGGATAAAACCCTGGAGCCGCTTTTAAAAGAAGTAATTATCGTAGATAATGCGTCTGCTGACCGTACCGGGGAAATGGTCAAGAATTATTTCCCCGATTTTTTATATATCAAAAATGAGAAAAATGAAGGTTTTGCTGTTGCTGTCAATAAAGGTTTCTCACACTCTACCGGCGAATATATGTTTTTTTTAAATTCCGATACTCTTCTTGTTAAGAGTGAAACAAAAAAGATGCTTGATTTTATGGAGGAAAATCCGGATATCGGTATATGCGGCCCTCAGCTTGTATATCCTGACATGCGGCGCCAACGCTCTTTTGCCTATGCCCCCTCTTTAGCTTCCGAGATTTTCCCTCGCTCGCTCATTGAATTTATTTCTCCTGAAAAAATTTCCGCCAGACCTTCCGCATTGCGGGACATCTCCTCGGCCCTTAATATCCCTTCACTCATCGGGGCTGCCGTCCTGATCAGAAGGAATGTGCTGGAATCACTGGGAGGTTTTGA
The DNA here is from genome assembly GCA_964532465.1 of uncultured Syntrophorhabdaceae bacterium. Taxonomy (GTDB): domain Bacteria; phylum Desulfobacterota; class Syntrophorhabdia; order Syntrophorhabdales; family Syntrophorhabdaceae; genus JAPLKB01. The sequence goes on along the minus strand of CAZHHX010000008.1, from coordinate 42,550 downwards.
TGAAAGGTTCTTTTTTTTCCTTGAAGAAACAGATCTCTGCTTAAGGGCAAGGAACATGAAGTGCGGAACAGGCGGCAAAACATACAGGGTTGTTTTCTACCCTCATGCAAAGGTTATTCACTTGCAGGGGAAAACAGTCGCAAAAAACTGGGTTCAGGGCAGAATAGAATACAATATTTCTCTTTACAAATTTATCAGAAAACACCACACCTGCTTATATTACAAGGTTTTTAAAGCTGTCAGGTTCTTCAAGTGCTGCATATTTCTTATAATATTCTCAACTCTGCCCCTGTTCCCGGTTAAAGATAAATTAAAGAGGTCGTACGCTTACTACGCAAAGCTATTCCTCTGGCATATAAAAGGCTGCCAGGATAATGGCGGCCTGCGCAGTTAATATATATGCCGGGCGATTTTAGCTTTCTAATATAAAGAGCACTTCAAGAGTAACCCTGTATTCGATAATTTTCCCGTCTTCCACCTTGCAGCGTTGATCTTTTACTTTTAAGCCGGTTATACCTCTCAGCGTTTTGGAAGCCCTTTTGAAACCAACCATAATTGCGTCATCAAAGCCTTTAGGCGAACTGGAAACCACTTCCGTTATTCTTGCTACTTTGCCGTCTGACCTCATATTCAGTACCCTCCTGGATTTTTAATAGAATAAATAGAAGCTAATTGTAAAAGCTAACAAGAAGAGCAAGTTGTGTCAACACTAAAACGTCTTATTCAAACGCTTCTTATAAAACTTCATGTTCCTGTCTCTTCAAAATGTCATAAAGTGTGTTGTTCCGTGAATAATTTGTATGAATTTGCCGGGAGGCTGAAACATGCCATATGTATTCCGGCGAGCTTTGTTACTCTGGTTTTCTAATTCAAATATGGATGTTGCTTTACAAGTGAAGTATAATAAATGCCAAAGACTACTTGAGAAATCTAAGGCTATGAGCGAAAAACCAGGGTTGTTCGGAAAATGTTTGGAGGTTGAGATATGATGATAAAACTCCTTCTGTATATGCTTTCATATGTTGGCGTTATGGCTGTAGGGCCTGCTCTGTTCCTCATGGCAGTGTTTGTATTTAAAGTCAATGTTGATAGTCTTTTTGCTCAGCATCCCTTTGGGATATGCCTTACAATAGCGCTTTATATGGGCTTTGTTATACTTATGTTTTTCTGTCTCCAGGATGTTTTTATAGTTTTTAAACCGGTGCCGGGAACTCCGCCTATATCCGCTGCAGAACTTGTCAACCGTCTCGAAAAAACGTTTAATTCTCCAGTAGATGGGAAGAAATTATTCGATTTTATGAAAAGCAACAACAAGGTAGTTATTACATGGTCTTCTTCAATCGATTATTTTCAGTTGACAAGCGGCGGTTCAACAAGCAAGAAGCGGGTTATTGTTCTTACTGTTGACGAGAAAAAGCATGATGTGTTTTTCATCATGAAGGACAAAGACTGGCAGTGGAATATCTCGAAAAATTTCTTTGAAGTATCCCTCAACTATAGCACCGGTATTTCTGCTGAATTATCAACAGAATATCGGCCATCCATTGGTTTTTCTGAAGATGGCGGATTAAAGATTGATATGAAAAAACTTACCTATGATTCTAATGAGCTTTGGCTTCCCATGCAATCAACAATACTTTCCTCGGGCTGGACTTTACGGGGAGGCATGCTTCCGATCTTTTACCACAGGATATTGCTTGCACTGTCATTTGCTTTGATAGTTTTCTTCTTATTTTACCCCTTGATGAGGAGTGCAACCCATCCAAAAGAAGTTTCCGGAAAAACTGCTGCTCCTGCAAAAACTGAAAGTCGGGATGTTCAGTTTGATATAATCGCCCACATAGAAAAAAATATCTCATACATAACCACCGAAAACATTCAATCCGAATTGGAACAACTAATGAAAACACAGAAAAAACTTGTGAACCAACACGTAAGATCGGTTTTTGCCGTATATGCAAATAACTATTTTTTGAGGAAAAACAGGAAACCTGATTTTGAATCAAAAATAAGAACATTTGCTAAAGAGAATGAAATCAGTGGTCTGAAATAATATTAAATATGCGTCGGCTCGCGGCAAGCCGCGGTGACTATAGTCGTATAACAAAAAAGGAGGTAGGCTTTATGAAAACAGCAAAAACACAGTATTCGGTATTTGCAGGGTTGGCTATGGTTATCTTTTGTGTATCTTTTTTCGCAGTTTCAACAGAATTGTCTGCGCAGACAGTTGTTATTAAAGGAGTAAGTTTCAATACTGCCGGCTCCTTGAAGGATAACCTTGATCCCTTAGTCGGCAAAGATATATTCGTAAGTCTTCGTTCCGGGAAAGTCTACCAGGGTTTCGTCAAATCTGTGGGGAGCAGCTTCATTCATCTGGAAAAAATTGCCGGGAAAGACTTTTATGACGTTTTTATCCGCATGGATGACATAAGCGCCATCGAAGCCAAATTCAGAGATTTTAAATAACAGATTTATTAAAAGGGGCAGGACCATTTTTTATGTATCCTGTCCTGGAATATAATTAATCTGAAACCCATTTGAATACTACGCTTACACCTTTTGCTCTCATTGCTTTATTAAAATATGTGTAACAGGGTTGACACCATGAAGCTCCCGAAGATGCTCTGGGCAGGATTTCTATGGAAATAATATCTCCTGCGTGAAAATGTTCTTTTCTTATCGAACCTCCGGGATTATTATCTATTTGGAGATAATCTTCTTTAATTCTTACAACATCTTTATTGAATATTCTATATTCGTAAGATATTGATTTCGTATTTACAATACTGTCTGCAACAGAAAGTATTACCTCAACTTTCTCCGTATCAAGCGGCTGAATTGAGACAGCTACAACATTTTTATTCTGTATTAATTTGCAAGATATTTCTTCTGCTGAAACAGAATTGGGGGCAAGAGTCACAAGCGCGACAGCTATTGCAAAAAATAGAAAGATTTTCATATTAATCTCCCTTTTAAACATTGGGTATTGTCAAAAGCTTCTTGCCTCTTGCTCTTATTCTTGAGCAGTTTGTCTTTGTTCACTTTGTCGGTCAATGGCATTTCGGGAATATCCATCTTTGGCGGTCTGCTGCGCTTTGCGATCTTCCGACGTACGTTCAGTACGTCTACAGCCTGCAAAGCTTACAGCCCATCCAAACCTGAACATTCTCGAAATGCCATCGCCCACTCAAGCCGGATTTGCATCTGTCTTTATTTACTGATGCCAATCCGGCGGAAATGAAGAATAATTTCTTCATTTCCCATACATCCTTCTCTCTCCCCCTGTTTTATCATTGTAAATGCCTGTTAATGCTCACTCTGTATATTGTTTTTTCATGTAACTTTTGACAAAACCTAAACATTATGAAGCTTTTGTCTTTGCCTGAGATGTTATATGTATCTGTAATAGCACAAATACGAAAAAACGCAAGTTTTTATTGCATTTCAATGGAAACGAGCATAGGGAGAAAGAAATAAAGGAAATAATTATTGCAGGGTTTGCTGTGTCTAATCAACCGTTACATTGAATTTAATTTCTGCTTCCGATTTTCTGCAGTAGATGGGTTCCAGAGAGTTTTTCTCCAATATTTTTTCCCTTTTTAACCCTTCTTTAATCAACGATTCACCAGAAATCTTCAAAAAACCTTCTCTGATTATCCTGACATCATGCATGCCGGAAAGGAAAGGCTCACATAGGGCTGTACCGGTGCCGAAAAATATACAGGGTGTTTTTATAATATCCTTAAGCCTTTCAGGTTTTATTGAAGTATAATCAGTAAGCCTTTGAACATGCCCCTCAGACACATGATACATGGAAGAAAATATCTCGCCTTTTTTTGCATCTATCAGCGGAAAAATATAATGCCCCTCCATAAACGAGAAAGGCGATGCAAGCACGTCAAGCGTCGGCACCCCCACAAGAGGGATATTGCCGCCGGCATTTAGTCCCTTGCAGAAGGCAAGGCCTACTCTTATACCGGTGAATGACCCTGGCCCCAGGGTCAAAACAACAAGATGAACGTCATTTATTGTATAGCCGTTACTGGAAAGTATGTGCGATATTTCAACGGGAAGCGTCTCTGACGGTGTTTTTTTATTTCGGATGTGTCTTTCTTCGATAAGCCTCTCTTCAATAGACAGGACAATACTCAGAAAATCCATAGAGTTGTCTATTCCAAGAACAATCCTATTTTCCAAAGAACATCCTTGTAATATCGTTAAAGAAGGCGAGCGCCATAATAGCAATGAGAATTCCCATGCCGACCTTCTGGGAAATTTCGATAAACTTCAGTGAAACTTTTCTCCTTATGACAATTTCTATGATGTGGAACAGGATATGGCCTCCGTCAAGGATGGGGATAGGGAGAAGATTGATGACGGCAAGGTTGATGCTGATTATTGCAATAAAATATATGAGATTTTTTTTGCCTTCCTTTGCCTGTTTGCCGGCAACTTCAAGGATGAGAAGGGGTCCTCCGACCTGCTTTGGAGAGATACTTCCGCCTATCAATTTAACAATCCCTACTATCGTTATCTTCGTAAGGTTGTACGTCTGATAAACGGCTTTTACCGCCGCGCCGGAAACCGTCTCCTTTTTTTCAAAAAACTCATTTGATGCTGCAACGCCAATGACCTTTCTCTTGATCGTATCTCCGAAGATGTTTTTGCTTTCCATCTCCTTCGGGGTTAATGATACATCGAGGGAGTTCCCATTTCTTTTTACGGTCACTTTAATTGGCTGTGAACCTGTTGTTTGGGCCATGGCATCCATAAGATCCGACCATTCGGAAAGACTTTTGCCGTCAATGGCTACGATGGTGTCTCCTTCTATTATGCCCGCTTTATAAGCAGGATAATCCTTGTCCACGCTTCCTACCTTTGTTGAAAGGACAGAATATCCGCTCAGAAACACAAAGTAGAAAAGAACCAGGGCAAAAAGTATGTTGAAAAAAGGACCCATAAAAGCTATGAGAATCTTCACAAAAGGCGGCTTGTCAGAATATGACCGCGATTTCTCATCTTCCGGCACCTCTTCTCCCGGCGCTTCACCAAGCATCTTTACGTATCCGCCAAGAGGGATGGCAGATATGGCATATTCAGTCTCGCCCTTTTTAAAACTCAGGAGTTTTTTCCCGAAGCCTAATGAAAACGACAGAACTTTTACATTTGCCCATCTTGCAACAAGAAAATGACCGAGCTCATGTACAAGTATAAGAAGACTCAGCGCGATAAAACCATAAATTATGTTAATAACCATGTTATTGACCTCTCATATTTAGTTGCCCCGCGGGCACACAACCCGAAGTTTGCTTCCGGATAATTTGCCCCGCAATTTTTTACGGGGTGATTCGTTTCAGGCTTTTGCCTTGCCTTTGATATTCCAAGGCTTGCCAACGGGGTATTCATTTCCGTCCTGAAATAGTTCTTTTTCGCCCTGACTGTGTCAAAAGCATGAAAATCATGCTAAATTTTGACCCCCGGTGCGCGAGGACAGGCCCTTAAACTTTGAGCCTTCAATTATTTCTTCTGTATATGCTTTTGCCCAATTATGTATTTCCCATATAGTTTCAATATCTTCAACCACTGTTAATGCCGGATGGCGCTCAAGGGCCTGTTCTATAAAAACAGGAATATCAACAAATCTGATCCTGCCATTTATAAATGCGTCGGAGGCAACTTCATTTGAAGCATTCAGCGTAACAAGAGCACTGTCGCCTGCGCGAAGCGCATCAAAAGCAAGCCGCAACGATGGGAATTTATCCGTATCAGGTGCATAGAATGTTAATTTACGCAAATCTTTCAGGTTCAATGGGACAGAAGGAAGGTCACAAATCTTTCCCTCATTGATGGCAAAGGAAATCGGGATTTTCATATCAGGATTTGCCATATACGCCATAAAGGCACCGTCCCTGCATTCTATCATCCCATGAATAATGCTTTCAGGATGGACAAGAACCCTTATAAATTCAGGCTTAATATCAAAGAGCCAGCGCGCCTCAATCACCTCAAGGCCCTTATTCATCAATGTTGCCGAATCAAGCGTCACCTTATTTCCCATTTTCCAGGTAGGGTGATTCAGAGCTTCTTTCGGCTTCACATGTGCCAGAGCGGTTTTGCCGTACTCCCTGAAAGGACCGCCTGAAGCTGTAATAGTTACGGTTTTCAACTCGCGCCTCCTTATCTTTTTCATAACCTGAAAAAGTGCGGAGTGCTCACTGTCAACGGGTATAAGTTTTGCTCCAGACTTCTTGAGTAGTTTTGAGACAACCCTGCCTGCCATAACAAGGCTTTCCTTGTTTGCCAGGGCAAGAATCTTATTTGATTTTAAAGCGCTGATTGTTGGTTCAAGGCCGATACTGCCGGGCATGGCATTCACTACTATATCTTCCTCCATGCCTATTATCTCTTTTATACCATTTATCCCCGTAAACAGCCTTTTCCGATCAAAATTAATCTTTCCCTTTAGATGTTCTTCGGAGATACATACATATTTTGGTTTAAATCTGTCTATCTGTTCATTCAGCAGATCCGTGTTTCCCTTGCAGACAAGACTGAACACCTCAAAAGTATCCCTCTGGTTATCTATAACCTCAAGTGTTGAACACCCGATAGAACCTGTTGAGCCGAGTATGGCGATCTTCTTTTTCATGTCTCCTTATATTCCTGCCAAACTATATATATTGTAAAAAAACGGCGCGGTAAAAATGAAACTATCTATTCTGTCGAGTATGCCTCCATGCCCCGGGATCAGGGATGATGAGTCTTTTACACCGGATACCCTTTTGCTGATTGATTCGAATATATCACCAAGCTGACCGAGCAGGCCGATCAAAAAACCGATAATCAGTGAATTTGTCAGACTTAAACCCGATAACCGGATTGTCAAAACAATAATGAGCATACTGCCTAATATGGCGCCAATCAAACCTTCAAACGTTTTTTTCGGACTGATTTGAGGCACAAGAGGGGTTTTCCCGAATGTCTTACCTGCAAAGTAGGCGCATGTATCACTTGACCATAAAGCAAAAAGGAGGATTAAAGGAAGATAATTATTTAACTCTTTTAACATATATACATAAAAAAGAGGGAGAATAATAAATACTTCGCAAAGGAGTATGGCCGAAACAGCCCGTATAATTTCCTTATTTAAATCCTCTGTATTGCCTCTGTTGAAGGCAAGCCGGGCAAGAAGATAGATCAAGGGTGATGCGATAAGCCAAATGATATATGCCTGATAGGATTTATAATAGAGAGGAACAAGGCAGAAAATAATAATAAATAACGACAGATGCTTATTCGGTATTTTTACCATTGTAATACCTTCAAAAACAGCAAGGACAGCAACTACGGCCAGAAACGCAAAAAACCATTTAAGCGGCAAGATATAAAATAAAAATGCTGTAAGAGGGGCAAGAAAAATGCCTGCAATGACCCTTTTTTTTAATTCTCCCACTTTCTAATTTTCCTTTAAATTATAATTAGCTAATTTCAGGGCCATGCGGCCTCTTTTCGAACAAACGGAGCCGCTCTGTCCAAAACAGTCGGGGTGATTTATTTTGCACTCCCGAATCTTCGCTCTCTAAGCACATACGCTTTCAAAGCCTCAATGTATGCCTCTTTTCCGAAATCAGGCCATAATTTGTCCGTTACGTAAAGTTCAGTATATGCAATCTGCCAAAGCAGAAAGTTGCTCACCCTCATCTCACCGCTCGTTCTTATGAGCAGATCAGGGTCAGGCATATTTCCGGTGTATAGATATCTGGAGAATACTTTTTCATTAATCCTTTTAACAGCGCCTTTTTTCGCATCTTCCAGGATCAGTTTAACGGCATTTATTATCTCTTCCCTTCCGCTGTAGCTTAAGGCAATACTCAGGGTGAGCGACGTATTTCCGGCTGTTTTATCCATCACATCTTTTACATGATTTTGCAGTTTTTTCGGAAAATCATGTAAATTACCCAATATATTAAATCTTATGTTTTTATCCATCATAAGAGGCAATTCACTTTGAAGGTAAATGCCCAGAATCTCAAGCAGTCTGCTTACTTCCTGTGCGGATCTTGTCCAATTCTCTTTGGAAAAGGCGTAGAGCGTCAGGTAGGGGATATCGAGGTTCCTCGTTGCGGTTATGACGTCTCTGACAGACTCCATGCCCTGGAGATGTCCCTCCACTCTCGGAAGGTTGCGGAGTTTTGCCCACCTGCCGTTTCCATCCATTATAATGGCTACATGGGTTGGGAGTTTACTTTTATCGATATTTTGCATTGAAAGTATCAGATTTCCAGGATTTCTTTTTCTCTATCAGCATAAATCTTTTCTGCCATCTGGATATATTTATCTGTAATTTTTTGAATATCCTCCTGATCCTTGTGGAGATCATCCTGAGACAGGAGTTTATCTTTTTCCATCTTCTTTAGTTTTTCATTCATATCTCTTCTGACATTTCTTATGGCAACCTTTGTGCTCTCAAGCATCTTCCCGCCAAGCTTAACTAATTCGCGCCTGCGTTCTTCCGTCAGTTTAGGGAATGAGAGACGTATCATCTTACCATCGGACATAGGATTGACTCCGATATCCGATTTCTGGATTGCCTTTTCGATTTCACCAATAATAGATACCTCCCAGGGCTGTATCGTAATGGTTCTGCTGTCAGGCACGCCTATTGCAGCAACCTGGTTTAGAGGTGTAGGCTGATTATAGTAGCTAACCCGAATATCATCAAGAAGAGAGACTGATGCTACGCCCGTTCTGAGTTTAGACAGGTCTTTTTTGAATGTGGCTAATGATTTATCCAGTTTTTCTTCAAGCTCATTTGCAATCTCACTTTTCATAGTACCCCCTTGACAATTGTTCCGATATTTTCTCCCAGAATCACCTTCTTCATATTATCCTTTTTCTTTATGTTGAACACAATGATAGGCAGATTGTTCTCCATACAAATGGTTATGGCTGTAGCATCCATTACCTTCAAGCCTTTGTTCAGCACATCAGAATAGGTAATTTCCCTAAAAAACAAGGCATCCTTGTAGACTTCAGGATCTTTATCGTATACTCCATCCACCCTTGTAGCCTTAAAAATAACCTGAGCTCCGACTTCGAGAGCCCGTAAGGCAGCGGCAGTATCTGTAGTAAAAAAAGGGTTTCCTGTGCCGCAGGCGAAAATTACAATTCTGTCTTCTTCAAGATGTTCCAAGGCCTTTTTTTGTGCGTAGGGTTCTACAATTCCTCTAATTTCCAGGGCGCTCTGTACTCGTGTGGGAATATGCATTTTTTCAAGTGCTTCTTCAAGTGCAAGGGCATTCATCAGAGTTGCAATCATGCCCATGTAATCCCCGGTTACCCTGTCAACACCCTGTTTTTCAGCCTTGCCTCCCCGGTATATATTCCCGCCGCCTATTACAATGGCAATCTCAATACCAAGATCTGCAATATCCTTGATCTGGAGGCATATTTCTTTGACTATATTCTGGTCTATACCAAAACCCTCTCCACCTGCAAGGACTTCCCCGCTTAATTTTAAAAGAATTCTGCTATAGGTCATATTATTCTTCGACGGTCTCACCGAGCTGGAATCTCGCAAACCTCCTGACAACAATATTCTCCCCCAGCTTTACGACAAGTTCTTCAAGAAGCCCTTTTATCGTCATATCAGGGTTTTTGATAAAGGTCTGCTCAAGGAGGCATACCTCCTGATAATATTTTTCCATCTTTCCTTCAGCAATTTTATCAAGAATCTTTTCAGGTTTGCCCGATTCGATAGCCTGCCTCCGGTACAGCGCTTTCTCCTTTTCCTTTACTTCCTCGGGAATGTCCTCCCTTTTTATATAAACCGGATTAGCAGCCGTAATCTGCATTGCCACGTCTCTTGCAAAATTCTGGAATTCATCTGTTTTTGCAACAAAGTCTGTTTCAGAGTTCACTTCTACCATAACACCTACTTTTGATCCTGCGTGTATGTAGGAGGATATTACACCTTCTGACGCGGCCCTGCCTGAACGTTTCTGAAGTTTTGCAAGACCTTTTTCCCTTAAATATTCAACAGACTTTTCCATGTCGCCGTCTGTGTGTTTTAATGCCTCTTTGCAATCCATCAGGCCTACGCCTGTTTTTTCTCTCAACTTTTTAACAAGTTCTGCCGATATTTCCATCAACTTCCTCCTTACTAATTTTCCTCAAGATCATCATCATATTTTTCTTCAAGTATACTTTCGTCTATAAAAGGCTTTGGCTCTTCTCCTGCCTCATCTTTGCCCTGAAACTCCTCTACATAAAGCGCCTTTCCCTCGAGAACCGCATCTGCGATTTTCATGGTGATAAGTTTGATAGCCCTGATTGCATCGTCATTTCCAGGTATAATATAATCTATATCATCGGGATCGCAGTTTGTATCAACGATGCCGATAGTCGGGATGCCAAGCTTCTTCGCCTCTTTTACTGCAATGTACTCTTTTTTGGGGTCTACAACATAAACAGCGCCAGGCAGCCGGTCCATACCTTTTATACCGCCTATATTTTTTTCAAGCTTTGCAATCTCCCTGTCTATGCCTATTGCCTCTTTTTTGGAAAGGGCCTTGATAATATCACTGCCTTTTATTTCCTCATATTTTCTTAGTCTTTCAAGGCTTTTTTCCATGGTCTGAAAATTTGTCATTGTTCCGCCGAGCCATCTGGAATTGACATAATAAGTGCCGCATCTTTTTGCCTCTTCCTTGATTCCTTCCTGGGCTTGTTTTTTGGTGCCCACGAAAAGAATGTATTCATTCCGGGAAGCAACTTCTCTGGCGAAATTGTAGGCTTCCTTGAACATTTTCAATGTCCGCTGAAGGTCAATAATGTATATGCCGTTTCTTGCACCGAAAATGTAAGGCTTCATTTTCGGATTCCATCTTTTTGTCTGATGTCCGAAATGGACGCCTGCTTCGAGTAACTGTTTGATTGTTAAATTAGACATGTATCCTCCTGGTTTATACTTCCGCTTTTCGCATCTTGGTAATAGACAGGTTTGCCTGCACCCTACTTCCAATTGAAAGGCGTGCTAATTTGAATGCATGTATTAAATATCACATGATTTCAGATATTTCAATAAAAAAGGGCGGACTGCTTATTTAAATCCAGGCCTTCAGTGTTTTACTTCTCATGATGTATCTTTGCCCGGTTTAATCCCTGTATAAAGATAGGTGATGCCGAATGTAAGCTTATATTTCTTTATCTGTGTCAGCCCTGTCTCTCCCATTAAGACGGCAAACATTTCCGGAGAAGGGAAATTCATGATCGAATCGGCAAGATACAGATAGGCGGCAGGATTAAAAGACAACAGGCTTGCAATACCGGGTAATATACGATTCAAATACAGGCGGTAAAGTCTTTTAAATAAGCGGTTCCTGATAAATGTCATTTCAAGAACCATTACCTGCCCGCCGGGCGTTATTACGCGCATCATTTCTCTCAATGCTGTTGTCCTGTCGGAAATATTCCGTATTCCGAAAGCAATGGCTGCAACATCGAACATATTGTCTTTAAAGGGAAGGTTGAGAGCATCCGCGCCGGCTAAGCCGATATTCTGCCTGAGCCCCTTCCTGAGAATTTTGCCCTGACCCGCATCGAGCATGGTCTGGACAAAATCTACGCCCGTTGCGCGCACATCATGAAATTTCTTTGCTGTCATAATAGCGAGATCGGCAGTACCGCAGGCCACATCAAGAAAGCGGAAATTGCGGAAATATCGCATTTTATTTACTGCAAAGCGTCTCCAGGCAACATCACGCCTCATGCTGAGAAAGTGGTTCAAAAAATCATATCGCTTTGTTATGGTGGAAAATATCTCCTTAACCATAACAGTGTGCTCAATTCCGGTAACCTTTGATACTGAAGGATATTGTTTATTCAGACGTTTTTCCATCTACATGCCTTTCCTTCAAAGGAGATATAATGTTTTATTGATTACAATTACAGGGTAGTATAAAAAACAATGGAACGGTTGTCAAACTTCCATCCAGGGGTAGGCTAAACACGGGTTTTATGATGCGATGATTTGATTCATTTAAATTATCGAAAGAGAGTCCGTATTTTATTGATATTCTCATCGATTGCATCAAGATACGGGTTGTTTGATGTTCCGAAATGGTATGTAAGGTATGTATGCATAGAACCCATTCTTAAAAAGCGTTTCATTGCTACTTTTTCATAAAAAAATCGAGTATCTTGTATTAATTCATCGGCGTTTTTAAATATTTTTATACCCATTCCAAGTAATTTTTCCATTCCTTCAAAACGATATGCCTCCTCGAACTCCTTGAATAAAAAAGGGAGTTTCCCGGGATAATCCGGTGAAGACATCTGCCCCAGCAAATCAGCTGTTCCCAGCGTGTATGCTATTATCCGCTCTTCCTCTGAGCCAAAATCAATGCCTTCAGGGGAAAAACCAACACCGGTGCACCTGATTGCATTCTCGATCCTTAATATATTATGTTGATCAAAGCCTGCCTGATGCAGATAATAATCTGCAAAATCAATGCTTCTCTGGATATGGGTAAAGGTATATTTTGCGCCTGTGCCAATGTTGTCCTTTTCTGCTTTTATATAACCGGTATCATGCAACAAAACAGCAACAATCCCCAGATCTAAAAAATCCTTTGAAATCTTAGGAGAATTACCGCTCTTGTTCCAGCCGTCAATAATCTCCACATAAGGAGGTACGGTATGTAATGTATGAAATATGTCATGATATTTAACATCGCATTTTTGAAAACCCTTTTTTTTGCCTTTAAAAAGGTCAATCATATCTTTTAACACCATCTCTAAAGCTACGGTATTATCGTCTCCGTAGTTGTCTTGATAGACGCTCTTGATTCCGGCTATGATATTTTTATTTTTTAAATCACTATCAGCAAGCATTATATTATCGCCCCCCGAAATAATTAAATATAGGCAATTATATCAAATTATTATAAAATTTGATATTGATTTATTATCTTTTTCTATGAATAAGCATCAAATAATAATCTCTAAAAAAAATGTAATAGACGACTATCGTCAGCATTATACTCAAGGATAATGTCAAGCATGCCCTGTCATGCCAGATGTATCTCACCGCATAGATCGATAACAGCAGCACGATGCCGGACAGCAGAGATTTTGTTATCTGATGTATGGTGTTTCTCGTCATTCTGTATTTAATCTTTTTCCTTAAAAAAATATAGAGCATTGAAAAATTGTAAAGCGAAACAATTGATGTAGCAAGAGAAATACCGAGATTGTTAAACTTTTTCATTAAAAAGAAAGCAAGAATTGCGTTGATAACAATTGATGTGATGCCTATAACTGCCGGTGTTTTCATATTATGCAGGGCATTAAATACCCTTGCGAGGGAAAGAGAAAGCGCATAGAAGAGAATCCCTATCCCATAACCGAAAAGCGCCCTGTTGGTAGTGAATGTTTCCTTTGAGGTAAAAGCACCGCGTTCATAAAGTATCTTTATGATTGAATCTCCCGTGGAGCACAGCAGTATTGTTGAAGGGATAAGGGTTATGCATAGAAGGATAAAGGAGCTGTCAATGTGCGAATAGATGTCTTTCATATCTTTTTCATGGTAAAGTTTTGAAATCTTTGAAAACATTACTGTGTATACCGGGACAGCGAAAAGGCTGAAGGGGAGGATGAATATCCTGAAGGCATAAGCCAGGGAAGCTACCTCGCCCTGCGGAAGGTAAGAAGCTATAATCCTTCCTACAAAGCTGTTGATAGGAACAATTGATGTGGCAATAAGGGCTCCAGTAAAAAGCCTCTTTGCTTCTGTAACAGATGGGTGGTTCAGGGAAAGCACGATGCTGTACCTGATGTTGAATTTTTTTAAATACGGTAACTGCACAATAATCTGGGAGATAGAACCGAGGGTAACTCCTATGGCAAGACTGTATATGCCGAATTTTTTACTGAGGAGTATTGCGGTAAGTATAAAAATAATGTTCCACAATATTCCCGACATTTCCGGCCCTGCAAAATGTTCCTTTGCGTTGAGGAACGCCTTAATAACCGACAGGATTGCATGAAGAGTTATAACGGGTATCATAATTATAAAAAGGACTCCTGTAATCTTTTTTGATTCAGGGCTGAATCCCGGCGCTATTAATTGGATGATTTGGTTGCTGAAAATAAAGAATACTATTGATAAAAAAAATGTGATAATCAGAGTAAGGTTTATAAATGTTGAATATATATCAGAGTATTCTTTATCATTTTTCATATATTTTGTGCATACAGGTATAAGAAAGGCGCTTGTTGCGCCTGAAAAGAAAAGGGTTTGAACTAATTCCGGAAAGTTAAAGGCAACAACAAATGCGTCAACTAACAGTGTCGCGCCAAAAAGGTATGCCTGGATTGCCTCCCTTACATAACCTAAGGGTCTGCTTATTAGTGTGATTATTGTAATTATTGAACCTTTTTTTATTATGTCGGTTGTAGGATGATCCGAAGCTCCCTGGTCAGATGTTTTCTCTTTCAATATTTTTTCTCTTAGCGGTTTTGCGCAGTTTATTTAATGCTTTTTGTTCTATCTGCCTGATTCTTTCCCTTGTAACACCAAAGACCTTGCCGATGGATTCGAGGGTCTGGAGTTCCTCGCCGTCAAGGCCGTACCTCAATATAATTACCTTTTTTTCATCATTATTTAATCCATCAACCCAGGAAGCAACCTCTTCCACTCTTTTCACCTGCTCAAGGGCTGCTAAAGGCTCTTCGCATGAAACATCCGGCAAAACATCTTCAAGCGTAAGTTTGCCGTCTTCATCTATGATAGTTTCTAATGAGTATGTTTTTATTATCATGGAGAAAAGATTGTTTACAAAATCAATGGAAAGGCCTGTTTCCCGCGCAATGTCTTCAGGTGCCGGTTCTCTTCCCTCTTTGTCCATGTAATTGTTTACTATCTTTGATATTTTATAAATCCTTGAGGAAATATGTATCGGCAGGCGAATGGTCCTTGAAAAATTAGCTATTGCACGCTCAATTGATTGTTTTATCCACCAGGTTGCGTATGTGGAAAACCTGCATTTTCTTAACAGATCAAACTTTTCTACAGCCCTTATCAAGCCGATGTTTCCTTCCTCAATAAGATCAAGGCTTGATAATCCCTGGTTTGTATATCTTCTTGATATCTTTACGACAAGCCTTAGATTTGCCTCTATAAGCCTTTTTTTTGCTTCCTGGTCTCCTTTTAACATTTGTTCTGCATATGTTATTTCCTCAGATGCCGACATAACCGGAAGCTTCCTCAACTCTTTCATGTAGAGCTTCTCAACCTGAAATTCCTCGTATTCTGAGGGCTTTGTCTTTGGTTTTTCTTCTATCAACTTTTCCAACCCTGATTCCCTATGAGTTTCACAAACCTGCATCCCCCATAATTTTCCTTACTGTATTCGTCTTTGTCTTCTTTTGTATAAACTAATAAATCCTGTACAAATTCCTCGCCTATGGGGATAACAAGCTTACAACCGGTTTTCAATTGTTCAAGAAGGGCTGTTGGAGCATAAGGCGCCGCAGCAGTGACAATAATCCCGTCATAAGGACTGTATTCTTTCCATCCCAGCGTACCATCGTCTATAGTTATTACTATGTTTGTATATTTTAGCTCATCGAGAAGTTTTCTTGCCCTTTTTGCCAATGTCGGGATTCTTTCGATTGAAAATACCTGATCAGCAAGTTCCGCAAGTACGGCTGTTTGATATCCAGACCCTGTACCTATTTCAAGGATCTTTTCATTGCCTTTTAATTGAAGTAATTCTGTCATGAGAGCTACGATATAAGGCTGGGAGATTGTCTGTTTTTCTCCTATTGGTGACGGATAATCTTCGTACGCCTGAGAATACAGGGCTTCATCAAGAAAAAGGTGCCTCGGGATTTTTTTCATAGCATTTATAATCCTGACATCCTGTATTCCTCTCTTTATAATTTGTGAGTCCACCATCTGCTGTCTTTTGCTGGCGTATTCATTTAATATCATAGTGAAAGCTCTTTTGCCCTGTTTGTTGCTCTTTCTACAGCTTTCATTATATTTCCCTTAAAAGCGCTTTCTTCCAAAATTGCAAGTCCGGAAATGGTAGTTCCGGCAGGAGATGTTATCATCTCTTTCATCAGAGTAGGATGGATACCTTCCTCTTCCAGCATCATCAATGTGCCCTTAACAACCTGGGTGCATATGGTTTTTGATTTATCCCTTGCAATACCCATTTTAACGCCTGCATCTATCATGGCTTCAAGAAAAAGAAGGAAAAAAGCAGGTCCGCTTCCGCCAAGAGCGGTAATGGCATCCATCAGTTCTTCCCCCACTTCTATTGTTTTGCCCATCGGTAAAAAAATGTTTTTAACTGCCTCCATTTCCTCCTTCTTTATATCAGGTCCCGGAGCAATTCCTATTGCGCCTTCTCCCACTTTTACACAGATATTGGGCATAACCCTGATTACTTTTAAAGGTTTACCTGTAGCCGACAATATATTGGAAAGTGTAATGCCGGCCATGATGGATATGAGGATTTTTTTATCATCAATGAGAGGGGCAATGCTTTTTAATAGGTTTTCTGAATCCTGTGGTTTTATTGACAGAATTATATATCCTGCCTTCTTTACAAGCTCTTCGACACTTACTGCGATTTTTACTTTATAACTGTCTTCTATAAACTTCGCCCTTTCCGCCTTTATCTCAAAACACAGAATGGATTCTTTTTTGGCGCCGCTCTTTAAAAGAGTCTTTACAATAGCTTCCCCCATGTTGCCGAGTCCTATTATTCCAATTTTATCCATAATTATCCTCCCTCACCGTATCTATAAAAATGTTATTATCTAAATGTTTATATCAAATGGGTAGGATATTTTAAAGCTAAATTTGTCCGCAGTGCAGAGTTTACATTTTTAGCTGACAGCATTATAAACTCTTTAAATGTTTGAAAAAGAAGTGATTCATTCGTTTAAAAGGCAGGTACAGGGCTTACCAAGGTCTCATATATATTACAAAAATGTAATTTTATTTACAAGTTACATGGTTTGTTATAGATTAACAGTAAAAACAGTTGTCTTTATCAAGTTAATGCATATAAAGGGAAAAACGGGTGAATTATGAAAACAATATCTGAAAATGATTTAATTCTGATTATATATAAAGATAAAAGATACTTGAAAAAAGTGCAAAGAGATAAATCATTCCATGGAAAAGGCGGGATAATAAATTTTGCCGATCTTACAGGCATGCCCTTCGGAATACGATATGGTCAATATGAACTTTACGATCCTACGATGGAAGATATCGTAATGTACGGTATAAAAAGGGAGACTCAGATAGTTTTTCCCAAGGATGCGGCCTTTATCTGCTTCAGACTGGGACTGATGCACGGCTCAAAAATGTTGGAAATCGGCACCGGCAGCGGCGCCCTGACATTTATTTTTTCGTGTGTTATCGGACCGGGGGGATCGATTGTTTCCTTTGAAAAAGAAGAAAGGCATTACAAGAATGCGAAAAAGAACATTGAACACTTTGCCAAATGGGATAATGCGAAGCTGAATTTAGGTGATGTAATGGAATATGGAGACGGCGGTTTTGATGCTGCATTCATTGATGTAAGAGAGCCCTGGATGTGTTTTGATAAAGCAAGTGAGCTGTTAAAAGGCAGCGGGTTGCTCGGAATGATAGTGCCGACTGCAAATCAGATATCGGACGTCTTAAAGGAATTGGGAAATCGTTTCAGTGACATTGAAGTGCTGGAAATTATGCTGCGGAGATACAAAACTGTTGCCGAGAGAGTCAGGCCTGTTGACAGGATGGTTGCCCATACCGGCTACCTTGTATTTGCAAGAAAAATTGGAGATATTGCAGACAGCGCATGTTATGAAAAATAAAGATCAGCCCAAAAAACAAGATAATAAAAATATTGATTTTTTCTATAATGGTGAAAAAAGTCTCAGGCTTCTTGTTGAACAGATCCCCCTGGGGTATCAGTCGTTGAATGCAGAAGGTTGTATCGTTGACATTAACCAGGAATGGCTCAAGATATTGGGGTATTCACGTGAAGAAGCCCTGGGACGTTGGTTTGGCGATTTTCTTACACCGGAATATACTGCAAGGTTTATTAAGAGTTTTAACCTTTTTAAAGAATCAGGTGAGATACATGGTGCAGAATTTGAAATGATAAAGAAAGACAGTTCGATAGTAATCGTATCATTTGATGGAAAGATAGGGTACGACAAAGAAGGCAACTTCCACCAAACCCATTGCATTATGAACAACATCAACGAGCGCAAGAAGATCGAGAGATTATTGATGGAATCGGAAGAAAAATATCGTGCACTAATAGAAAGCGCAGGCGATGCAATAGTCCTTGTTGATATATATGGCAATATACTTGAAGTAAATAAACAGGCAGAGAAACTTACCGGCTATTTAAAGAATGAACTTTTAGGTTTGCATATCGGCCATATACACCCAAAAGAAGAGGTCCAAAGGACCGTTAAGGGCTTCAAGGAAATAGTTCGACAGGGATCAGGGTTATTCAATAATGGCATGATATTGAGAAAAAATGGGGACAGAGTCCCGGTAGATATAACAGGAAGTGTAATCAAATTCGCAGATAAGATAATAGTTCAGGGTATCTTTAGGGATATTACCAAACGGACAAAATATGAGAGGGCATTAAAAGAGGCAGAAGAAAAATACCGGAATATCTACGAGAATGCAATGGTAGGTATTTTTCAAAGCACGCCTGAAGGACGTTTATTGAATGTCAACCCGGCATTGGCAAAGATACATGCCTACGAGAGCCCGGAAGATATGATAAAGGATATCGCTGATGTCAGCGTAAAGCTTTATCCGAATCCTGATGACCGGAAAAGATGGAAAAAACAGGCTGAAGAGCATGGTGTTGCACAAGGCCTTGAGATACAACTCTACAGAAAGGATAAGAAAAAAATATGGGTATCTATGAATGTCTGCGCTATTCGCGATGCAGATGGTAAAGTGCTTTATTATGAAGGCATCGTGGAAGACATTACAGTACGAAAACAGGCGGAAAAACAGTTAATAAAATCACAGAAAAGGCTTAAGTCTCTTGCTGCAAAGCTGGCAGAAACCGAGGAAGATAAAAAACAAAGACTTGCGCAGGAACTGCATGATAAATTGGGACAGAATCTTACTGCAATAGGAATAAACCTGAATATAATAAAATCGAAGCTTTCCAATGAAGCAAAGGAAACGGTAGCATCTCATATAGATGATTCAATAGCGCTTGTTGGTCAAACGGCTGAGAGCGTACGCGACTTAATGGCGGAGCTCAGAACACCTGTGCTCGATGATTACGGCATCGTTGTGGCGCTGAAGTGGTATGGGGACCTGTATGCCGGAAGAACGGGCATACAGGTAGCTGTTCATGGATCGGAGCCGGAGCCCAGATTGGAAGGACGCATCGAGCAGGCAATGTTTCATATCTTTCAGGAAGCGCTGACCAACACGGCAAAACATGCTAAAGCGACAAAAATAGGGGTCACAATAGAAGAGAGAAACAGGATGGTAAAGCTTACAATAGATGATAACGGGATCGGATTTGACTGTCATCGACTCATAGCGTCTGGCAGGAGAAATACCTCCAGCGGTTGGGGGTTAATGATTATGACAGAGCGTGCTGAAACGATAGGTGGACAATTGCGCATCGAATCTGTTCCCGGCAAAGGAACAACAGTAGTAATTGAGATAATAAGGTGAATATTACCGTCTTCCTTGTTGATGACCATTCTGTTGTTCGTGACGGTCTGAAACTGCTTCTCGAAACACAGCCTGATATAAAAGTAATTGGTGATGCTGCAAACGGACGTGATGCAATACGTAAAATTGCAAAACTCAGTCCTCATGTGGTGATTATGGACATTTTTATGCCGGAATTGAATGGAATTGAAGCAACGAGAAAAATTCGTGAAGTTTGTCCATCTACAAAAATAGTTATTCTTTCAATGTATTCCACTCCGGAGCATATATTTCAGGGCCTTCATGCAGGAGCGTCAGGCTATATTCTGAAAGAATCAGCAGGCTCGGAAGTAGTTGATGCAACCCGTTCCGTCTATATGGGCAAGCGGTATATAAGCGAAAAAATATCAGGTATAGTAATAGATGAGTACATAAAAAATCGCCAGTCAGACGAATCAAACAGCCCTCTTGCACGCCTGAGTCAACGCGAGAGAGAAATACTGCAATTACTTACCGAAGGGAAAACAAATGCGGAGATTGCCTCCATCCTTTTTGTTTCTCCAAAAACCATTGAAACTTATCGGAGTCGTCTAATGCATAAACTGGGCATTTATGACCTCCCAAGTCTTGTAAAATTTGCAATTCTGCACGGCCTGACCTTGCTTTAAAGTTTGTCAAACTTTCCTGACAACAAATGTCAAACTTTCCTGACAGACAATCTGAGGAAATACTGTGATAAATATGAAAGCAGAAAGTTATGTTAGAAACAATATTGATTGTTGAAGATCATGAAGCTGTACGTAAGTCTTTAAGAAACTGGCTGGAATCAGAGTTCCCGCACATTCTGATTAAAGAAGCGGGAAACGGTGAAGAAGCAGTTTCTATTGCAAAAATATTTTTACCTGATATAATTATCATGGATATCGGGCTACCGCTTATGAGCGGAATTGAAGCAGCGCGCCAGATAAAATCTTTCTGTGTTGATTCAAGAGTTGTAATGCTGACAATACACGAAGATGAGGTACACAGAAAAGATGCTGAAGCAGCCGGTGCGGATGCATACGTACCCAAAAGAATGTTGCAGACAGAGCTTCTCCCTGTACTGGAAATATTATTTCCGAGAAATGGAAGGAAAAACGATATATGAACAAATCAACCCCTCCCCATGATCCTACCACCGCCCTCTACCTACTCCCCCCCGTAAAAAAGTAGAGGGCAATTTGGGGAGGGGATCTTTTTAAATAAAAGACACCCCGCAGATTTACTCCCTGACAAAAATTATAAAGATTTTATTTTTGCAAAACTATGACGAATAAAATAATGTGCTGTTGCGAGGTATGAATAATAATTTTTGTAAATACTATGGGGCAGTAGATACCGGGGGGCTCCACCATTCAATCCAGGTGCCGTCCCTTTTAAATTCCACATTTAACTCGGATTCAATATGTCTTATCCAGTCACCAAGGTAGGAGGCATGGTGAATTATCAAAGGTACACTGTGGGGTGGCAATATATCATCAAAAAGGCGGTGCATTAAAATGTTCATATTATTTTCAGACATTGTCTCGTCATCATCCCATGGAGTGGGATGGATAAAACCGTGATTCGCGCCTTCATCACTCCTGTAAAGCATTGAACTGCCAAATCTGTCTTTTAATTGCCGCAGAATCCCGACGCACTTTATAATATCCCTGACAGTTATCCCTTTATTGAGGAAAGTGAGAATTTTATCATTGAAAGATTCGAAACCTATGGATGAAAACATGATTGTTACCTGCCTTTCCTGTGCGTTCATCAATACTTCGCTAAGCAGATCAGCATGTTTTATTATATCATCAGCCCTGCACACGAGATCAATTTGAGAAAGCTCGATGCCTTCCCGTGCAGTATTTTCAAATATCCATTTCAAAGAACTTATGGGGTATTCGTCTATAATTTCAAAGGGGATCTTTCTTTCGTTTTCTTCCGGCAATGCCTTTATTTGAGCTAATACCAACTCTCTGTCGATATGCCCGTGAAAACCCTTGTCCCTTGATACATCGCAAAAAATACAACCGCAGGATTCAATGTCAATAAATAACGATCTTTCTTTGATGGTATCCGGTAACGGTAGTTTTACAGTGTTTTTCATTTTTGCATATGGGCAGCCTATTGAGTTCAATACCTGAGCTGTTTTAATTTCAAGCCTTTTCAGCGCATCTGAAAAGATATACGTATTTTCCCAATCCGTTTTAATGATGATGTCTCTTGTCCAGGGGTAAATAAGACAGCCGGTTTTTGAACGAAAATCATCTTCTTTCAGGTAATCAACGGGACCCTGGACTGCAAGGTCTATAACACTATTCAGCCCTCTGAATCTTGTTTTACTGTTCCCTGAATCAGGCTCTCCATAATAATCTTCTTTAGCCTGGGGACCGCCAAGTATCGTAAAAAAACCTCTTTCTTTAATAGCGCCGATTAAGTCCACCAGATCTTTTCTCCCGCAAAGATGGGAAAATCCTATGATTTTTTCTTTACCTTCATAATAATCATCAAGAAATTTCAACAGAAGTTCTTTAGAAAAATGCCGCTCAACGCCTACGACAATTGAAGGTATATGTAAATATTCCGTCAGATATGTGCTTGCAGTCTGAGCGCCCAGGATACCGTGAGGCTCACCTGTGTGGTGGGTAATCAGAATCATGGTTCTCTTGCCTTCTTGTCTTCATCTAATTGCTGACTAAAGGAAATTCTTTTATTTATCCGATCAGCAGTATTTTTTAAGTGCTTTATAATAATCTGTATTTTTTCATCAATTATTGAATTTGAAAAACCTACAATCCAGATAGCCCCCAAGGGATGATTATCCTGACAGATAAGACTTGCCACAGCCCTTACACCTTTCAAATATTCCTCAAGATCAACGCCGTATCCCAATTGCCTTGTCTTCTCGATTTCCTTGATAAAATCATCCAAATCTGTGATAGAGTTCTCAGTGTATTTCGGCAGGCCTTTTTCATTTAAAATCGAAATTATCTCATCATTTTTCAAAGTAGAAAAAAATACTTTTCCCGCAGCTCCGGCAGTTAAAGGCATCTTTGTCCCTACAGGGGCGGACAGTTTAAGACTTTTTTTAGCCTCGACAACGATGAGTATTTTTAATGCATCGTTTTCATTTACCCCGAAGAAAACTGTTTCATCTATCAATTCGGCAAGGTTTTCTAAAAATGGTCTTATGATAAAAAGAATATCCTGGTTTTTATAAATAATTTTTGAAAGTCTCAGTAACTTCTTTCCGATTGAGTATTTCTTTGTTTCAGAATCCTTAAATAAAAAACCTACTTCACTGAGCGCCTTTAACACTCCATGCGTTGTGCTTTTACTATAAGCAAGAGTTTTAGAAATTTCAGAGACACCGAGCGGCCGATTCTCTTTTCCGATTAACACAACAATATCTATTGCTTTTTTTATAATAGGTGCGCTGTAGTCGTTCATTGTCCTGAAAAATTATAAAGTAATATTAAATTCTTTGTAAATACGTTCATTATATTGAACGATATTAACCCGTGAAGGGCAATGTTGTCAAGAAGTTTTTTTTAAGACAAACTGCGTAAAAAGCTATTTATTATTAATAATTATAAATATTACTTGACATAAAATTCGATATATTATAAAAAATATCAGTTTATGATATTGAACGATTTAACAAAAATAAAGATTGCATACAGAATTTCAAATGCAAAAACCATGAGAACACGAATCCTTTTACTTTTATTAATATGTATGTTTGTGAAATATTTATCAAAACCATATCCTCGGCATATGGTAGCACTATAAGTCCTTATCTAAAGGGAGGGTAAAAATAATGGCAAATATTCCAGGTTTAATGGTTGTCGAACCCTCAGCCGAGCAGAGCAAACATCGGGCAGCAAGCATATTTGTAAGAAAAGACAAGAGGGTTGAAGGCGAATCCGTAAAAGAACGTCTAAAAGAGATCAGGGAGCATGTGAAAAACAATAATGCCGGCCTGATTGAACAACTGAAAAAAACTCTTAATACATATGATGGCGTTAAAACTGTTTTTGCAAAGGACGCAAAAGAAGCAGTTCAGCAAATTAAAGAGATCGCAGGCAATACAAATCTCGTATCAATAAATAAATCAAATGTAGTAGTAAATGAATTGAGACCGGGACTTCAGGATGCCGGTTTTAAGACATATCTGAGATATTACGGAGAGTTTAAGAATTTTGAAGAAGGAAAGTTTCAAAAAAAGGTTGAAGATTACTGGTCTCTCCCCGGCATGCACGGAAGGGGTCTTGTTGAATCCTTCGATAAACGTCACAGCATAACAAAACTGTCTTCATCCGGGACAAAAGATTACGTGGCTGTTATGGGAGTAAACGCAATATCCGCAGAAGATGGCACAGTATATTTTTTACAGCATATGTCTAATATAACCAAAGATTTGCAGCAGGCAAATAAGATTATCCTTGTGGTAGGAATTGAAAAAATCTTAAAAGATAAAGAGGACGCCCTTCTCCATACCAAATCAATGGGTATATATGGTCTGGAAAGTATTTTGCTTGACCTCATACCTCATGATATTGAGAATTATGATTTCGAAAGCCTCCCGGATATTACCGGTGACAATGGCCAGGAACTTCATGTAATAATATATGACAATGGACGCAGTAAGCTTTTAACTAATGATTATCATGAACTTTTTTTGTGTATAGATTGCAGAGCCTGTGCCCGTCAGTGCCCTGTAGGACAGCATATTTTTCTTAAGAATAACATGGTATACAGCCCGAAGAACTATCTTCTCGGCGCTCTCCAGGGGTGGCTCCCTCCTCATGAAGTATGTCTTCATTGCGGTCGCTGCCAGGTTGAGTGTCCTGTAGATATTGATATTCCAACATTAATATGGAAGGCTCAGTTTGAGCATTATGAGGAAGATGGTCGGAGTCTGAAGAAAAAAATGCTCGATGATCCTGAACTGCTTGCAAAACTTGGGGGCATGGCTGCTCCTTTGTCAAACTGGATGGTAAAATTATATATCGTAAAGTTGTTGACGCAAATCTTTACAGGTGTTCATAAGGATTCCAGCCTACCTACATTCCATAAAGAGACTTTCAGCGACTGGTTTAAAAAGGGAGGTTCTCATGAGTGATAAAGTAGTATATTACCACGGTTGCTTCACAAACTACTATAACCCTGATGTGGGAAAAGCTCTTCTTTCTATTCTGAAGATAAACAACATTGAAATGATTGTTCCCGAGCAGAAATGTTGCGGGATGCCTATGATGGCAA
Source organism: uncultured Syntrophorhabdaceae bacterium (assembly GCA_964532465.1). Taxonomy (GTDB): domain Bacteria; phylum Desulfobacterota; class Syntrophorhabdia; order Syntrophorhabdales; family Syntrophorhabdaceae; genus JAPLKB01. Next base: position 17,544 of record CAZHHX010000008.1, on the reverse strand, counting down.
ACGGCAACCCCGCAGGAGCAAAGAAGAATTTCGATTATAATGCCCGTATGCTTGCTCAGGCTGCTGCACCTGGTTACGATATTTTAACCAACTGCCCAAGCTGTAACATGATGCTAAAGAGAGAAGGTCTGCCTTTTTTTGACAGCGAAGATGCCCGTTTTATCTCGGAACGCATTTATGATGCAGGAGAGTATCTTTATAAGTTGTATCAGGAAGGAAGACTCAATACCAATTTTCATGAAATGCCCATGAGAATTTTTTACCATAACCCTTGTCATTTAAGAGTGCAGAATATTACTGAAGGACCCGTATCCCTTCTCAAGCTTATTCCCGGCCTGGAAGTTGTTAAGGTTAACACAAACTGCTGCGGCATGGGCGGTTCCTATGGTATGAAAATAATAAACCATGATCGTTCTGTGGAAATAGCGCAGAAATTGTGGGATGAAGTAAAGTCGGCCAACGTGGATGCGGCAGTAACGGAATGCGGCGGTTGTGGACTGCAAATTACTTCAGGAACAGGAATACGTATAATTCATCCCCTCGTTCTTTTGAATGATGCATATGTAAAAGGTGATGCCCGCAAAGCAGCTTAATCTTAATAAATAACAATTGAGAGATATAAAGCTGTTAGTTTCAATAAAACATTTTTGGAAAGGAGGATTAAGATGGCAGATGAAAAATTATCAACTGCAGAAAGTCTGAGAAGTACGAGAAGCTATGGCCAGGTCAGGTGCATGAATCCGAGTTGCGCAGGCAGAATTACTCCTGCACCGGGACAGACACAGGCAAAATGTCCGAGGTGTGGTTCCGAATGGCGTATTTTCTGGATCAACGCCGGTCTCCCCCGTGTAAAAGGCCCTGTATGGGAAACAAGCCAGAGACTGGCCAACGAGAGATTGGACCAGCTGGCAGCAGAACAAGTAAAGAAGGAAGAACCAGCAAAGAAGGAGGTAAAATAATATGTCTCTAGATAGAAAAGTTGCAATAGTCGATCTTACAACAGGTAAGATCGACATAAAAGCTATTCCTTTAGCAGTCAGGAAACAGTTTCTTGGCGGCAGAGGGCTTGCAGCATATTTGCTTTACAATTATTCAAAACCGGGTTGCGATCCTTTGGGACCGGATAACGCAGTTATTTTCAGCGCCGGTATTCTCGGTGGTATGCTTGCATCAGCATCTGCCAGAACAGATGTTATGACGAAAAATCCCCTTACAGGCCTTCTGGGAAGCGGGAACTTTGGTGGTTTCTTTGCCCCCGAACTCAGGTATGCAGGTTTTGACCACATTGTCGTAATAGGCAAAGCTGAAAAGCCCGTATATATATTTGTTCATGATGGCGAAGTGGAAATAAAGGATGCAAAAAACCTCTGGGGAAAATCAGTCACTGAGGCACAGTGGGCAGTAAGAGAGGAGCTGGGAGACCCTGATGTGAAATGCGCAGTCTGTGGTCCTGCCGGTGAGAATCTGGTAAGATATGCCAATGTTATGTCAGGCATAAAGAACGCCAACGGAAGGGGCGGCGGCGGATGTACAATGGGTTCCAAGAACCTGAAAATGATTGCAGCACGCGGAACCATGGACATTAAGATTGCCTATCCGAGAGAAGCCATGGAATTCGACAAGAGATTTATTGAGCAGATTACCAGCGCAAAAGTAAACCAGACTATGGGTGTCCTGGGAACACCTTTTATCTGGGGTGCAACAAACTCCTGGGGCGGCATAAGAACAAACAACTTCCAGTTTAATCAGCTTCTTAACGCTGATGCGATAGAGCCTGAAGAAATCGATGAATGGTCAAAAGAAAGTATGGGCAGCGAATACAACATGTCAGCATGTTTCGGCTGTCAGGTACACTGCCGCGCAAAATATAAAATTCCAGACACACCACTTGCACGCAAATACGGATTAGTCGGCAAATATGATGAAGGTCCGGAATATACATCTCAGGGCGCTTTCAACAGCGAGCCGGGATGCCCAAATCTTGATACTCTGCTCATGGGAAACCACCTTGCCGATCAGTATGGTGTGGATAACCTTGAGATCGGAAGCACTATTTCCTGGGCAATGGAACTCTATGGAAAAGGTATACTTACAACCAAAGAGACCGATGGTCTTGATTTGAGATTCGGAAATGATGATGCAGTTATTGCAATGATTCACCATATATGTAAGAGAGACACCTGGCTTGGCAATGTCTTAGCTGAGGGTGGCATAAGGGCATCTGAGACGATCGGCAAAGATTCATTTAAATTACTCATTCACATGAAGGGTATGCAGAACCTACACTCCGATGAAAGAGCGACACCGGCTCTTGCATTGAACCTCGCACTTGCCTCAAGAGGCTCCGACCACTTAAGGAGCCGGCCGGCTATCGACCTCTACCACTTACCAGTGGATGTTATGAGAAGAATATACAGCAGTCCCGTTGCGTATGATGGGCCTCTGAGTTCAGACCACACGGAATATATAGGAAAACCCTGGCAGGTAGCATGGCATGAGAACTGCTACATGGGCGTTGACTGTCTTGGCATATGCAAGTATCATACAACATTCCTCGGCGCAACATTGCCCAACTTTGAAGACTGGGCAAAGGTTCTGCATTACAATGTGGGGCTTGACATGACACCGACGGAAATATGGGAAGTAGCGGAAAGAGCCAATATGGTTGAGAGACTCTTCAACATCAGGGAAGGCATGAAGAAAGATGATCCCTTCAAAGGCGAAATTCTGGCGGAACGTTACTTTACTGAGGGTTGTAAGCGTGGCGCACCGGATGTTATCGGCAAAAAAATTGACAAACCAAAGTTTCTGGAAATGAGGGCACTGTTCTATAAATATAAAGGTCTTGATGAGAATGGCGTACCTACACCGGAATCACTGAAGAAGTACGGACTTGAAAATCTCGATAAAGAACCGTTACGTATATAGTTAGGTGATAGAACATAAAGGAGGAAACTAAATGGAAGCAAAAGTGCTCATGATAAATCATGAAAAATGCACGGGTTGCAGAAGATGCGAACTCGTATGCTCAGTATATCACGAAAATGTAGCAAATCCGAGTAAGGCAAGGATAAAAGTAGAAAAATGGGAATGGGAAGGGCTTTATATTCCCATGTCATGCAAACAGTGTGTAGATGCACCCTGCATGAACGTATGTCCTGTTAAGGCAATTACAAGGGATGACGCACAGGGCTTAGTGTCTGTTGACAACGATATGTGTATTGGCTGCCGTTCCTGTGTGGCTGTATGCCCCTTTGGCGCAATGAACTTTAATCCCATGATGAAAAAAGTTTTTAAATGCGATCTTTGTGACGGCGATCCGCAGTGCGTCAGATTCTGCGACATGAAGGCAGTCGATTTTGTTGATGTCAGGAAAGAAAGTCTGTCCAAAAAGAGAGACGCTGCATTCAAGATTTCAGAAGCAAAGAAGCTTGGTGCAACAATACAGTACGAAGGCTAAGCAAAATCTGTTGATCAATAAAAAACCCTCCAGCTCGAAAGGACTGGAGGGTTTTTACTTAAGAAGCTAAGCATTGGATTTTTCTCCCATACCTCCATGGTCAGCCTGTCTGCTTATGGCAAGGTGCAGCGCAGGAGGGCATGAGAGAAGCATATTTACATGATCTTTACTGATGCTCCCGCGTATTATATGCATTCCTCTCGCTTCGCATCCCTGACGTAAGAGTTCTCTTAATCTTTCCCCTATCGGCCCTTTTAATATTTTATACCGGTACTTTGTTACCTCAAGTTTTTTGCCGGATTTGAAAACAGGTTGATATACATGTTAATATATAAGTAAATAAATCTGAATAGGAGACAATATATGGGTATTAACGTAATGCTTCACCCTGTATTAAGCAATGGTGTAGAAACCAGCCTGGATGTTGAGGGGAACACAGTTGGAGAATGCATGGAATGCATAATAGAGCACTATCCTGACATAAGAGAAAAAATATTTGCATCAGCAGATAAATTAAAATACTATGTGGAAATACTTGTTAATGGACAAAGCACATTTCCACAGGAATTGTTGTATCCGGTACAGGATGGAGACTCTATCGCTATTCTGGTTCTAATAGCAGGAAGATAAAACGATTATCGTTTAAGATTGATACTTAAATTCACACCTCTGATTTCTACCGCACGTAATCTGTTGGTTCTTTACTGCGTACCCTTACCATGGCAACAGTTGGTATTTATATCATCTTTTGATGATATATAGGACCGGAATTGCTCCAGAGATTATAAAAATACACAATTTTACGGATATAACAGAACAGGTCTGATATAAAGAAAAGATATAAGCTTTAGAGGGGGGGTATTCCGTACTACACTTACGATGCATAATACATAAAGCGTTGCCAGCATTGGTTTTGAGGGCTGATTATGGATTTTCTAACACAGTGTTAGAAAATTTTCGGGTGTTTTCATTCCGAATAATAAAAAAACTCCGGGGAGATGTTGGCCATTTCTGGTGCACAAAGACATCGACTACTTTTGGCTAAAAATAAATTAATATTGTTAATTATTAAATCCAAGATTAGGGACTGCATTGCAACTTAAGCAAGAAAGAACCCCATTTTTTAAGCTTGGAGAGGCAAATTTAATAGCAATGATTTTTATTATATGTTATAAATCAACGCATGTATTTTCAAGAACTCATATTAGCATTACAGAAATTCTGGGCTGAAAAAGGGTGTATAATCCAGCAGCCCTATGATATGGAAGTTGGAGCAGGCACATTTCACCCGGCCACATTCTTAAGATCACTTGGCCCTGAGCCATGGAACGCTGCATATGTTCAGCCTTCACGGAGACCGACAGACGGCAGGTATGGTGAGAATCCAAACAGACTTCAGCACTACTATCAATTTCAGGTCGTCATGAAACCTTCCCCGAAGGACATTCAGAATATGTATATTGACAGTCTGAAAAGTTTTGGCATTGACACGTCCTACCATGATATACGTTTTGTTGAGGACGACTGGGAATCACCCACCCTTGGCGCATGGGGTCTTGGATGGGAAGTATGGCTTGACGGGATGGAAATTACTCAGTTTACCTATTTTCAGCAGGTAGGCGGAATCAACCTTGCACCGATTACTGTGGAGATCACTTACGGCATTGAAAGAATAGCTATGTATCTCCAGGATATAGATAATGTATACGATGTTAAGTGGAATCAGGATATCCTTTATGGCGACGTTTTCCTTGAACCGGAAAAGGAGTTCTCTATTTTCAATTTCGAAGAATCTGATCCGATTATACTGAAAGGTTTTTTCGATAACTATGAACGGGAAGGGGAAAGGCTTGTCAAAGGCCGGGGACTCATTTTTCCCGCCTACGATTTTTGTCTTAAATGCTCACATATATTCAACCTACTCGATGCAAGGGGCGCTATAAGCGTCACTGAGCGGGCAAACTATATAGGAAGGGTAAGAAACCTCGCAAAGATGTGCGCGGAGCTTTATGTAAAGAAGCGAGAGGAAATGGGGTTTCCGCTTTTAAAAAAATAGTTTATATTTCAGGTTAGAATTAGGGCTTGCAACTTGTGAGTAAAATAACAATAATAACAAAAGAGGTCTATTAAATTGAAAACGTTACTGCTTGAAATCGGTACCGAAGAGATTCCTGCACGGTTTATCGAACCGGCAAAAGAAGGATTTTTTAACCTTTTAAAAGACGGTATGAATATCTCCAGAATTTCCTTTGGCAGTATAAAGATACAGGCAACCCCCAGAAGGATGGCTGCTTTTGTCTTTGATGTTTCTGAAAAGCAAAGCGACAGTATTACCGTGAAATACGGTCCGCCTGTGAACAGAGCTTTTGATGAATCCGGCGCTCCCACGAAAGCTGCCCAGGGTTTTGCAAAATCTCAGGGTGTTGCTGTTGAGAAATTAACAAGGGCGGTGAAGGATGATGCGGAGTTTGTTGCAGTCGAAAAAATGGAGAAAGGGATATCGGTAAAAGAGGTACTTCCAGTACTTTTTGGAGATATAATACCTCGCATTCCTTTTCAAAAAAAAATGCGATGGGGCAGCGAAAGTTTTGAATTTGCGCGGCCTATTCAATGGATACTTGCCCTTTTAGATGAAGACCCCATAGATTTTAGTATTGCCGATGTAAAAAGCGGAAATTTTACATACGGTCACAGATTCCTGTCATCAGGCAGAGTTGAAATCGCACATCCGTCCGAGTATGTGGAAAAGTTGAAGGCGAACTCAATAGTCTTAAGCGAAGAGGAAAGGATGGAAACAATCCTGCAAGGGATAAAGCGGATAGAACAAGAGGTTAATGGCCATGCCATAGGAGACGATGACCTTATAAAAGAGATCATGAATATTACGGAATATCCGTATCCGCTCAAGGGTGAATTTGACGCCAAATATCTTGGTATTCCGAAAGAAGTGCTAATAAATGTAATGAAAAGTCACCAGAGGTATATTCCAATCCTTGACGGAGAAGGCAGGCTGATGCCCTATTTTATCTTTTTCGCAAATACAGTGCCTGTGGAGGATAAAAACGTTATCCGGGGCAATGAAAAGGTTTTGCGGGCAAGACTTGCAGATGCTGAATTCTTTTTTGAAGAGGACAGGAAGTTAATGTTGCCAAGCCTTTATGAACGCCTTTCTTCAATCGTATTTCATATAAAGATCGGAACCTTAAAACAGAAAACCGACAGGGTAATAAAAATAGCCCGTTCCCTTTCCGCAATTCTCGGATTTGCAGATACGGAAAAGACAGATCGGGCAGTTATGATGATGAAGGCCGATCTTCTGACCCATATGGTAGGCGAGTTTCCTGAACTCCAGGGTATTATGGGCAGGATATATGCAGGCCATCAGGGAGAAGCAGAAGACGTTGCTCGCGCAATAGAAGAGCATTACCTGCCCTCAGGCGGCAACAGCAGCTTACCGGAAACAATACTCGGCGCGATTATCAGCATTGCCGATAAAATTGATTCGCTAACGGCTTTTTTCTCGGTAAGCATAACACCTACCGGTAATCTTGATCCCTATGCTTTGCGGAGACAGACTCTCGGCATCATTAAAATTGCAATTGATAAGAAGCTTCATATACCGCTTGAAGAACTGATAGAAACTGCTTACGCAAGCGGAGAAGCCATCAATGGAAGAATTTCCCTTGAGGAGACAAAAACATCACTTATTGATTTTATAATAACGCGATATAAATTTTCCATGATTGAAGAGGGGAGGAGCCAGCAATTTGTTGAAAGTGTTCTCCCTTTTGTGGCAAAGGATATCTACGACGGGTATATACGGCTTATTACCCTTGAAAATCAGAAATCCATAGAAGATTTCAAAAAACTTATGGTGGGTTTCAAACGGGCCTTTAACATTACAAAGCTGTTAACTGAAGACCGTGAAATCGAGACTTCTCTTTTAACTGAAACACAGGAGCAGATGCTCTTTGAGCTCTATGAATCAAGCAAAGGGAGATTCTTTGATTTTGTACATGAAAGAAAATATGATGATGCCCTGTCTATTCTCGTCGGCTTTAAGGAAACAATAGACAGTTATTTTGAAAACGTTTTTGTAATGGACAAAAACGAGGCGGTAAAAGACAACAGGCTGGCGCTGTTAAAGAAGATAAAAGATATGTTTCTAATGTTTGGTGATTTTTCAAAAATTCATTTTGAGTAAGGGGTTATTATGGAAAAATATGTATATTTTTTTGGCGGAAAAGAATCGGAAGGCGGTGATGACTTAAAGAACCTCTTAGGCGGAAAAGGTGCAGGACTTGCAGGGATGGTAAATCTCGGGATACCTGTTCCTCCCGGTTTTACAATAACTACCGAAGCATGCGTTTACTTCTACAAGCATAATGAGACATTTCCCGAAGGCCTGAAAGAGCAGGTAGTGGAGAACCTGAAGAAGATTGAAGACCTGATGGGAAAGAAATTCGGCGATCCAAAGAATCCACTCCTTTTCTCGGTCAGATCAGGAGCAAGGGTGAGTATGCCGGGTATGATGGACACTGTTTTGAACCTCGGCCTAAATGAAAAAACTTTAAAAGGACTTGCAGAGCTGACAGAAAACGCACGGTTTGCCTATGATTGTTACAGAAGGTTTGTGCAGATGTACGGCGATGTAGTGCTTGGTCTTAAACCACATACTAAAGAAGAAATTGATCCCTTCGAAGAAATCATTGAAACAAAGAAAAAGGAAAAAAATATAAAACTGGATGTGGAATTGACCGTTGATGACCTGAAAGATCTTGTAAAAAACTTTAAGGCTATTATCAAAAAGAAGGTGGGCATCCCCTTCCCCGAGGATCCCCTTGAGCAATTATGGGGAGCAATAGGAGCAGTATTCAAGTCCTGGAATAACGAAAGGGCCATTGCTTACCGGGAGATGAATAATATCCCCGATGACTGGGGTACGGCTGTCAATGTCCAGTGCATGGTATTCGGCAATATGGGGGCAGATTGCGGTACAGGCGTTGCTTTTACGAGAGGCCCGGCTACAGGAGCAAATGACTTCTATGGAGAATACCTCCTCAATGCCCAGGGCGAAGATGTGGTTGCCGGTACCAGAACACCTATCCCTATAAACAGAAATCAGCCTATGATTGATAAATCTGCGAAGACCCTAAGAGAGGTAATGCCTGAGATATACGCGCAATTGATACTGATCGGGGATATCCTTGAGAAACATTACCGTGATATGCAGGACGTGGAATTTACGATTCAGAATAAAAAACTCTGGATGCTTCAGACAAGGAACGGGAAAAGGACTGCCTTTGCAGCATTTAAAATAGCTGTTGACATGGTGAAAGAGAAGCTGATAACAAAAGAAGAGGCATTGATGAGGGTGGAACCGGAACAGTTAAGCCAGATATTGAGGCCCCTTTTTGACCCGAAAGAGAAGGCAAAATCCATTAAATCCGGGAATATGATTGTAAAAGGTTTAAACGCTGGCCCCGGTGCCGCAACAGGAAAGGTTGTCTTTAACGCAGAAGATGCGGAAAAGTGGGCTGCCCGCAAAGAACAGGTGATTCTCGTAAGAATAGAGACGTCTCCGGAAGATATACGTGGAATGAATGCAGCACAGGGTATACTCACCGCAAGGGGCGGTATGACAAGTCACGCGGCACTCGTTGCACGTCAGATGGGTAAGGTCTGTGTCGCAGGTTGTGGTGAACTCGAAATTGATTACAAAAAAAAGACTATTACAGTACAAAACAAGATAATAAAAGAAGGCGATTTTATTTCAATAGACGGATCAACGGGAGAAGTTTTTATCGGAGCGATAAAGACAATACCTTCAGAGGTATTAAGAGTGCTTGTGGAGAAGACACTAAAACCTGAGGATTCTAAAATATATAAGGATTTCGATTTGTTAATGTCATGGGCAGATGAAGTGAGAAGACTTGGGGTAAGAACCAATGCGGATGAGCCCGAACAGGCAGCCATTGCCATTGCCTTCGGAGCGGAAGGTATCGGTCTTTGCAGAACAGAACACATGTTCTTTGAAGGGGACAGGATCGATGCGGTACGCGAGATGATCCTCGCCAATGATGCAGTCGGCAGGGATGCTGCCCTCAGTAAACTCCTCCCCATACAGAAAAAGGATTTCTTCGGGCTTTTCAAGGTAATGAACGGATTGCCTGTAACAATAAGGACGCTTGATCCGCCGCTTCACGAGTTTTTACCTCATGATAAAAAAGACATTAAAGCTCTTGCTGAAAAGATGAATATTTCCGTTAAGTCATTAACTGCCAAGATTGAAAGCCTTCATGAATCAAATCCCATGCTCGGACATCGTGGGTGCAGGCTCGGCATAGTTTATCCTGTAATCACAAAGATGCAGGCAAGGGCAATTTTCGAGGCTGCATGTGAAGTAAAAAAACAAGGGATCGATGTTAAACCTGAGGTAATGATACCCCTTGTCGGAACTGTAAATGAATTAACACTCCAGAAGGAGATTGTTGACAATGAGGCAAGGGATGTTATGAAGGAATACGGCATTGAGATTGATTACAAAGTCGGAACAATGATAGAGGTACCAAGAGCCGCAATAACTGCCGATAAAATTGCGAAAGAAGCAGAATTCTTCTCCTTCGGCACAAATGACCTGACCCAGACAACACTCGGTATGAGCAGGGACGATGCGGCCAAATTCCTCCGCTTTTATGTGGATAATGATATATATCCCTATGATCCGTTCCAGAGAATAGACGAGAACGGCGTGGGTAAACTCATGGAGATAGGCACCAATCTCGGCAGAAAAACAAAGGCGGATTTGAAAATCGGCATCTGTGGAGAACATGGCGGAGAATCTCATTCTGTTGAATTCTGCCACAGGATAGGTCTTGATTATGTCAGTTGCTCGCCCTATCGGGTAACCCTGGCAAAACTTGCAGCCGCAAGGGCAGCCATAAAAGAAAAAATGGCTTAGAATCTAAGAAGGTAAAGTAAAAAAGCCTCAGAGAATTGCCTCTGAGGCTTTTTTATAAATAAATTAAGCCAGTTGCCTTTATCACTGTAGTTCTTGAGTAACTGCTCAACATTATGGATGAAACCCGATTTAGATGCTAAAATAGAAAAATTGCGATGAAAAAAAAAGTGTTTCTCCATATGTGTTGCGCACCATGCAGCATCTATCCTTTAAGGCAATTAAGGGACGAAGGCATCAGCATACATGGATACTTTTACAATCCCAACATCCATCCCTATACAGAATTCCAGAAAAGATTGAAAACACTTGAGCATTACGTAAAAATCTTGCTTTTACCTTTGACGATAGATGATGACTATGAACTTGAAGGTTATTTAAGAAAGGCTCTTGAATACGGAAACGACAGATGTCTTTTCTGTTACAGAATAAGACTCGAAAAGGCATTTCAAAAAGCCGTGGAGACAAGCGCTGATGCCGTTACAACAACGCTCCTCTACAGCAAATATCAGAGACATGACGCCATAAAAACCATATGCATGGATTTGTCCGATCAATACGGAATTGATTTTCTTTACAGGGATTTCCGGATTGGATGGAAGGAAGGTATAGAGGAGTCAATAAAACTGAATATGTACAGGCAAAACTACTGCGGCTGTATATTTAGCGAAAAAGAGAGATTCATGAAGAAGTAACAGACCGGTCATGTATTTCTCAGCACAGGACTATTCGGAGGTTATTCATTATTCCCCCATAACATGAATAACAACGGTCCTGCTTCTTCCTCTGTTGTCAAAGTCTATAAAGACTATCTGTTGCCATATGCCGAGAGTAAGCTCTCCATTTACCAGAGGGATGGTGAGCGACGGTTTCATCAAAGCCGCCCGGACATGGGAAAATCCGTTCCCGTCGCCCCAGCGCATGTTATGTTCATAATCAGTGTTTGAAGGAGCAATCTTCTCCAGCGCCTTTTGCAAGTCTCTTATAACCCCGGATTCATACTCTATGGTAGTAATTGTGCCCGTGGAACCGGGACAAAAAACAGTAACAAGACCATTCTTAATTTTAGAATTGCCGGTTATTGTTATGGTTTTATCCGTAATGTCAATCGTATCCCCGAAACCCTTTGTTTCTAGCTGAAATTGTTCGCTATAAACCATGACCCTTCCTTTCTATCGTGAAAGACATCTTGCTATCTCACCTACATACATCCTGCGATAGTCCTTCAAGGGATAAAATTCATCTATTTCTGGGGATATGAAATTTGCCGGCAGTATATCCTGAAAATATATCTTCCTGCAAACCAACACCAATCGCGCCTCAGCAAAATAGATTGAATCATCATTAAAGACAGGCGTAAGATTTGTTTCTGCTGTCTTATTTACATCTCTTCCTGATTTTGTGCCGCAGTAAGTTAAAGCATCCCTGTACTGCTCTTCAAGGAAAGAGAGCGTAAAAACGTCTGACCTTTCCATAAATTCATAGGTGTAACGATTAGGCCTAATCACACAGAAACATATATTCTTACTCCACAGTACACCTAAACCGCCCCATGCGCCTGTCATGGTATTAAACGATTCCTTTGTGCCCGCAGTAATGAGCATCCAGTCTTTACCTATAAGTTTGAAAGGGTTGTCAACGAGGTTCTCCGGACTTATTTTTTGAAAAGCGTTCATAATGTCACCTCCCTTAAATAATGAGATTAATTTACAAGTTCTTCATAAAAAAGGCAACTCTTACCAATTGCTCCTGCTGAAATGATTTGCCCCTCAGGCACCATAAACCGAAGCTTGCTTCGAAAAGTAAATCTCTTCACCCCTCCTTTGTTGATATTTTGAAGCTTGACTTGGAGTGATTCATTTCACATGAATGAAATCCTGATAAATTAATCATGGGCAAAATATGATTCTGTTATTGTTCCTCCTTGATCTTTTCCATCAGGTCCTTATAGTAAAGTTTATTTTTTTTGAGCAGTTTTATTTCGAGTTCCTCATCGTCTGTCAGACAGTGTTTTGCCTGGAGAATCTGCAGTTTATCGTCAAGCGATTTATGCAAAACGCGGGCCTCGTTATAACGCTCATCTTTGGTTTTGGCTTCTCCCATTGTATGCCTCCTTTCTTTTGATTTGGTATTGGCAGGGTGTCTGAAATCATTTAATTGAGAAACAAACAGACCCTGTGCCTGTATTGACTTCACTTTTTCCATGCAGGGCATTTTATGCATAATATTCTGTTGAAAAACTTGCTCCAGGACATGAATTAGTGTTTCAATAGATAAATCATGTCTCTTAATAACAGAAAGAGAGAGATAAATGCAAAGGATTTGTGATAAATGCCAAAGATTATCTTTTTAGGAACAAACGGTTGGTACGATACCGATACGGGAAACACAATCTGCATTCTTATTGACACATCCTCTTATACCATCATTCTTGATGCAGGCAACGGTATTGCCAAGCTGGATAGATATGTTGATTTCAGTAAGCCTGCTTATCTTTTTCTGAGTCATTTCCATTTTGACCATATTGTCGGTCTCCATACTATATGTAAATACAACTTTTCTCAGGGGTTGCATATATGCGGACAGGAAGAAATCGCCTCTATATTGGATAGAATACTTACCCAGCCTTTTACGGTGCCGATAAGGGATTTTCAGTTTTTTACAGAATTTGTTGAGCTTCCTTCACAAAAAGATCATATCCCTTTTTATGTCATAAGCCTCCCTCTCCTTCACGCGTCATTGACGATGGGATATCGTTTTGAAGTTGACGATAAGATTATTACCTTCTGCGGCGATACGGGATACTGCGACAATGCGGTAAAACTTGCCGAAGGCGCGGATATTCTTATAACTGAATGCGCTTTTAAACCGGGGCAGGAGAATGCTGGCTGGCCACATCTGAACCCTGAAACAGCAGCAAGAATAGCAAAAGAATCCAAAGCAAAGAAGCTGGCTCTTACTCATTTTGACGCGGAATTGTACAAAACGGTTGAAGACAGGAAGAATTCCGAAAAAATTGCGCGGACGATCTTTTCTGAAACCTTTATTACGGTAGATGATATGGTTATTGAGCTATAGTTCCAATTCAAAATAAGGAGCGGACATGAAAAGATATCTTTCAATATTCTTCGTTCTTTCATTATTTTGCATTATTCTTCTGACCCCCTCCGGAAGTTCTGTTGTGGCAGCAGCCCAATCGGAGAGTGAGGACGACGATGAGATTGATACGTCTTTTGTTCCCGGAGGATATCAATTTACGGTTGAAAGAGGGTTCATTAGAATGCCTGACGGCGTCAAACTTGCAGTCTCCTATTGGAAACCGGCAGCAAAGAAATCCGGAGAAAAATTTCCGGTTTTTTTCGAAATGAATGGGTATCGAAAAGATGATTTGTGCTATTTGTCCTGGGACTATCCTGTAGGTGCTTTTTTTGCCAGACAGGGATATGTGGTGGCAAAAGTGGATCTCCGCGGCACCGGCGACAGCGAAGGGGTGATCCCTGAAGCGGAATACTCGGAAAATGAGATATCGGACTGTGTGGAAATCATCAACCAGCTTTCCGTGAAAGAATGGTCAAACGGCAATGTGGGTATGTACGGTCTATCCTGGGGCGCCTTTAACTCCCTTATGACAGCCATGCGAAAACCGCCCGCGCTCAAAGCTATCCTGATAGCTCATGCTTCGGATGACCTCTACTATCAGGATGTCCATTTCATTGACGGCGTCATGCATACCGATGTCTGGGAAACAATGATAGATACCTACAATGCCCTCCCGGACACAAAAAGATACGCCTTTACTCCGGAATTTTTTGAAAATCGTTTTAACCAACCACCCTGGCATTTCAAATGGAAGGAAAACCTCACGGACGGTCCTTTCTGGCGCAAGGAATCAGCTCGGTTCCATCAGCCCGTGGAAATCCCGGTCTATATAATCGGCGGGCTCCTTGACGGATACCGCGACACCGTTGTGCGATTGCTGAACTTACCCAACAAACAGGTTAAGGCTGATATCGGCCCCTGGAAACACGAATGGCCCCACACGGGAACACCGGGGCCAAACTATGAATGGAGAAGAAAAGCATTGCGCTGGTGGGATCACTGGCTTAAGGGGATCAATAACGGCATCATGAAGGAACCCCGTTTCATGGTCTATATGCGGGATGCTGTTCCGCCTTCTGAAGACATTACCACTACCCCCGGAGAGTGGCGGTGCGGTAATTGGCCTGTCGGGGGCATCAAAGAGCGCCTGTTTTACCCTGGGGAAAGCAAAAAACTGATTTCTTCCGCTCCTGGTAATGCCAAACCTTATACTCTTGCATACAAGGCCGGCTCTGGAATCGGCATTCACGGGTGGTGGGGAGAGACGAGCGGAGACATGTCATTCGACGATGAAAGCGCTCTGGTATTCGATTCCGAACCGTTGAAGGAATCCGTCGAGATAATGGGCCTTCCCAAAATCAACCTGACTGTTTCGGCTGATGCACCGTTGTACCATTGGTCGGTTCGTCTGGAGGATGTTCGGCCTGACGGCACGGTGTCGTTGGTGAGTGGAACACTTATCAATCCGGCTGACCGGGAATCACGTCTGAAACAGACCCCGCTTGTTCCGGGCCAGAAGACCAAACTTTCCGGTGAGATTCATTTCACAACCTGGCGGTTCAGACCGAAACATAAAATCCGCCTGTCCATAAGCAATGCCCAGTTTCCCATGGCCTGGCCCACTCCTTACAAAGGTTCAACAAAACTCTATCCAGGAACTGATACGAGTGTTGAATTGCCGATTGTCCAAAAAAACACGCTGACACAAACCTGTGATCTTCCCAGGCCAGAGAAGGAGGAATGGCCGCCTGACGCATCATACAGTGAAGAGAATGAGGGAAAAAGCTCTAAGATTGATTACAACCCGGAAACAGGCGCGGCGGTTTATTCATGCGGAATCAACCAGAGGATGACAATCCGTGATACCAGATATCACATGCAGGAAAAAAACACCTGGAAAGTAAATGATAAGGACCCTGCTCACGCGACTTACGAAGCAGTGACAAATTATTACATCAGGCCGCCTGGTCGCGATCTCGGCCTTAATGTGAAATTTCGTATGGCCTCGGATGAAAAGAACTTCTACCTGACAACAACCCGGCAACTCTTCGAATCCAAGAAATTAGTGCGGGAAAAAAAGTGGGAAAAGACGATTCCCAGAAAAAACCAATAGAACAGACAGTAATTATGACAGTTTTCAATAAAAAAAGCATTATGTTTTTGTTTTGACAAATCATTTGACCTGTATTAGTCTTTGGAGCAATTAATAAAGGATTTGGAGGAGATTATGCATCGTGCAACAAATGTCCTGATCAATTCTCTTTATTCTTTCATTTTATTAAATCTGCTTTTCTTTGCCGCGCCGTCCAATTCCCTTGCAGGAGAAAAAATTTGCATTAATGGTTCCGGAACCGGGCTGGAAATGATGAAGCCGCTTATGGAAGCATATGGCAAAATTAATCGGGACGTTTCGTTTGAAATGGAAAAGCCCTTGGGAAGTTCAGGTGCAATAAAAGCGCTTCTTGCCGGTGCTATTGATATTGCGGTAACAAGCAAACCTCTGGAGCCTGAAGTAATCTCCCGGGGCGGGAAAATCAGGTATTTCGGTAAAACTCCCCTTGCCATAGTGATTGAAAAAAGTAATCCTAAAAAAAACATTTCAACTAAAGAATTGGAGGATATTTATTCCGGAATAATGAAAAAATGGCCCAATAGTGAAATTGTCAGGCCCGTATTGCGCCCGAATGAGGATATTGACACAAAGATTCTCAGGGGGCTTTCGCCTGGTATGGACGAAGCTGTCACCAAAGCGCATAGGAGGCGAGGAATGATTATCGCCGTAACGGATCCCGAGTCTAATGAAATGGTATCAAAAACTATTGGTGCTATAGGCGCGTCAGGCCTGACAGGTATTCTTGTCAATAAGTCGCTGCTTAACATTCTTGCTCTCAACGGAGTTATGCCGAGCCGGCAATCCCTTGCAGACGGCAGCTATCCCCTTTCCAAGGATTTGAATTTTATTATTACCGACAAACTTCCCAGTGCTGCCGCAAAATTCCTTGACTTCATATACTCAAAGAAAGGACGTGCTATTGCTGAAAATGCCGATGTTCTGATAATAGCAGATAATAAATGACAACTAATTGCAGTCCTATAACCCGTACCCTATCATTACTGACAGGGATAATCTGTCTGATTGTCGCTGTTACCATTCCTGCCGGTTATTTCATAATAGGCTATCATTCCATGGATGGGAGTGTCAACACAGAAGCTGAACTCTCTGCGCGGGCAATTGAAGGACTGGTTGTTAATAACCCCAATTCATGGCAGTTTGAAGAAATCCGGCTCCAGGAAATATTGCAGCGCCGTCTTAATTATGATATTCACGAAACACGCATAATCAGGAACTTGCAGGAACGGGTAATAGCACAGGCAAGAGAACCTCTTGTAAACCCGGTTCTGACATTCAGAAAACCGATTTATGATTCAGGTACGAAAATAGCACATATTGAAATTAAACGTTCAATATTTTTACTTATTGTCAGAACAGCTATGGCTGCTGTATTTTCCGTTCTGATAGGGATTGCGATCTTTATTGTTCTTTTAACCTTTCCATTGAAAACTGTCAGAGAAGCTTATCGTGCTATTGAGGAAAGCGAAGAGAAATACCGCCGTCTTTACACAACCATGATGGATGCCTTTGTGAGCATAGATATGACCGGCGCAATTGTTGAGACCAATAACTCTTTTAATACCTTGCTCGGCTATTCCACGGACGAGCTGCGCCAACTGACATATAAAGATATCACCTTTGAGAAGTGGCATTCTCATGAATCTCAGATTATTGATAAGCAGGTGATGGTGCGCGGTTTTTCCGATGTCTACGAAAAGGAATACCGCAGGAAAGACGGAACTGCCTTTCCTGCTGAACTGAGAACGTTTCTCATTACAGACAAAAACGATAAGCCTTCAGGCATGTGGGCCATTGTACGGGACATTACCGAGCGCAAGCTCATGGAAACAGAACGTCTCCGCACTCAGAAGATAGAATCTTTAGGTATCCTGGCAGGCGGTATTGCTCATGATT
>CAZHHX010000007.1:428-113575 GCA_964532465.1 uncultured Syntrophorhabdaceae bacterium | reverse complement strand
AAGATAGATTATTGGAGTTGTCATAATATGTCAAGCACTATATGTCGTTGTAGTAATAATTAATTAAAAACAATTGCAATATCTTGATGTTAAAAATGTCCTGATTTTCACAAAGTGTACAACGCTGCCAGATAAGGATTTGCGACGGGATCAAAAGAAGAAGGGTGAAATAAGAATTAATACAAAAAAGTAAAAAAATCAGAATACTGTTTTTCTTGAAACTTACACCGGAGAATGTGTTAATTTAAAGCGTGGCGCAGGCATATTCCGAAGATAACACAAACAGACTTTTTATCCTGGGCGTAATTCACCGGGATGACAGGGGCGGTGAATTGCTCAATGAATGGCTTTCAAATATTGCGCCTGAAGTAATAACTCTGGAGTTTTCCAACTATGGCCTGTCATTCAGAAAAGAGAGAGGCATGGAATACAAAAGAAAACTCGAGGAAGTCCTGGATAAAATAAGGGCTGAAAATGAGCCCTGCAATAAGGACGGACTCTCCCGGCTTATTGCTTATATCAACATGCCTTATGAATATGAGGTTGCAACCATGTATGCCGAAGAACACAATGCTTTGCTGTATCTTGTAGACATGGACAGTTTTTCTTATCTCAAGCTTCAGCAGATTGATGAATTATTTGAAGAAAACAATATACGGCAGCTCCTTTACGGGGAAGCCGGGATTGGGGTTGGTAACGAGAAGGCTGCCGCGAGACTTTTTTTTGAAAAAGGAATTAAGGTTTTCCCTTATACTGACGAAATGTATATCAGGGACAAATATGTAAGCAGCAGGATTTCAGAATTAATGAAACATTATAAAAATAAAAGATTTCTTCATGTGTGCGGGTGGCAGCACCTCCAGGACCCATACGGGCTCTATGCCCGATTTAATCCAGGAAAGGCGTTTTTCTATGATAAAACTTTTTGTCTTTGACCTTGGCAATGTTATTCTGCCCTTCGAGCACAGGCAGATTGCAGTAAAACTTTATGAAAAATCGGAAAAAAAATCGGCAATATCGTCGGATGATATTTTTAAATTCCTCTTTGACAGGGAAAAGGGGATTGCAAATATCTATGAAACAGGCAATATGTCTTCCCTTGAATTTTTTATTGGATTAAGGGATCACTACAAACTTGCCATAGATTTTGAAGAGTTCAAAAAAATATGGAATCCTATTTTCCATGAGAACCTCCAGGTAAGTGATGCTGTGCTGTATCTGGAATCCAAAGGTTACCCTGTTTATTTGCTGAGTGACACAAACGAGCTTCATTTCAATTATGTTACTGAGACCTATCCTATTGTTCATACAATGGACGAATGGATTCTTTCTTACAAGGTGGGTGTAAAGAAGCCTGAGAAAAGAATCTATGATGTGATTTTTGAAAAGATGGATGTTGATAGAAGCGAAGTTTTTTATATTGATGATATTGAGAGATACGTGGAAGCCGCAAAGGGTTTCGGCATCAACGGAATGGTTTTCCGGGATGCTGACGGTTTGTGGCAGATGCTGAAAGAGAATGGAATATAGACAATAAAAAAAGATTGTTCGGCGTTCGGGTTTCAAAGAACATTGAACCTTGAATATTATTCCAATTCTAAATCAAGGATGAAATCGAGGCGGCAAGGAAGAAGCGACGTAGGCGTACTTTACAGTACGTCGAGGAGACTGATGACGAAGCCAACGAAGATAGCGCTTTGATTTAGAATTGGAATTAGACAGGAGTTTGCGCAATGATTCAATATCCAAAAATTGATCCCATACTGATAAAATTCGGCCCCCTTGCGGTGCGATGGTACGGCCTCATGTATATTTTCGGTTTTGTTTCTTCATACCTGCTTGTTGTTCACCAGATAAAGAAGAGGGCATTGAAAATAGAGAGGACACAGGTTGATGACCTGTATTTTTATTTAATTCTCGGTCTTATCATCGGAGCGCGGCTGGGGTATATATGCTTTTATAATTTATCCTTCTATCTTGAAAATCCTCTTGAGGTTTTTGTCCTGTGGCATGGAGGCATGTCTTTTCACGGAGGACTTATTGGGACATTTGTTGCAGGTTATATTGTTGTCAGGAGAAAAAGCCTTGATTTTCTTACTATGCTGGACCTTATCACACCAACTGCTCCTTTGGGCTTATTCTTTGGCAGGCTCGGCAATTTCATTAACGGCGAACTCTTCGGAAAACCTTCCGACATGCCCTGGGCAATGATATTCCCCCAGGGAGGCAACTTTCCGAGACACCCTTCGCAACTGTATGAGGCATTTTTCGAGGGGTTTGTCCTCTTTATTGTTCTCTGGCTCTATAAAGAGAGGAAGAAAAGGGAAGGCGATGTCTTCGCGCTCTTCCTGATGCTGTACGGTGTTTTCAGATTTTTCTGTGAATTTTTTCGTGAGCCTGATTTGCAGGTAGGCTATATACTGGGTATAGTAACTATGGGACAGATATTGAGCGGCGCTATGTTGCTTGCAGGCCTTTTTCTCAAGTATTTCTATCTTCCAAAATATTGTAAAAATTGAGGAGTAAGATTTGAAGGGTTTTTCAAAACTGTCCTGCAGCAGGATATGCGGCAGGACAGTTGTTATTTGAACTTATGTAAATCCTTGTTTCTCTCGTAGAGAATCTTCAGCCCCTTCAGTGTAAGGAATTCGTCTACTTCATCAATGGAGTCTGAATCTTTATAAATGAGGTTGGCTAATCCTCCGGTAGCGATGACATAGGGATCTGTTTTAACCTCTTCCTGTATCTTCTTTATAATGCCGTCCACAAGACTCACGTATCCGTAGGTTATGCCTGATTGCATGGCGTGCACGGTATTTTTCCCGATAACGCTCTTCGGCCTTATTAATTCTACTCTCGGTAGCTTTGCGGCTCTCTCAAAAAGGGCTTCAAGGGAAATCATGATGCCCGGCACAATAGCTCCGCCTGCGTACTCTCCCTTCGGAGTTATATAATCGAAGGTTGTTGCAGTTCCGAAGTCTACAACAATAAGAGCGGTTTTGTGTTTATCATAGCCTGCGACTGCGTTCACAATCCTGTCAGCTCCTACTTCCTGGGGATTTTCGTAGAGTATGGGCATTCCTGTCTTAATGCCGGGGCCTATGACCAGGGGCTTGATCTTTATATATCTTCTGCAGAAAATTTCAAAAGGAATGAGAAGAGGCGGTACAACACAGGATATAATGGCGCTGTGTATCTCGCCCGGCTTTATCTTTTCAATGATCAGCAGACTATTGATAAGTATGGCATATTCGTCAACTGTCTTGTGAGAAACAGTGCTTAACCTCCAGTGGTTCACTAATTTATTACTGTCATATACCCCGAAAACTATATTTGTATTTCCAATATCAATAACTAAAAGCATTTCTTATACCTCATGATTTATGTATAATTCACAACTCAACATTCGCAATTTATCAGAATCAGAATTCAGGAAATCCTAAAAAACTACATCGCCTGCAATTATATTTTTTATCTCCCCGTCCACATTGAGGAGTAGGGCCCCTTTATCATCTATGCCTTCGGAGATGCCTTTGTATGACCGGCCCATCTGGTTAATCTCAAGATATTTACCTTTTATGCACGATCGGTCTTCCCAGATACGACAAACCTTGTTTTCACCGTTCTTTTTGAAAAGAAGGTAATATTTCTCAAGATTTGAGAGCAGAATACCACATACACGAGCTCTTTCAAATAGATTTTTTGTTTCAATGAAGAGTGATGTTGCCTTTTGATCAATCTCCTCACTTATTTCCTTTTCCTTCATATTTATATCCAATCCGATGCCGACGACAACAAATCTTACCATGTCGGCCTCTGTGGAAAGCTCAAGCAGCGTGCCGCATATCTTTTTCCCGTTGATAAGCAGATCATTAGGCCATTTAAGCGTCGGTTTTATGCCTGTTATTGCTTCAACGGTGTCATAAACAGCAAGAGAGGAAATGAATGTTATGGGATATACATTCGAAGGATGGACATGCGGTTTAAGTATTATTGACAGATACAGATTTTCTCCGGCAGGTGAAAACCAGACCCTGTTCAATCGCCCTCTGCCCGCCCTCTGCGCGTCGGCAAGAACGCATGTTCCTTCGGAAGCGCCATCAAGGGCGAGTTTGAACGCGTATGAATTTGTTGAATCAACGGTATCTTTATATGTTATCTCTTTTCCGATAAAGTCTGTGTTCAGGTACCTGTCTATTTCCCAGGTATACAGTTTATCAGGTGTTTTAATAAGCTTGTATCCTCTGCCTTTTAATTTTGCAATATCATATCCGAGCCGCTCAAGCTGGTGCATATATTTCCAGATGGCTGTTCTTGATATGCCAAGCTCTGCGGAAATAAAATCTCCGGAAACGTAGTCCTGTTTTTCTCGTAAAAAGGTCAGTATATCTCTGATTCTATCCATTTTCTACTCTGTCGTAGTGGGAGAAATACATGGCAAAGGATGCCCTTCCTTGCGAAAGCGACCGAACATCAGTGGAATAGCCGAACATTTTTGTTAACGGCGCGTTTGCCTGGATTACGGTAATCTTGTCTTTTGTCAACAAATTTACAATCTGGCATTTTCTTGCATTCAAATCACCGATAACCTCACCGAGGAATTCATTCGGCACTGTTACGGCAAGAGACATAATGGGAAGGAGAAGTTCGGGGCTTGCGTCGTTACATGCCTTTCTAAATCCTTCGTATGCCGCCATTTTCAGGGTAAGGCGGGCAAAATCCGGGTTATTGAATGACGCGTCCTTTATTTCCACTTTGATGTCAGTCAAGGGAAAGCCTTTAACAATACCTACATTGGATGATTCAGCAATGCCTTCTTCGATGGCGATAATGTATGGAAAGGCAGGGTGTTCCTCGGAAATATTCGAGATAGTGACAATGCCCTCTCCTCGTGTGTTAGGCATTACACTCAATGATACTGATCCTTTACAGAGTAAGCTGTTTACCGTTTTTTCAAATGTATGTTCTATAGAGGCGGATGCTTCAATGGTTTCCTTATATACAACCTGCGGTTTTCCTACCTGGAGTTCAATGCCGAACTCTTCCTTGATTCTACGCATAACAACATCAAGGTGGAGTTCTCCCATGCCGGAAACAACCGTCTGATACGCGTTTTCATCAGTTTTAATGATAAACGTAGGATCTTCCTCGGATATTCTCTGGAGTATCTGGTTGAGCTTTTCCTGATCCGCGTTTTTTCGCGGTTCAACGGCAATGGAAATGACAGGCTGATACATCTCAATTGATTCGAGGAGTATGGGTTTCGTTTTTGTCAGTGTGTGGCCAGTCGATGTTTCTTTCAGCCCGACAATGCCTACTATGGCGCCGGTGCTTGCTTCATTTACCCTGTCTTTGTGGTTCGCGTGAATTTTAAATATTCTCGAAATCTTTTCCTTCTTTCCTAAATTTACATTAAAAACATCCTCTCCGACTTTTATCTCACCGGAGTATATTCTTATATAGGTAAGTTTTCTGCCTTCTTCCATGACGACCTTAAAGGCAAGGGCGGATAAATCCTCATCGCTGCTTGTCTGTCTTGTCTCAATTTCGCCGGTTTCGGGATTTTTGCCATGAACAGGCGGGACATCAAGGGGAGAAGGCAGATAGCGGATTATCCCGTCTAAAAGAGGCTGAACACCTTTATTCCTGAGTGCCGCGCCGCACAGAACGGGTACGCATTTCATTGAAATTGCGGCTTTACGTATTGTATTGTGTATGGCAGACTCTTCTATTTCATGTCCTTCCAGATATAACTCCATAAACTCATCATCAAGAAGCGACAATTTTTCGAGGAGTTTTTCGCGATATTCCATGGATGCGTTTATATATTCCTCTGGTATTTTTATATAATTGTAAGTGGTCCCCAGGTCTTCTTCATCCCAGACGATAGCTTTCATGGCGATGAGATCGACAACGCCGAAAAAACCATCTTCCTTGCCCAGGGGGATTTGCAGAGGAATCGGATTTGCTCCGAACTTGTCTATCATCATGTCTATGACGTTAAAATAGTCGGCGCCGACCCTGTCGAGCTTATTAATAAAGGCAATCCTTGGGACATTGTATCTGTCTGCCTGGTGCCAGACGGTTTCCGACTGTGCTTCAACACCGCCAACCCCGCAGAAAACAGCAATCATGCCGTCCAGCACGCGGAGAGAACGCTCAACTTCAATGGTGAAATCAACATGGCCCGGCGTGTCTATGATTTGAATCTCGTGGTCATCCCAATAACAGGTTGTAACGGCTGAAGTAATCGTAATGCCTCTCTCCTGTTCCTGGGGAAGATAGTCCATTGTTGCTGTACCTTCATGGACTTCTCCTATTTTATAAGTTTTGCCGGTATAAAATAGAATGCGTTCCGATACGGTGGTTTTCCCTGCATCTATATGCGCCGCGATTCCTATGTTTCTTATTTTATTTAGTCTCTGAGTTTCTTTTTTCATCAGGCTAAAATATCGCCTATCTAAGGAGGAAAAGTCAATACTGGGAAGACATTAAACGGAGGATGAGATAAAGATTTCCGGGAGAAAAATAAATGTGAAACAATGTCCGGAATCAGGTTTCTTCTTGTAAGGGAACTTCATAGCCCCGCTGATTGCAGCGGGGCTGTTTACTTCACGATTTTGAGCATGGAATCTATTTTGGCTATGACTTCTTCAACGCTCGCGCTTTTTGAGGCCATGTGGCGTCCGCCGATGAATCCTCCTGTAGCATCCATTTCATTTTTTGGAACTAATGATGACAGAAAAAGGAGCGGGATATTCTTTGTTGTATCCGATTTTTTCAACATGTTTGCCACATCCGCGCC
This sequence comes from uncultured Syntrophorhabdaceae bacterium, assembly GCA_964532465.1. Lineage (GTDB taxonomy): Bacteria > Desulfobacterota > Syntrophorhabdia > Syntrophorhabdales > Syntrophorhabdaceae > JAPLKB01. The sequence goes on along the minus strand of CAZHHX010000007.1, from coordinate 106,770 downwards.
ATCAACGAAGGGCATTTTAATGTCTGTTACGATAATATCGGGTTTTATTTCCTGCGCAAGGGCAATAATGCGGCTCCCATCTGTTGTAGTAGTGACCTGAAATCTGCCTGTTTTTTCAAGTTTGAGCTTGAACACATCCAGAATGGTGTCATCATCGTCAACCCATAGAATTTTTTTCAGTTCTGACATTATTTCCTCCTTTTAATAATTCAGGTATTGTAAAAAGTTTCACCAAGTTGTTTTGTTTCTTGAGCATCTTTTAGCTCTTTCTCTTGGTCGGTCAGCGGCATGTCGGAAATTTTGATCTGCGGCGGTCTGCTTCGCCTTGCGATCCTCCATCGTACGTTCAGTACGATTGCGGCCTGCAAATCTCGCAGCCCATCCACATCTGCAAAATCCCCGACATGTCGCTGCCCACTCAACCCGGTTTCACATATACATTTATGTGAAACCGGAATAAATAAAGGGGTGAGTTTTTCCATTTTCATTTATTTTCTCTTGTTCCCTTGTCTTCTCTTTGTAAAAGATTGTACATATTCATTCTGTGAACCAATCTTTTCATGTAACTTTTGGTACTGAAAATTATTTTTTATACTCAATTCTGACATTTGTAAAGTAATCTGTCAACGAATCAAGGTTTTTCAAAGCGCTGTCTTTGTTTTCAAGCTTAACCGAATTTTCTATTTCAGCACATATTCCGCTCATAATGCTGAAGCCGTAGATACTGAAACTCCCTTTCAGCTTGTGCGCTGCTGCCTTAGCTCCATCAAGATCGTTATCGCGGAGAGTCTCCTCCAATGCATTAATATTGGTTTCCATTTTTTTAAGAAATGACGGAATCAATTCCTCCAGATCAGGATCTAATAAAACAAGATAATAGTCCTCTTTTTCAGAATATGAACCATCTTTTTTGAAGGTACTATCCTGGGATGGAATAAGAAGATCAGGGGCGGTGTTCTGCTTTTCAGGGATTTGTAATAAAATGTTAAAAAGATCTTCCTGCTTCGCGGGTTTTATGAGGTAATCCGTAAAACCTGCCTCCAGGCACTTCTGCCTTGCTTTTTCATCGTCATGTCCTGAAAGGGCAATAATCGGTACAGGCTTTTGTTTTTCTGACCCTTCCCATTTACGGATGGAGCGCGCAGCTTCGATACCGTTCATGATAGGCATCTCTACATCCATGAAAATGAAATCATATATGAAATCACGGTGTTTTTCAAAAGCATCCTTGCCGTTTTCAGCAAAATCAAGGACAAGCTTCGGGTGTTTAAGATACTTTTCCAGTATTCTGATGTTAAAGGACTCGTCATCGACAAGAAGAATTTTTTGTTCAGTCATGTGTTGCAGCAGGGAGAACAGATTTTGTATATGCCTTTCTTTAACTTCGGGCAGGGTATTTTGACAAGTTTCTCTTTGTGCGGCAAGGGGCAGTACGACTGTTATCATTGTTCCCTGGTCTTCGGAAGTAATCATTCCGATGGAACCTTTTTGTGTCTCGGCAATGAGCTTTGCCGAATAGGTTCCCAGACCGGTTCCCCCGCTTTTTCCTGCGGTTGCATATTTTTCAAAAAATGTTGAACGGATTTTCTCAGGCACAACGCCCCTGTTGTGTATGCTGATATGCCCCTCCATGCCGGCAAAAACGGTTTTGACTTTGATGGTTTCACTCTGAGGTGATGCCTCAACAGCATTTTTTATGAGATTTGAAAACATGGAATAGCAGAGGAGTTCTTCACCCTCTACAAGGAAATTTTCATGTTCCTGTTGCGAAGGATCATGAATCGATATCTCAAGGCCGATATTTTTGGATGCTGCCAGACCTCTATTTTCTGAAAAAATCCTTTTTATCATTTTCAATAGATCTACAGAAGATGGCTCGAAATGGTACATTCCCTGCTCCATCTTGAAGAGGTCAAGAGAGAGGTTGATCATCCGAAGCATCATGTAGCCTGATTCTTCAATAACTTTCAGATATTCGGCATATTCGCCGGTGATTATACCCTCTTCGAGAATAATTTGGGGCAGGCTTATAATGCTGTTGAGGGGCGCTTTCAGGTCATGGCGGGTTATGTTTTCCACATCTTCACGAAGGCGCGCAGCCTCCAGCAATTCTTTATTCTGCTTTGCCAACTCTTCCCTTGCCTGCTTGAGGGAAAGATGAGTTTTGACCCTTGCCTTCACCAGGGGAGGGCTTATGGGTTTTGTGATATAATCGACTGCACCAAGTTCAAAACCTTTTAGTTCATCCTCTACATCACTTTTGGCTGTTACAAAGATAACCGGTATGTCACGGGTTTTTTTATCCGATTTCAGTTTCGCGCAGGCTTCATACCCATCCATAACAGGCATCATGACATCGAGAAGAATGAGGTCCGGCGCATGTTCTTTCGCGGCAAGACGCAGGGCCTTGTCGCCGTTTGTTGCTATAATTGTCGTATATTCGTCCTTCAAGACCTCGACAAGTATCTGGATGTTTGCCGGAGTATCGTCGACAATAAGGATTGTCTTGAATTTTTTCGTAGAATCATTGTCTGCCAAAATGCGGCTCCCAATGTCAATAGTTGACATGAAGTTTTTTCATATCTTCGAATTCTTTATGGAAAGCTGTATTGTACCATCGTATTAATTCGCTGCTGAGTTCCTTCCTCAGGACCAAAGGTAAAACGTCTGCCCCATGAGTACTCCAGGCCTGCTTCAACATTCTTAACGGGCGCCCAGAAGAGATTGACCAAAGCCTGTTCAACCCTTTTGTTCGGGATGAATTCATCTACTACCCCGAGCCATGCTGCCCGCATAAAGGCATCAGCAGATCTGTCAGCGCCGAACATGGTCTGGCTTACGATGAAATTTGATCTCAGCTTTGAGGTCCACGGCAGGGTGTAACCGAGATGCCACCCTATAGCTTTCCAGAGCTTAAGGTCAACGCCGGTTTCAGTAGCGCCCTGCATGATTGAGTTGAACATGTAACGGCCTATTCCGCTGCCTCCCTGGACGCCGGCTACGAGAGTGCCTGAACCAATTTTTCCGCTTCCTCCCAGGGCAAGAGCGTAACCGCGTTTATTGTGAAGGTCGTTGCGATATTCCAATGTTGCCGCCCGCGCGGAAAGATGAGTATCTTTTCCGTTCCAGATCCAATTAGCGGTAAAATCAGGGACACGGTCAAAATCGTTACGGCCGCCATTGGATAAAGTCTGGACTGGCGGTAGTTTGGTAAGGCTTTCAGGATTTTCAATGGAAAACGACAATGAGGAACTTCCCATGGGGATGGTGTAACGTACTTGTGCCTGACGGATAAGCGTCACATCGCCTGTGGGATTAAAATCCACTGTTTCCGGGTACGAGCGAAGATCGATAAAATTGGACCATGTTTGTCCCGCCAGAAAATTGCCTAACTGTCCATAGGCGTGACGCAGACGGAACATGGTGCTGTTTGAGGCCAGTTCCCCCATGTAGTCATTCGGAGCATTGAAATCAGCCTCTAATTTAATTTCCAGGGGACTCAATGGGGTAGGAGTGTTTGAAACAATACCAAAGCGGCTGGCTCGTGCGGTCGCATAAAACTGCCCTTTACGCGACCGGTTTGCACTGTTTGTGTCAAGCGGTTGGGCAAAGATAGCGGATGACCAGTCATTATTGCGTGTATCATTATTGCGGGTTCCAAAATCGTATGTTGCGTCAAATCGCGCGCTTCCATAGATCTTAATAGAAGTTTCAGTGCCGGGTATTTTAAATGAACCGGGACTGGGTTCGGTTGCTGACGGTTTTGAAACGGCAGTTTGTACTGGTTGAGCAGCAGCAATCGGTTTTTCAGATTGCGTGGCAACTGATTTTTCCGGTTGTGCTGCAGGAGTCTGCACAGGCTGAGGAGTTTCCAATTTTTGTTTGCTCTCCAACTGTTCGATACGTTTTTTCAACTGTTGCACAAGTTCCTTCAGATCATCCAACTCGCTGGAATAGACAGGGAGACTTGCAGTGCCCATAATAATCAACGTAAATATAATAATCACGTATTTCATAAGTCTCCCCTCTTTCAGAAATTTTAACAGCAAAAAGACCTTATAGTAAAATATTTTCGTTTTATACGGTAAAAAACATTATTTAAATATCGTAGCCGGCAAATCACCACCAGTCATTACTTTTTCTCTTCATCCAATGCTATTTTCAGGAACTCAGCCTTTTCTTCAATATCTTTATCGCTATCCGCGAAATGGTCTGCAACAGCTCGAAATTCATCGGCAATTTCTAAAAAAGCATCTGTTACATCGGGATCAAAGTGAATACCCCAGCCTTCCTTGATAATCTCCACAGCCTTTTCATGGGGCATGGGATTTTTGTAAACGCGGCGGCAGATAAGGGCGTCATAAACATCGGCAATTGCCATCAATCGCGCTGAGATAGGTATTTCATCTCCGCCGATGCCTTCAGGGTATCCGCTGCAATCCCACTTCTCCTGATGATAGTAGGTTATCTCACGGGCGAGGCTGAGGAATGAACTGGGTTCGTCAAGGGCCTTTTCCGACTCTTCAATGGCATGTCGACCTAAAGCGGTATGGGTTTTCATGATTTCAAACTCTTCAGGTGTAAATTTGCCGGGCTTAAGAAGTATCCGGTCAGGTATGCCTACTTTGCCGATATCATGGAGGGGCGCCGACTTATAAAGGAGCTCAATATTGTCTTCGGTGAGGAAATGGCTGAAACGGGGGTGTTTCTGGAGCTTTTTTGCCAGGAGCTTAACATAATTCTGCGTGCGGCGGATATGGTTGCCTGTGTCACTGTCGCGGGTTTCAGCCAAAGACGCCATGGCCATAATGGTCACATCCTGGGCAGCAGAAAGTTCTTTCATGCGGCGCCTTACCTCTTCTTCCAGATACTCATTCTTATCTTTGAGAAAATCACGGGCGTTTTTCAGGGTAAGGTGTGTTTTGACACGGGCCAGGACTATGGGAGGGCTGATAGGCTTGGTAATATAGTCTATTGCTCCCAGTTCAAATCCCTTTTGTTCATCTTCCACCTCGGCTTTGGCCGTGAGAAAAATGACGGGAATATCGGCTGTTTCCGGGTTTTCTTTCAATTTTGTAATAACCTCATACCCATCCATCTCCGGCATCATGATATCGAGGAGTATCAAGTCAGGCATAGGTTTGGTTGCAGCAACCTGGAGCGCCCTTGCGCCGCGGTTTGCAACCTTTACCATGTAAAGATCTTTAAGAAGACTGCTTACAAGGGCAAGGTTAGCCGGTGTATCATCCACGACCAGGACAACCGGTTTTTGTTCAAAAGTCGTTGCATCAGACATACATTCCTCCTTATGCATTATTCGTTTTACAAGATTTCAGTATACCATCTTTATTTTCTGTTTGTGAATCCTATTCAGGGGATTCCTTATTCACATATACAGGTTCCATGTTCGCTGCATTTACTTCCATTTTTCCACCCAGGTTCTCTCTTTGCAGCATGAGGGATGCGAATTCAGAAAACTGGTCGGAAATCTCCAGAAATGCATCAACCAGATCAGGATCAAAATGGCTTCCCTTTCCTTCTCTTATTGTCTGCACAGCCATATCATGAGGCATGGGCCATTTGTAAATCCTGCTGCTTATGAGGGCGTCATATACATCAACTATAGCCATAATACGGCCTGATATGGGAATATCGTCTCCCGATAATCCCTCAGGATAGCCTGTACCGTCCCATTTTTCATGATGGGTATAGGCAATTTCCCGTGCGTATTTAAGGAACGAGAAAGGTGCATCAAGCATCTTCTCAGCATTTATAATAGCATCCCGGCCGATAATGGTATGTTTTTTCATGATTTCAAATTCTTCATAAGTAAGTTTATCATTTTTCAGAAGGATGCTATCCGGAATTCCGACCTTTCCAATATCGTGGAGGGGCGCAGATTTCAGAAGAAAGCTAATAGTTTCACCAGTAAGAAAGTCTTTGAAATTAGGATGGTTCTTCAGTTTTGTTGTAAGCAGTTTTACATAATGCTGTGTCCGTCTGATGTGGTTTCCTGTTTCAGTGTCACGTGCCTCAGCCAACGAACCCATGGCTACCATGGATACGTCCTGAATCATGCTGATTTCCTTTGTTCTTCTGGCAACTTCTGCTTCGAGAAATTCGCTCTTGTCTTTAAAAAAATCCCTTACCATCTTCAGTTGCAGGTGTGTTTTTACCCGTGCCAGGACAATGGGAGGGCTGATGGGTTTAGTAATGTAATCAACTGCACCAAGTTCAAACCCTTTTTCCTCATCTTCCATTTCTTTCTTGGCCGTAAGAAAAATAACAGGGATATGAGCGGTCTTTTTGTTTTCTTTGAGGCGACGGCACACTTCGTACCCATCAATTCCGGGCATCATAATATCAAGGAGAATAAGGTCAGGCGGATCATCTGAAAGGCATATCTGAAGAGCTTTTTCTCCGTTTGTAGCAATTTTTGTCCTATAGAATCTTTTCAGTAATGAACTTAAAACGGCGATATTTTCTGAGGCATCATCTACAACAAGTATGGTCATCTTTTCATGATATTCATCGTCGGTCTTCATATCGCCTCCTCTTCTAATGAATTATTCAAACAGTTCGAGCGGTTTGAACCGGTTTAAGCAGTTTCAATAAATCTCCTGCATATCCCTTCTGCTACTTCAAAGTCAAATCCTTCAATGGCCCTGACTATGGCATTAAGTTCGGGTGCAGGTACAAGAATAGAGAGATTATCCCGATTGTCTTCAAATAGTTCTCCTGCATCGGAGTCGGAATTGGAAAGGAGAATAACCAGTTTTTCAAGGACAGCCCTTCCTTTGGCAGGATCGCCTATGGGGGTTGCGGCAGAGGGCTCTGTTGCAACCCCCATAGTAGCGCTCAGGGAACTGACCATTACCGAGAGGACTTCATCGAGAGCTTTCAGTTTTTCATCAAGTGTTTCTGAGGGTTCATTGTTCCGGATAGCAGCCTCAACAACAGCAGCATTTTCCTGGATTCCTGTCGCGCCTATATTGCCGGATACACCCTTTGTTGTATGGGCCAACCGTTCCGCTGTCCCGTAATCTCCGCTGTCAAGACATTGGCGTATACGGGCAGTGGTCTGTCCCTGGTCTTCAATGAACTTTCTCAGCAAGCTCATATACAACTTTTTCTTACCCATGACCCGCTTCAGGCCGAGGTTGGTATCGAGCCCCGGAATATCCGGCAGGTTGTCCTGCTGCGCAGGTTTTGTTTCTGTCTTTTCAGCAGTGATGATGGCAGCTTCCTGAGTCTGAACAATTTCGAGGGGTTTCACTCTTTTCAGCAATTTACCGAAGAGTTCATCGGGGTCAATGGGCTTTCCGATATGGTCATCCATACCGGCCTGGTAGCATTTCTCCACATCTTCAGCCATGACGTTGGCTGTCATGGCAATAATGGGCAGATCCCTGAAGCGTTCATTTTTGCGAATCTCTACAGCGGCTGTGACTCCATCCATGACAGGCATCTGCATATCCATGAGAACTATATCATAGGACTGTTTATCGAGCATCTCCAGCGATTTCTGCCCGTTTTCGGCAATATCAACCTTGAATCCGGCATCTGTCAGGAGTTCATAGGCAAGCTGCTGGTTGAACTCGTTATCCTCTACGAGGAGGATTGATATGCCCTTAATGGCAATGAGATTTTCCATTAATGGAGTTGTTTTTTGGTCTTCCTCATGTGTACTGGGTGGTTCTCCTCCCAGCACCTGGATCAGGGTGTCGAACATAGTCGAAGAACTTACCGGTTTAACAAGTACATTTTCAAGCCCTGCCAAAGCCGCTTCCTTGAATACTTCCTCGCGGCCGTATGCAGTAACCATAACCATATGGGGCAGAGGACTGACCGGCAGTTCCCTGATTGCTTTTGCCGTTTCAATGCCGTCCATTACAGGCATTCTCCAATCGAGCAACACAACCTCGTAAGGCTTGCCCGCTTCAGCGGCAGAACTTATTTCTTTCAAGGCTTCCTTGCCGGAGGCCACATCATTCACTTCAAAGGTCATGCCGGTAAGCATGTCGGAGAGAACAACACAACTCATCTGGTTATCGTCAACTACCAGCACCCGACGACCCCGCAGGTCAGGTTCCGGCAGTAATTTCCTTGCTTTGGCAATACCCTTGCCTAATCGTGCCGTAAACCAGAAAGTGCTGCCTTTGCCGTATTCACTTTCAACTCCCACGTCTCCGCCCATAAGATTGGCAAGTTTTTTTGAAATGGCCAATCCCAGGCCGGTGCCTCCATACTTTCGGGACGTTGATGTGTCAGCCTGCTGAAATGATTGGAACAGCTTGCTTATCTGTTCCTCTGTCAACCCGATGCCTGTATCCTCAACGGCAAAACGCATAAAAACATCATTCTCTGTATCTTCAAGAACTTTGACGGAAATGACTATCTCGCCTTTCTCGGTAAACTTGACGGCATTATTTGAATAATTGACTAAGATTTGACCCAGCCTCAGAGGGTCGCCTACAAGATAATTGGGGGTTCCCTTCTCGATTTGGAACAACAGTTCCAGTCCTTTTGCCGCTGTTTTCTCAGAAACGAGGTTGGAGACATTTTCCATGACCTTTTCCAGCTCAAATTCTGTCTGCTCAACGGGCAGCTTGCCTGCCTCGATCTTGGAAAAATCGAGGATATCATTAATTATGCCGAGAAGATGCGTGCCTGACTGCTGAATTTTACTGAGATAGTCTCGTTGCTTCCTGTCCAGTTCCGTTTTCATAGCCAGACTGGAAAACCCGATAATGGCATTCATTGGGGTGCGGATTTCATGACTCATGTTGGCAAGGAAGTCAGCCTTGGCTTTGGCGGCGTCTTCAGCCATCTCTTTGGCTTGCCGGATGGCGTCATCTGCCAGCTTGCTCGCTGTTATGTCCATCGTAACACCGTACATGTCAGTGGGCGTGTCATTGGCATCCCTGACCACATGTCCCATAGCATGAATCCATACCACGTTGCCGTCAATGGGTCGTTTATAGGCATAAATAGCATCGTATCCGGGCACGGTGCCGGCGAGGGCAGCGGTATAGTTTTCTAATGTCGCTTCCGCTGCAGTCTTGTCGCCTGCCTCAACATTGGCGAACCACTCATTCATAAGATGATAACGCCAGTCTTCTCTCGGCGGGTCGCCAAAAATGGAAGCAGCGCGTTCCGACGAGTTGTAATACTCATCACCAGTATTAAGCGGTATATGCCAGTAGCCTGCCTGGCTCAAGTCTAATGCCTGATCGCTGAGGAAGTTGGCCAGACGCAGCTTTTCTTCCATCACCTTGCGCTCAGTGATATCGCGAAACGAAACGACCGTCCCTGCCAACTGGCCGTCCTTCCAGACCGGAGTTGTGGAATATTCCACGGGAATTGCCGTGCCGTCCTTGCGCCAGAGAACTTCGTTATCCACAGTACGGGCCTTGCCATCCTGAGAAGACAGGTACATGGGGCAATCCATGCGCGGAAATTCCGAGCCGTCAGGATAGGCGTAATGAACCTCGGCATGTATCAATGTGTTGGCCAGTTCTTCTTCTGTGTAGCCAAGGGCAGCGCAAGCTGCAGGATTGACAAAGGATACCCTGCCATCCAGACCAAGGCCGAAAATTCCCTCGCTTATGGAGCTGAGAATCAAACGGCTCCGCTCCTCGGCCTGAGCCAGCAGTTCCTTCTGACTCTCCAGTTCATCTCTGCGAGCCTTGAGTTGGTTCTCTGAAGCAGCCAGAGTCAGCGCCTGCGCTTTTGTCTGCTCAAGCAAGTTATGAGTGGCAACATTACCGGCAAGTATCTGCAGTTTTGCAGAAAGTATCGGAAGCAGAGCCTCCATAAATGCTGTTGCCCTGCTATCGAAGGGCTCCAGCGCGCCCATCTCAATTACAGCCAGCGTTTTCTCACCATCAACGATGGGAGAGATCAGCACGTTGCGGACAATCAGCACGCCGAGCCCCATGGTAACGCCCACAGATTCTTCCTCGGGCAAAGTCAGAACAATCTGTCTTTTATCCAGCGCCGCCTGCCCTACAAGGCTCTGTCCCCAGGCAAAAGAACGGGTATGAATGGAATCATCGCAGCCGTAGCCGCCGACACGGTTCAGTTTTGAGTTGTCAGTTTCCGCTATATACAGCGCGCCATAGACCAGTCCTGTAATCGACGCCAATTGTGCGCAAAGCACATAGCCGAATTTTTCAAAAGACTGAACTCCCTGCAAAGCCTCATCGATCTCTGTCAGTCCCTGTTTAACCCGGCGCTGAGCTTCCATGGCCTGTGCGCTCTGCTGCAAAACAAGAACCGATTTTGCCATAAAGCCGATTTCATTGCTATAACCAATATGCGGTATAATAATATCAAGTTTTCCTGCGGCAAGGTCCTCGATGCTGATCCTTAAATCATCCAGAGGGCGACGGATCGACACGCCGATAAGCCAGGCAAACATACCTCCGCCCAGCAATCCGCCAACAAGAAGGATAATCGACATAATCAGGTTTTTTTTGTACATAAATGTTACCTGCATTGCAGCCATCAGAGCGCCCTCTTCCTTGGTCCGGGAAATTTCCGTGAGCTTGTCGTCGGCCCTGTTAATGACTGAATTAAAGTCTGCGCTCATCAGAGTTTTTGTTACCATTTGCCGCGAAGAGGGATTATCGGCTTCAATGAGCAGGATTACTTGATCGACATTACGGAGGTATTGGGCATAGAGTACTTCAAATTCTGCCAGCAGTTTTTTCGTTTTCTCGCGGACCGTTCTTTTACGCGCCTCCTCAAACTCCTTCTGTAGGTTCGTCCGTGCCAGGTCAATTCGTTTTTTCGCTTTTTCACGCTCTGCCGGGTCAGTCACCAGAGCCATCTGTCGGAGGCTGCGGCCGATGTAAATTAAATTAATGTTAGCTTCCTTAATGTGAGAGACTCCAAGCACATCTTTTTCGTAAAGTTGCCGTGCCGCTCTGTTCATCTCGGCAAGGTTGAACAGACTGGGAATGCCTATAAGCATGACAATAAGCAGGACACAACCAAAGCCCAGCATCAGTTTGGTATTCAGCCGTAATCGTTCCATGTAATTTATAAATCCATATCTGCTTATATTTCGCATGAGTATAATGTTACCTCCTTATTTGGCATCAACAAAATCTCTTGTTCCCTTATTTTCGCTTCAATTTTCTTCTGAGTAACTTTCTGCCGGAAATTACTCATTATCAAATCGCCCCGAAGAGGAGTGTATTCCTATTCATCAGCGGTCGTATATTTCTCCTTTTTGCCCATCTGCTTTAAAAGCGAATTAATTTCTTTTTTCAACCGGATTACCTGCAACTCACATCCGTTCATTGCTTTATTAGAATCTTCAATCTCCTGAGCTGTTTTTGTCAGCGCCGCTCCGCGTGCTTCCAGTTCCTGACGTTGGGTCTCGCTCTTTGCAAGCAGTTCCCCGGTCATCAGATTTCTTCGAAGGATTTCAAGATTCAAGGCTACTGTCGGCATAAGTTCTTCCAGGAGTGACTGCTGTTCCGTGTCAAAGGGTTTCATGGCAGCCAATTCTATTACTGCCAGAACCTGATCCCTTTGCAGAACAGGCAGCAACAATATCTCACAGGGATCAATATGCCCATTCCCCCAGGTGATCCGGATGTGACTGCCCCTGGAGTCAATAATGCGAAGAGGCATTTTTTTCAGGGCGCACTGCCCTACCAGGCCCTGGCCGATTTCAAAATGACGGCTTCCGGCTTCTTCCTCTATACGTCCATATCCACCCTGGGCCCGCAAAAGTCCCTTTTCTTCATCCAGAAGATAGAATGCGCCATAGTGCGCACCTGTCAGGGGCGCTGCCTGAGACATGAAGGTTTGGGCCAGTTCCTCAAAGCTCGTTGACTTTTGCAGTTCTGTGGCTATCAGGGAGAGCTTCGCTTTGATTGCACTGCGGGACTCAAGTATCCGGGCATTTTCTCTGAGTTCTTCCTGAACACGCTCACGATCCCCCATCGCCCGCCTCAAACGGCGATTCCATAACACAACAAAGACAACTAAGGCCAGCAACACTGCTCCGATAGGTCCCACAGTCTTCCAGTCAATATCCCTTTGATAGGAAATGGAAAGCCATTTCCCTTTTATTGCCGTCTTTTCCTGGTTGGACATACTTGACAATGCCTTATCGAGGGCAGACCTCAGAAGGGGCATATCTTTCCTGACGCCAAAAGCCAGATCGTGATTGTAAGGTGTGGGAGCAGCGATCTTCAGGTTGGTCAAGCCAAGCTTCTCAATGTTGTAGGATGCTGTCCCCAGGTTGTCCACGAAGACATCAATTTTGCCGGTTGAGAGATCAAGGAGGGCTGTCTTGATATCAGACAAGGTAATAAGCGGCAGTTGAGGATGGTCCCGTTTGAGGAGTTCCTCAACAACCAGCCCTTTAAGAACGCCTATTTTGAGTCCGTGAAGATCATCAAGTCCGCCTATAAAGCGCGCGTCTTTGCGGGAAATAATAACCGATGGAAATGTCACATAAGCCTGGGTGAATAGAAGGTGCTTCCCGCGCTCAGGCGTAGGTGTGACTTTGGGGACTACATCTACCTCACCGGACTTTACTCTATCAATGGCTCCACTAACGGTCAGCCCCGGTACTGTTCCTATGACAATACCAAGACGTTTCGCGCAGTCCTCAATAAAACCCGCGCTGATGCCGGAATAACTACCCTTCTCATCAACATATTCAAAGGGAGGACGGGCCGAATCCACCCCCAGACGTATCTGCCTACCTGCAAGAAAAGCACGTTCCTCTGCTGTCAAATCAGGAATGGAAGAAACATCACCGGATATTTTCTGCTCATTTTGACTATGTGCAGTAAAAGCTGAAAGGAACGATACAGAGACCACAAAAAGGATAAGCATTATCCATTCGCTTTTCACAATAACCTTTTTATTCGGCCTCATTTTTCTCTCCTTGTCATGCTTCCTTACTTCGCTCGGATGTTTGTTCATTCACTTCGCCTCGTCTTGCGTCCTTACGGTTTTTTTAAGCTATCCTTTAATCACACTCATGCATATCCTTTCAGCCTCTTCAAAATCATACCCCTCTATAGCCCTCCCCACTGCATCAAGTTTGGATGAAGGCATGACAGACAAGAGATCTTCCCGGTTATTCTCAAAAAGTTCTCCTGCATCGGAATCAGAGTTCTCAAGGAGCTTTATCAGTTTTTCAAGAACTGTCTTCCCCTTTACCGGATTGCCTGAAGGAGATGATACAGGGGCCTCTGTTGCAACCCCAAGGGAAGCGCTCAAGGAACTGACCATTATTGAGAGGACTTCATCAAGGACCAGGAGCTTTGGTTCAAGAGCTTCCAAAGGTTCGTTATTCCTGATGGCAGCCTCAACAACAGCAGCCCTTTCCTGGACTTCTGATGCGCCTATATTTCCGGAGACGCCCTTGGTTGTATGAGCTGCTCTTTCAGCATCCTCTTTCTCACCTGCAGCAAGGGAAGCACGGATGTTTTTAACAGCATCCTTTTGACCTTCCGCATACTGGACGAGTATCTTCCGGTAGAGCTTTACATTATTGGCAGTACGCTTTAGGCCTGAGGCAGTGTCAAGACCGGAGATAACAGGGAGAGCGTCAGGGGTTGCGGGTTGCGAGTTGCGGGTTGCGAGTTGCGGGTTGCGAGTTGCGAGTTGCGAGTTGCGAGTTGCGAGTTGGGGACTTGAGACTTGAGACTGGGAACTTACGTTCTCTGCTTCTAAACACGTACCCTCGTTAGACGAGGACAGGCCCCGTATCTCACTACCCGCATCTCGTAACCCGTGACCCGTAACTCGTAACTCGCAACCCGCATCCCGCTTTATGTAATACTTTGTCAGTGTTGCAAAGAGAGCGTCAGGATCAATGGGTTTGGTAATATGCTCTTGCATGCCGAGAGCCTGGGTTTTTTCTCTTTCCTCTACCATGGCATGGGCGGTCATGGCAAATATGGGAAGCTTATCGAAACGGGGATTGGCTCTTAAGCGTTTTGTTGCCTCATACCCGTCCATGACAGGCATCTGGAGATCCATAAGAACTACATCGAAGGTATTGTCAGGAGAAGATTCGAGAATATCAACGGATTCCTTTCCGTTATTCGCTACTGTAATATGGGCGCCTATTGATTCCATAAGTTCCATGGCAATCTGCTGGTTTATTTCATTATCTTCGGTAAGGAGTATCTTCATGCCCTGGATGGAGTATCCTTCTGCAGAGGCGGCCTCCTCTATGATTGATTCATCTCCTGACAATCCGAACCATGCAGTAAAGATGAATGCTGAACCCTTGCCGTATTCACTCTCTACCCATATCTCTCCATCCATCATTTCGACAAGTTTTTTCGAGATGGTAAGACCAAGACCTGTACCGCCATACTTGCGGGTTGTAGAGCTGTCTGCCTGGGTAAAGGCCTGGAAGAGTTTACTACATTGTTCGGGGGTCATGCCGATACCTGTATCTAATACAGAGAACTTGAGCTTTGCCTTCTCTTCCGCGCCTTCCAGTTTCTCTATTCTGAGGGTTACCTGTCCCTTGTCGGTAAACTTAACGGAATTGCCCATAAGGTTGGTAATAACCTGGTTGACCCTTAACGAGTCGCCGACAAGGCCCATAGGTACATCCTGACCTACGTCAAAGAGAAGCTCAAGACCCTTGTCATGTACTTTAACTCCTACAACGGTAGTAATGTTATTCAATACTTCGTTAAGATTGAAGGGGATATGCTCCATGGAAAGTTTTCCCGCCTCTATCTTGGAGAAGTCAAGAATATCGTTGATAATTCCCAGAAGGGATATGGCAGCGCCGTTGGTCTTTGTAATGTAGTCTCTCTGTTTGGGATTGAGGTCTGTTTTCAAGGCAAGGTGGGACATGCCTATGATAGCATTCATAGGGGTTCTGATTTCATGGGACATATTGGCTAAGAAGTCGGATTTGGCTTTGGTGGCAGATTCAGCAGCTTCCCTTGAGACTTCCAGGTCTTCTAAAATGTTAAGCATTGCTTTTCTGGCCTTGGCCAGTTCATTTACCTGACCCTGGAGCTCCTTTTTTGATTTTTCAAGTTCCTGAAAGGCATCCTGCAACTGTTGGGTCATACTGTTGAAGGCTTCAGAAAACTCACCCATAAAACTGACCTTCTGGCTGAAATCTCCCTGGGCAATCTGCTTTGTGGTCCATGTAAGATGTTTCAGGCTGGCCTGGAGCGCCTTAATGGATTGGGCAATAGCCAGATTTGATTTAGGCGGGTCATGGCTGAGATCTCCCCGCGCCATATGGTGGCCGATCTCAGCCATGCTGTTATACTCGGCAATAAATTTATTGGCATATGTTACGACCTGTTTGATTTCATTGTCGGGGAAATCTTCGGGCAGATCTATAGACACAGGCTTTTTACCCTTGAGAATCAGGTAAAAAACCTCCGTTATCTTATCTAAATAGCCCTCTTCGACCTGGATCACTCTATCATTTCCTTATGCTGCCGGTTTAATGTCGAACCGGCATACTCTGTCGCCTGAACACCAGCAATCAACTTCTTTTACATCGAATTTTTTTCCGGAAAACTCCAGAAGAAGTCCGGTGATAAACCCTTCGTCGTAAGTGCATATATTTTCGTCGCATACCGGCAGGCCTGAACAGTCAAGGTCCTCGGCAACGGTGAGGGTGAATTCCATTTTATTAAGATCGGCCTTCTCGAACCTCAAAATTCCTATTTTTAACAGAGCAAGAAGATCCTCCAATTCTTTGACAAAGGCGTTGAAATCGGTTTTCTGGGTAATCAAAGCCTTGAAGAGTTCCCTCCCTGCCTGTTCTCCGGCCTTAAAAAAGATACGGTCGGCAGTTTCAG
This sequence comes from uncultured Syntrophorhabdaceae bacterium, assembly GCA_964532465.1. Classification (GTDB taxonomy): domain Bacteria; phylum Desulfobacterota; class Syntrophorhabdia; order Syntrophorhabdales; family Syntrophorhabdaceae; genus JAPLKB01. The sequence goes on along the minus strand of CAZHHX010000007.1, from coordinate 90,943 downwards.
CGCCGAACTCCTGTATGATGGCATCCCTCAGGGTGAACTGCATGAGCCGGTAGACTGCCACATCCATGGTTGCCCCAAGATTGGGCCGCCCCGCCCCGATATCGCCGATCATATTCCATTCAAACATTGATTCATCTCTTTCTTCTTTAAACATGATTTCCTCCTTAATGATTTTTGTCTGTCTTTACTCAACGATTTTATACTTTTTCTCCCTGCCCATCTGTTCCAGAAGTGTATTGATCTCCTCCTTCAACTGAATCATCCGCTCTTCACGATCATAAGTCAGGCGGCTGAACCGTTCCAGTTCTTCCATGTGTTCCTTTAATTCCTCGTCCATGCGTTTACGCTCTGATATATCTTCTCTTACTGAAACAAAGTAAGAAATTTCTCCTGACTGATTCAAAACCGCTGAAATAGAGGCCTGTTCCCAATATAATTCACCATTTTTCTTTTGATTGCAAACATCTCCATGCCATTCTTTCCCGCTTAAAATTGTCTTCCAGAGGTTATTGTAAAATTCTTCTTCATGCACTCCTGATTTGAGAATTCGCGGAGTATTCCCTATTGCCTCTTGAGAGACGTATCCCGTCAATTGTTCAAATTTCGGATTAACGTACTCTATCCGTCCTTCCCTGTCCGTAATCATGACCGATGATGGGCTCTGTTCAACAGCGCTTGAGAGCACCTGAAGCTGTTCGCTGGATTCACGCAGTTTCTCCATTGCTTCTTTGACCCGTTCCCGCTCTTTATCCGCATCCTGCATCATGCTCAGAGCCGCGCGCCTGGCTTGTTTCATTTCTTCGGTCCTTGACTGGACCCGCTGTTCCAGTGTCTCGTTAAGGAGGTGCAATTCTTTTTCAGCCCTTTTAAGTTCGGTTATATCAAATATCGTAGTTCGGCTCATGATAAAATTGCCGTCTTTATCCTTTATCAGTGTTGAATTGAGGAGCACAGGAAAAACAGTGCCGTCCTTTCGGATCATCTCATACTCGATGTCTTTTATCCAGCCTTGCTCCTGAAGCCTTCTGAAATCGGTCTGTGAAGCGGAAAAACTATCTGCGGTGAGGAGATCGCTGAATTTTTTCCTTTCCATAATTTCATCCCGGCTATATCCGATCCATGCCAACTCCGTATCATTAATATTCACAAATGTACCATCAAGGCTCAACGAATGATATCCACAGGGCGCATTATTATACAGATCGGTAACTTCCTGTGAATATTTCACTAAAGCCTCTTCCGCCTCTTTATGGGCGGTGACATCCTGGACTATGCCTTCGAAATAGAGAATTTTTCCTGTTGAGTCTTTTACGGCCCGGGAATTCAGGGAAGCCCATATGACAGAGCCGTCTTTTTTGCGAAGTTGCACTTCAAAATTTTCTGCTTTCCCCTCCTTTTCCAACATATCTTTATAGCGGATTCTGTCTTCGGGATTTACATACAATTGTTTACCTGCGTCCGTAACTGATTTTGTCATCTCTTCAGGCGAGTCATACCCGTGCATTGAGGCAAGCGCGGGGTTTATGCTTATAAAATATCCCTCAGGAGCAACCTGAAACATACCCTCAACAGCGTTCTCAAAAATATTCCGGTATTTCTTCTCTGATAATTGAAGATGCTCTTCGATCCGGTTCCGTTCATTTTCACTCCTCATAACCCGACGCGACCCCGCTGCAAGGACTCCCAATCCGATAAGCCACAGCAGCCCATGGGTTATTGCACGCCATAAAATATCTTTCCGTGCAATAGCCTTAAAAACATCCATTGGTACAGAAACACTTATGCCGCCGCGGATTTCTCCTTCACGGTACCCTTGAGAAGCATGGCATTTCAGGCAGGGTTTTTCTGTTATAAGAGGCGCCATGTAGCGCAGGTATATTTTGTTGTTGATCTTTTCAACGGAACTGAATTCCTTCCTTCCCTGATTAAATAATTGAAGAGTCCTTGTTTCCCAGAGATCGGGTTTATTCTCGGGACGGATCGGATTCAGACTTGTAATATGTCCCAGCACACCCAAATCCTTTTGCATTAATTCGAATACCTGTCGTGTCATATAAGCAGGATTTACCATGGTAAGGCGCTTTCCGTCTTTTGTGACAACGTCTCGCTCGGGAACGGTAAGATAGGGGTTGGGAGGTGTATATTCTGTTGTCGGGACATAGACAATGCCTTGCATGGCATTCCACCGGCGGTATGCGATATCTTTTTTGTAGGAATTTTTTGCTTCAATAAGCGCCATTTCATATGAACGCTTATTTGACTGGTGTATATTCCATAGAGCCGATGCAGCAACAATAATACTCCATATAACTGCCAGAACCCAGACAAAGAGCGTAATGCCGGCGGCGTTTTTCTTTTGTTGTGCAGGGTTTTTCATTTTCAAACCCCCTTGCCTTTATCAATTAATGTTTCGGACGATTCGTCCCAGACCGGGGGATAGATTGGAGGCTGCCCGAGTTTGATACACAATGTGTTGATCTCCTCCTTCAGTTCGATTACCCGTGTTTCCCGCCCTATCATAACCTTGTTGAATTCTTCCAGCTCCCCGGCGCGTTGCTCTAATTCTTCTGTTCTCTCATTGATAATCGTTTCAAGACCGGTCTGATACTCTGCCAGTTGAGCCCTGGCCTGAACAGCATCCTCTGCAAGACTTAAAGCTGCCTCGCGCTCTTGAGCCACTCTCTCCTTAGAGGCTTCTGCTTCGGCAATTTCCAGAGAGAGCAAAGATACGAATCTTGCAAACCCTTGCAAGAACCCTAATATGTCAGGGAGCTTTGCTTCGTCAATAACAGGAACATCTCTGACGGCAGCAAAGTATTCCGTCGCATTGAAACCAAATTCTTCAGCTTGTTTTTTAAAAAAAGTCATGTCAGGCATTTCAGAGAAAAACTGCCCGATAAAAACATTAGCCACATGCTCACCGGCAATTATTATGGGAGAGGCTGCATCAATCAGCCCGTTCTTGCATCTGTAAATGGTATATTCTTTGCCGGCCTCTAAATTCTGTGCCAGTTCTGTATCGCTTTCTATGCAACGTTTGCATGTGCCGTCATTTTGTCTGTGAAAGTCTGTGCAGAGACGCTGCCAGCGTGAGGCTACGAGCACTTTGCCTTCCAGGTCTATGATTGCTGATGCTACATTTACGGCGTTGCAAAAATTATCCATCAGTGTTTTTACATGTTCTGTCTGAAGGTTTTCACTGAAAGCTTTGGTTATTGCCCCGGTCTTTTCGTTGAGATTCCCGACTGCCTGTGAGCCTGTTGTCGGTTCTTCGGTAGTGGATTTATAGGCAGGCTCCCTGCCTGAGGCAAGCAGCAATTCGTTGATTTGCCCCTTAAGTTCGATTACCCGCTTCTCGCGGTCTAAAGCAAGCCTGTTAAAACGTTCAATTTCCAGGATATTCCTGCGAAGATCTTCCTGGGCCAGTTCCATGGCTTGCCTTGCTTGCTCGGCCCGCATAGCGGCTTCTTCGGCAACTTCTTTTTCAACCTTCATGGCATCAATGCGTTTCCTCTCTGTAATATCACGGAAACTTACCACTGATCCTATGACCTCGTTATCTTTATAAATGGGAGTTGCCGAATATTCGATTGGCATTATGGTTCCATCATGTCTCCAGAAGACCTCCATATCAATTGCATGCAGTTTCTCCCCCTTCATAGCGGCTCTCATGAGGCATGTCTCAAAATTGTATGGAGTACCATCTTCATGGGAATGATGAAACATAGTGTGAAAATGTTTTCCTATTATATCCTCTTCATTATAACCGAGCATGGCAGCGGCGGAGGGGTTGATGAAAGTCGTATACCCCTCTGTATCCATGCCGAAAATACCTTCATCAGTAGACTCAAGGATCATGTGTATCCGCTCTTCGGCAGCCTCACGTTCTTCACGCTCACGGGCAATCCTCAGGGCAGTAGCGATAGATCCGGAGGCCTTTGCAAGCCATCCGGATTGTCTTTCCGACAGGGGCTCCATGAGGCAGAGCTCTACAATTCCCACAAGGGCGTCGCTTGATTTCAAGGGATAGGTGAGTACCTGAAGAGGGGCTGCAATGCCGATACCGAAATGTATCCAGAATGATTTATCTGCCGGCGCTGTGAGAATCTGTTCGCCTTTGAGGGCGCATTTACCTATTGTGCCTTCGTTGAGACCGAAAGAATCGGGCAGGCTTCCTCCTTCAGGAAAGGCATAGGATGCTTTGCGACGGAATCTTCCCGCCATATCCGGAATATAAAGGGCGCCTCTTGCTGCTTTGAAAAAATCAACCATTGTGTCAAGAGCGTATTTTGCAGCCTCTGACATATTCTGCGCGCTTTGGAGGTGAATGTTGAGATTTGAGAGGGTTGCATCCAGATTTGCCTGTTCTTCCATTTTCTGCGAGTAAAGGCGAATCTCTTCTGTCCGTTCATTGATCCGCTGTTCAAGATCAATGTTCGAAGTTTCTATCTTACCCCGGAGACGTATCTGCTCCATCATATCCGATCGGGTGCGCCGGGAAAACAAAACGCCTACGAGGAGGAGAAAGAACAGTGTGGCAATCCGTATTGCAAAAAGTATTCTTTCAATATTTTCCATGTATTTTGCTGCCCCGGCAAGTTCTTCATTGATCCTTTTTATTGCAAAAACGCTCTGGGTTAAATAAGCCTGCTTTGCATTGTTATATTCCTTGCTGAATAAAGTGGAACCGGCTTCCTCCCATTTGTTCTCTTTCATCAATTTCAGAGAATTCATTTCAATTATGTCAAGCCTCTGATTTGCTTCAATAATTGCAGTAATTGCCTTGGCAACATCCTTGCTTGGGGATAATTTTGAAATCCCTCTGACGGTTTTTTCAAGCTCTTCCAGTTTGGAATCATAGAGGATCGTATGTTGCAGGTCACGGTTCATAACAGCCACAAAGAGGGCTTTGGTAAATTGGGAATTAAGCGCGGCAATTTTTTCTATGCCAATACGTATTTCCAAGTGTTTCTTCTGGGTTGTGCTGAATGTAAAATCTATATAATAGGCTAAGATTGCAGTAAAAAATAATACTCCTACAGCCAGATACAATGATGCGGCGCTGTTTAAAAGCTTTATCGAAGCGCGAAGATATGCTTTTATGCCGTCTTTTGCTTCCATTAACTTATGCTCCGCCTGTTTTCGTAAATGCCTCTCTGCATACTTCTTCGGCTGTTTCAAATTCGAAATTCTCAATAGCCTTTGCAATGGCATCAAGATCAGGGGCAGGAATTACGGCTGACAGGTCGTCGTGATTGTTCTCAAAGAGCTCTCCTGCGTCGGAGTCGGAATTGGAAAGAAGAACAATCAGTTTTTCAAGGACAGCCCTTCCTTTGGCAGGATCACCCGAAGGCGCTGCGGCAGAGGTCTCTGTTGCAACCCCTAATGCATCGCTTAAGTATCTGACCATTACTGAAAGGACTTCATCGAGAGCTTTCAGCTTCGCATCCAGTATTTCCTGGGGTTCGTTATTCCTGATGGCAGCCTCAACAACAGCAGCTTTCTCCTGAACAAAGGTTGCCCCTATATTCCCGGATACTCCTTTAGCAGTGTGGGCCAACCGCTCCGCTGTCACGTTATCACCGCTGTCAAGACTCCGGCGTATTCCGGCCATTGTTTGCCCCTGGTCTTCAATGAATTTTCTCAGCAGGCTCATGTACAGCTTTTTTTTACCCATGACTCGCTTTAATCCGAGCCCTGTATCGAGACCGGGAATATCCGGCAGGTCGTCCTGCTGTCCAGGTTTTGTTTCTTCCTTTTCTATCTTTTCTGCGGGCGTCACAACAACTTCCCGGCCCTGGGATGCCTCACGCGGTTTAACCCACTTCAATAATTTACCGAAGAGTTCATCAGGGTCAATGGGCTTTCCGATATGGTCATTCATGCCGGCCTTATAGCATTTCTCGATATCGGCGGCCATGACATTGGCAGTCATGGCGATAATGGGCAGATTTTTAAAACATTCGTTTTTTCGAATCTCAACTGTGGCTGTTACTCCGTCCATAACAGGCATCTGCATATCCATGAGGACAACGTCATAGGTATGTTTATCAAGTATCTCAAGAGATTTCTGCCCGTCTTCGGCAATATCGACATGGAATCCGGCATCGGTTAAGAGCTCGAAGGCAAGCTGCTGGTTGAACTCGTTATCTTCTACAAGGAGAATGGATATACCCTTTATGACAGTGAGGTTTTCCATTAATGGAGTCTCTTTCTGTCCTTCCCCGGATATTGTAACAAGCTCTCCGCCAAGTACATGAACCATAGTATTAAACATCGTCGAAGCGCTTACCGGTTTAATGAGCACATCTTCGAGTCCTGCCATTGCCGCTTCCTTCAATACCTCCTCGCGGCCATAGGCCGTAACCATGATCATATGTGGTAGAGGGCTGATTGACATTTCTCTGATTGCTTTTGCCGTTTCAATACCGTCCATTCCCGGCATTCTCCAATCGAGCAATACAACCTCGTGAGGCGTGCCTGTTTCAGCAGCAGAGCGAATCTCTTCCAGTGCAGCTTTACCGGAACTGACGTCTTTTACTTTGAAGGACATGCTGGTTAGTATTTCGGAAAGGACAATGCGACTCATCTCATTGTCATCAGCCACAAGTACCCGGCGACCCCGCATGTCCGGATCAGGCAGTAACTTTCTCGCTTTAGCAATGCCCTTGCCAAGTCGAGCTGTGAACCAGAACGTGCTGCCTTTGCCATATTCGCTTTCGACCCCCACATCACCGCCCATAAGATTTGCGAGATTTTTTGAGATGGCTAATCCCAATCCAGTACCCCCGTATTTCCTGGATGTTGATGTATCGGCCTGCTGGAAAGACTGGAAAAGCTTGCCTATCTGTTCCTCTGTCAGGCCGATTCCCGTGTCCCGGACAGCAAAACGCATGAGTACGTCATTCTCTGTATCCTCAACTGCTTTGACTGAGATGACTATCTCGCCCTGTTCAGTAAACTTGACGGCATTATTCGAATAATTGACCAGGATCTGGCCCAGCCGCAACGGGTCGCCTATGAGATAATTGGGTGTACCTTTTTCGATGCTGAATACCAGCTCCAGTCCTTTTGCGGCAGTCTTTTCGGAAACAAGGTTGGAGACGTTCTCCATGACCTTCTCCAGCTCAAATTCCGTCTGTTCAATAGACAGTTTGCCCGCCTCTATCTTGGAGAAATCAAGGATATCGTTGATAATGCCGAGGAGGTGCGTACCCGATTGCTGGATCTTCTGCACATAGTCACGCTGTTTATTATTCAGATCCGTCTTCATGGCAAGGTTTGAAAACCCGATAATGGCATTCATAGGGGTACGGATTTCATGGCTCATGTTGGAGAGAAAGTCTGCCTTGGTTTTGGCAGCCGATTCGGCAGCTTCTTTGGCCTGTTTCAGAGCTTCTTCCACCTGCTTCCGTTCGCTAATGTCACGAAAACTGACGACAGAACCGATTACTTCATTGCTCTTCAAGATAGGGGTTGCTGAATACTCAATGGGCATAGCTATTCCATCACGTGTCCAGAAAACCTCTGTATCAATGCCATGCAATTTTTCTCCTTTAAGAGCAGCCCTCATAAGACATGATTCACTCGGATAGGAACTTCCATCTACATGAGAGTGGTGGAACATGGTGTGGAAGTGCTTTCCGATTATATCTTCGGCATCATAACCCAGCATAACACAGGCCGCAGGATTGACGAATGTGGCATAACCGCTTGTATCCATACCGAAAATCCCTTCATCGGTTGACTCGAGGATAAGACGAATCCGTTCCTCTGCAATCTCCCGCTCTTCCCGTTCCAGAGCAATCCTGAGGGCAATAGCAACAGATTCTCCAGCCTTTTCCAGCCATTTGCCCTGTCTCTCCGACATAGGTTCCATAAGGCAGAGTTCAACAACACCTACCAGTATACCGCTCGATTTTAAGGGATAGGTAAGCACCTGGACAGGTGGCGCAGAACCGATACCGAAGTGTATCCAGAATGATTGATCCCGTGGCACAGTAAGTATATGTTGCCCCTTAAGAGCACATTCGCCGACCGAACCTTCTCCGAGGCCAAAGGAGTCCGGCAGATCAATCCCCGCAGGCATAGCGTGGGAGGCATAACGATATAGTCTCCCTGCAGCAGCCAGGACAAAGAGGTCACCCCGTGGGGTTTTAAAGAAGTTCACCAAAGCGTCAAGGGAATATTCGGCAGCTTCTGATAAGTTTTTAGCCGTCTGAAGACGGGCGCTGAGGCTTGAAAGGTTTGATTCCAACACTGCCCTTTCTTCCAATTGCAGGCTTACCCGTTCCAACTCGGCGGCCCGTTCATTTGACTGCCTGGAAAGCTCTTCCAATTCTCCGGTTCGAGCCTCCAATTGGGATGAATACGTCTGTAGCTCAGCCTGAATCGCTGTCCGTTTAGATACATCCCTTTTGAGACGGCGGTTCCACATGACCACAAAGGCTATTACGATGAGCAGCCCTGCAATGAGCGGCCCGTAAATCTTCCAGTTAATTCCCTGCTCATATTCAACAGTAACCCACCTGTTTGTTATTGCGGACCTTTCCTGTTTTGACATGCTTGCCAGAGCCTTATCAAGAGCGGATGCCAAGAGGGGCCAGTCTTTTCTGATGCCGAAGGCCATATCATATATATAAGGGGTCTGTGCGGCAATTTTGAGATTGGTCAGCTTGAGCTTGTCTATGTTGTAGGATACAATGGCCATATGTTCTATGTATGCATCTATTTTACCGGCCGAAAGGTCTATAAGTGCAGTACGGACATCCGGCAGCGGGATGAGCGATAAATTGGGATAGTCCTTTTTGACGCGCTCTTCAACTATCAGCCCTTTTATCACTCCAACTTTGAGTCCCTGGAGATCGTCAACCCCTTTTATATTGTGCACATTCTGACGGGTGACAATAACTGAAGCAAAGGTTGCATGGGGCTTGGTAAAGAGGATTTCTTTCGCACGTTCAGGTTCGGGAGAAATTTTCGGTATGACATCTATCTCACCTTCCTTCATCTTCTTCATGGCTGCGCCCACATTAAGGCCCGGAACCAGAACTATTTCGACACCAAGCCGCTTTGCGCAGGCCTCTATAAAACCGGCGCTGATGCCGGAGTAAACTCCTTTCTCGTCAATAAATTCAAAAGGAGGGCGGGCCGAATCAACTCCCAGGCGCAACTGTTTACCGGCAAGAAAACTTTTTTCTTCTGGAGTTAATTCAATACGGATGCTTTCAGCGGAGGTTGCGCCCTTCGTAGTTTTGTCAGACCCCAGCCACTTGCTCTTCAGTTTTTCAATCTCATCATCGGAGATTTGTTTCATTCCTTTTTCGAGAATGGAGGCGAGAATCTTCAGATCTTTTCGCGTTCCAATGTGCAGAGGGATGGGTTTGCTCTCAACAATACCCAGTTCCCCGCCTATTTTCAGGTTTGTTATCTGCATCTGTTTCGAGATATATTCAATAACCGGCATGAGGTCGAACAAAGCGTCTGCCATTCCTGTTGAAACGGCATGAATGGCGCCTGTGGTATCTTTTACTTCGACAACGGTAATCTGCGGATGATCTTTTAATACCTGTTCAAGAAAAAACCCCTTTGGTACGGCAAAACGTTTGCCATAGAGGTCTTTTATCGAGTATACAATGGGAAAATCCTTTCTGACATAGAGCATCTGGATCATCGTTACATAAGGAGGAGTAAAGGCGAAGGTTTTTTCACGTTCCGTGTTTTTTGCAATGTTAAGCATTACATCGAGTTTTCCCCGCTTGATCATCCCGGTAAACTCGTCCCACGTTGGCCCGGTAATGAATTCTATTTTAAGACCTGTTTTCTGCGCCAGCAGATTCATGTAATCAATTGAAAAACCTTTAGGGACTCCGTCTTTATTAAAATTAAAGGGCGCCCAGTCTTTTTCATTATGAACTTTTATTGATCCTGATTTTGACAAAAAGCTTCTTTCTTCATCGGTGAGCGATATGGGCTTTATAGCCTCTACAGCTAAAGTCGTGGTTGGTCTGAAAGGCAGGATGGTATACAAAATGATACCGATAATTACAAGCAGAACCAACTTTATTGATCTATTATGATTCACGGTATATCCCCCTTAAAAACATGAAGAAACTGGATATTTAATAAATACCTTCCTTATGCTACGACAATAAAATGGAATAAATCCATATTGAACGATTAATATGTATTGTATCCAAACAGTATTATACCTTAAGCATTATTTTTGTAAAGTAATTCTAAATTTTCAGGGCTGCTTCCATCTAATTGGTAGAGGAATTTATTGGCCTAAATTTTAGAAACCGGTTTTAAAAGTGATAATGTATAAAGCTTCGTAATTATTAACTTATCCGGCTATTTTTGAAATTGCTAACACAGTGTTAGCAATTATTTCCAACCTTCGGAAACAGCTTGCCGGCAAGATCATTATCCTGTCAACACGATATGCTTTATAAGTTGTTTTCAAGTTCTGACGTTAGTGGGAAAACATATTGATAGGCGTCTGCATTCCGGGAGGTGTTTATTTTGAACTCCCCGCCTGTAAGCCTCATGGAATGCTGCTGATAGAGCAGTTTTGATTCCCTGAGAGCAAAAGCATTGTCACCGTGCATTGGCGTTATTGACAGGATAATTTCTTCTCCGTCACGATATGTTTTTAGAAGAACTTGCGGGACTTCCGAAATGGCAAGCTGCTCCAGGAAGGCTGTAAAAACATCCTGAAACATAAATTTATCGGTAGTAATAAAAATATCCTCCCGGGACTGTTCAAATGTTATTTTAATTGAAGAGAAGAGGGGGGTATAGGCAATCCTTTTTGTTAGTTCATCAATGAATTCTCTGTTATCGTCGAGGGCATTAAATATACTTTCGTCTTGAGAGAAATTGCCTGTAATTGATTCAAGCGTTTCCTGGACGGCGGTGTTGAGATCAAAGAGAGTTTCCTGATCTTTAAATTGAATGCCGTAGACCACATTTACAAAATCTGAAAGCAGACTTCTGATTCTGCGAAGAAAATGGGGATCAAAAAGGCCGGAAAGTTTTTCAGGCTCAAAGATTTTATTAACTTTTTTTGAAAAGAAAACAGCTTTTGAAATGAGCGGAGCCCCGCGTTTTCCTTTCAGTTCTTCAAAAAAGTTATGAAAATCGTTTACTACATTATCAATTGCGTCGAAGTCAATGGCATCCAGTATCTCCATTGCTCTTTCTTCCTCCTCCAGCATTTCCAGATAGTAGGAAGTTTTCAGGAGGCGCGCCGCAATAATGGAAAATATATTACTCGCCTCTTCCAGAAGAACTATGGCGTACTCAGACAGATACAAGGATCGCTGCCGGTCGAAATGAGTGATATTTTTAAGTTTTAATGCGTCTCGGTGGGTATCTTCGAAAATCTTTTCCGCCTTTGCGAAACTGATGATGCTGCCGTGACCGGGAAGCACAAGTGCTATACCTGCTTCTCTCCCCTTTTTCAGCATGGCCTTCATTGACAATGCCAGCTTATCATTGTCCCATCCTGATTTCCCGGCAATTCCCGGTGTTGTGGCAAGGTGGAGATCTCCGGTAATGAGAATCGATCCCAACCGATAACTGACGCTATCCGGGCTGTGCCCAGGTGTATGAAAAATCTGCATTTTGTCCTTCTCACCGATTGCGAAAGTCTGAAATAGTACAATTTCACCGGTCTCGAGTTCGATGGTGCTGTCCTCAATATCAAAAGGATGGTCTTCTGTATTGCGTGGTTTGCCGTGGTTTTCAAAGAAATGGGCTTTTACCCTGCATTCCGGCAATATTGAACCGTTCATGTTCGCAAGGGTAATGCTTGCGTCCTTGCCCTCGATAGCCCTTGCTGCCTCAAAATGGCAAATGATCTCTCCCTTGGGTTCGTCATACACGAGATGATGTGCGGCAAGAAAATGATCTATGTGACAATGTGTTAAAAAAATATACACGGGACGCTGTTTTTCTTTCAGATGAGGCGAAACAATACGCCGTATTTGTTCTATCTGTTCAAGTTCAGCGCCCGGATCGATAATTATAATATACCGATCTGATTTTAAAATAAATGTGTTGGAACAGGTAACGCAGGGTTTTCTTATTAAAGGGTATATTTCAATGCTATTGGACCCTGGTACGGTTGACCATTTGTTCTGTTCCAGAACAGGTTCATTTGAAATTGTTGATTCCACGGCAGTAACCTCGTATATTCATTACGGTAGTATATCCATCTTCCTAATAAGTCACCGATTTTTTGTAAAAAATGCAAAAAACATAGCAAAGAAACACATTATTCCCCCGGCCACATAAGCATGACTGAACCCATCCAGCAGTATCGATTGAGGAATATTCAACTGGCGGAGGTTTACACCTTTTGGAGCAAAATTTCCCAGCGAATTAATAAAAACATTTTCAAATATAGCAACACCAAAAACCATACTTAAATTAATGGCTGTGTTAAGAAGACCGGATGCCATACCTTCCTTTCCCTTTGAAGCGCAGCTCATAGCCATGTTATTAATGGGCGACAGGAAAAATACATAGGAGAAACCAAACATTGCAAGAAAAATTATTACAGGAATAAGGCCTTCGTTTTTTATGCTTGAGGAGAAGGCAAGGGTGTTTATTGTTGCCGCTGCCATGGCTATGACACAGAGAATAGCCGGATTTCTTTTATCAGAAAGTTTGCCTGCGTAAGGAGATACGAATACATAAATAAGGGAGTAAACAAGGAGAATCATCCCTGTTCCTGAAGGGTTAAGACCTTTTATGAGTTCAAGATAGAAGGGAAGCAAAAATGAATTTCCGGCAATAAGCATGTATGCCGTCATTGTTGCCGATAAGGCAAATGTGAATTTAGAATTCTTCAGGATGCTAAGGTCCAGAAGAGGGTCTTCATGCCTCTTTTCATGGCTGATAAAGAAGAAGAGAGCCATGAGAAAAGCACCTATTGACACAAAGGTTGGAAATGAAATCCAACCTTCTTTATTTCCAACAATGTTGCAGGAAAAGAGTGAAGAAAGAGCGATAAAGCTAAGCATGGCGCCGGGAAAATCAAATTTTCGCATAAAACCGGCAGATCTTTTATCATTATCGCGAACCGACGAGGGGATGAATAAATGCGCGCAAATTATTGCGCCTATCCCAAGAGGTACATTAATAAGGAATACTCCTCTCCATGATAAATATTCGGCTATAATACCCCCTAACGGCGCCCCTGCGGCAACTCCGAGGGCTGTCGCGGACGCGTTAATTCCGAAGGCCCATCCTAATTTATTTTCAGGAACAACCCGCGCAATAATTGCGAAACTTGCAGCCAGAAGCATGGAGCTTCCCAGGCCGTGAATTGTCCGGGCAATTGTCAGTGTAATAATCCCTATGGATATGCCGCAGAGAAGCGACCCCAGTATAAAAACGCCATATCCGGCAATGAACATGTTTTTTTGCCCTGTCTTGTCGCCAAGTTTTCCAAAAAACATAAGAAAACATGTGATAACAAGGAGGTATACAGTTACAATGCGGGAGGCCTCACCGGTTCCGATGTTAAAGACATGAGATATTGTAGGCAGGGAAACATTGACAGTGTACATGTTCAGGCGGCTGAGAAAGGATGCGAAGGCCACGCTCAGAACAATGAAATATAATTTTTTATCATCTCCTGTCATAATGTGCAAACAATCTACACTATCTTAGCTGTTTTTCAAGAGTAAAATGCTGTTCATCCTCCGGAGGAAATATTTACAGTAAACCTTTCGAGAATATCAGAAAGGGCAGGGTGCAAAAACCTGCGTTCCCGTATTTCTGTTAAGGGGCCGGTATATCTTCTCCCTCGTGACTTATCGTGTTTTTGCGGTCGAATTCGTAAGGCGATGAAGGCAATTCACAGGTAATGATGCTTTTCAGTTGTCTTACCAGCTCATGATCTTCTCCGAATACAGGAATGAGCGACTGTATGGCCCGCCCTATGGTGCCGTTCAATAAGTCCTGGCATTCCTGTCTTACTTCTTCGGGAAGCATATGATAACCCTGCACAACATGACCTATCCATACAGGCAGATAAGAAGTTTCCATTTCCTTCGGGAAAACATATCCTTCAAGTGATCCGGCCTTGGCGGCAAAATCATATATATCTCTGTTAAATCCCATGTTAATCCTCCTTTGTCGTTCTATTAATATAATTTATAGCACCTGAAGGCCTGAAGTGCAATGGGAACGAAATTGAAGTTGCCATGTCTGTGCCTTCAGAACATCGGAAGACTTGCGACCGTGAATTATCATATTTTCCTTGAATTGCAAAGACATAAGTAGTAATGAATAGCAAAGCGGCATGAAATCGCTGTATAAACGGGAAAGAAATAATTCGGAAGGGAAACGAGGGGCCGTAAAAGCAATGGACGTTGGTAAAGAGTTCTTCAACATATATAGTCATAACTTTGTTCGTCTGGCTGCAGCCGTACCGGAAGTAAGAGTGGCCGACCCTGTCTTCAACGCTGAAAAGACAGTACTATTGATGCATAAAGCCGCTGAAAAGAAGGCTGTTCTGGCAGTCTTTCCCGAACTGGGGCTCTCCGCTTATTCCTGTGATGATCTTTTCCATCAGCAGGCTCTTCTTGATGCCTGCTTGCAGGCGCTGTCGGACGTGCTTGTCGCGACACGGGACCTCCCTGTTATAGCCACAGTCGGTTTGCCGCTAAGAATTAATGGAATGCTCTTCAATTGCGCTGTTGTTTTTTCTCACGGGCATATACAGGGAGTGATTCCTAAAACATATTTGCCCAACTACCGTGAATTCTACGAACTTCGGCAGTTTACCCCAGGTGACCGCTCTATTTGCGAAAGCATCAATCTTCTCGATCAATCAGATATTCCCTTCGGCAACAGGCTGCTCTTCAGGGTTGATAATCAGCCCCTCCTGACGTTCTATGTTGAAATTTGCGAAGACCTCTGGGCGCCGATTCCGCCGTCTTCATATGCGGCGTTAGCCGGAGCAACTGTTATAATCAATCCGTCTGCATCAAATGTAACGGTAACAAAGGACGATTACAGGAGACAACTTACAGCCAACCAATCGGCGCGCTGTCTTGCGGCATATCTTTATACTGCCGCCGGATTTGGTGAATCAACTACGGATCTGGCCTGGGATGGTCAGGCAATTATCTGTGAAAACGGCACCCGCATTGTTGAATCAGTGCGATTTTTGTACGACTCCCAGATCGTGACCGGCGATATAGACCTTGACCGTCTCTGTCAGGAACGCATGCGGCAGAACAGTTTCAGCCAGGCTGTTGAACGTCATAGAGACGAACTTGCCCGTTTCCGTACTGTCCACATTCAGGTAGAAATTCCCTGTTACGGCAGGCTTCTTCTTGAACGTGCCTATGAGAGGTTCCCTTTTGTGCCGAGTGACCGGACAAGGCAGGATGACCGATGTAAAGATGTTTATGAAATCCAGGTGCAGGGCCTTGTTAAGAGACTAAAAGCAACGGACACAAAAAGGGTGGTTATCGGAGTGTCGGGAGGACTTGATTCTACGCAGGCGCTTATTGTTTGTGCCCGCGCCATGGATGTGATGGGTCTTCCGAGATCGAGCATAAACGCGTTAATTATGCCCGGTTTTGCAACAAGCGCCCGGACGCTCGATCAGGCGCGGCGTCTTACCGCGGCCGTGGGGTGCGCAACCCATGAAATTGACATAAAACCGAGTTGTATGCAGATGTTCAGAGACATAGAACATCCCTTTGCAAAAGGTCGGCCTGTTTATGACATTGCCTTTGAGAACATACAGGCAGGTGAGCGTACAAGCCATCTTTTTCGTTTCGCCAATCTTTATCAGGGGATGGTGGTCGGGACCAGCGACTTGAGCGAACTGGCCCTCGGTTGGTCCACATACGGTGTGGGAGACCACATGGCCCATTACCACCTGAATGCTAGCGTCCCTAAGACGCTCATCCAATATCTTATCAGGTGGGTCGCGCAGAGGGGCTCTGTAGGCGATGAAGTAAGCCGGGTGCTTTTTGATGTCCTTGAAACTACTATCAGCCCGGAACTTATTCCCGGCAAAAGCGAAGATGAGCCGGGACAAAACTCCGAGCATGTTATAGGTCCCTATGAATTGCAGGACTTTCATCTTTACTATATCCTCAGGTTTGGTTTTCTCCCAAGAAAGGTGGCTTTTCTCGCCTGGTCAGCATGGCATGATAAAAACGTCGGCGTCTGGCCCGATATACCCAGGGAAAAACACAATGAATACACTATTGCCGAAATCAAAGAGTGGCTTAAAGTATTCATCGAGCGTTTTTTTAAGTCAAGCCAATACAAGAGAAGCTGTATAGCAAATTCACCCAAGGTCGGATCGGGAGGGTCTCTTTCACCCCGCGGTGATTACCGGGCGCCCAGCGACAGCGAGGCGGCGCCATGGCTTGCAGACCTCAGTCTTATTCCGGAGATAGACCAGGAATAATACCAACTTATTTATTACGGATTTTGTTTTTTCGACGGGGTATGCTATGATGAATAGAGTGGAACCACGAATCATCCCCCGGAAGGAACACCGAATATCACGAAAACAATTGAGCCCCAATGCTCTGCGTACGCTCTACCGACTCCATTCAAACGGTTTTATCGCCTATCTGGTAGGCGGATGTGTTCGTGACTTACTTCTTGGCCGCAAGCCGAAGGACTTCGACATAGGCACGAATGCCACTCCAAGTCAGATTAAACGACTTTTTCGCAACTGCCGCCTCATTGGTCGCCGTTTCAGGTTGGCTCATATCCATTTTCAGAACGAAATTGTGGAAGTATCCACGTTTCGACGGGCTGCTGTCGCTTCCGACAACCCGGACCCGGAAGAAACGGACCACAGGAAACGCCTTCCCCGCCATGTAAAAGATGAGGACGGGATGGTTCTTGTGGACAATGTTTTCGGGACACCTGAAGAGGACGCTCTTCGTCGTGATTTTACTATTAATGCTCTTGCCTATAACATTGCAGATTTTTCGGTTATTGACTACAGTACCGGACTAAGCGACCTCCAGCAGCGGCTCATTCATACTATCGGCGACCCTCGTGTCCGATTTACGGAAGACCCCGTGCGAATGCTTCGCGCTGTCAGGTTTGCCGCGTCTCATGACTTTGCTATAGAGCCTAATGCCTGGGAAAGTCTCTGCGATCTTTCCCATATTATCTCCCGTGTTTCACCGGCAAGGCTCTATGAAGAGATGCAAAAGCTTTTCTTCCTTGGATCAGCCCGCCCGGTCTTTAGTCTCCTGGAAAAGAGCGGGCTCCTTGCAGCTCTTTTCCCCGGCCTCATTAGCTGGATCTATGGAAACAACCGTCGTTTGTCATTGCTGGATGCTAACCTTAAGCGCCTCGATCAGCTATATCAAAGCAATACATCTGTATCACCGGCGCTATTCATAGCAACGCTTTTCGGCCCTAATCTGGAGAAAGCCGCGCTTGCACGTCACCGTGACGGCATTCCCCGCCAGCAGGCGATAGATGAAATATGCGCGGTTTTCATGAAAGAAATTTCCAGAAATGTGTCCATTCCAGGAAGAATCGGCAGTCAACTGCGCGCTATTCTTGTTCTCCAGACATCCATGCACAGAATACCTCCGCGGCGGCCCGCTTCCCTTGCCGGCAGACCTGAGTTCAAGGAAGCCATGGCGTATCTCCGGTTTACGGCAGAGACAAATAGTGAATATGGAGCCTCTCTGGAATGGTGGGAGGGTTTTCTTTCGGATACGCCTTCCGTAACGCCCTTAGAGCCTCAAAACGATGAAATATCTACAAAAAAACGGAGAAAGAGGCGACGCAAACCTCGCCGTTCCCGCCAGACTGCTGCCTGACCATTAGATTTGCGCGTTTTCATCTAATGAAAAAACTAAATTTGTGAATATCTGAAAAAAGTGACTTGACAAATATGGAATGCTTGGCTATACATAGAATTATTAAGATTAAAGTTGTGTAGCAGTATAAAGCAGCCGGTAACATGTTTGTTGTTTTAGTTTTTGCCTTTGGATGTGGCGCCGTGCATGATACGTGCGCAGAGGTCGGCGCAAATGTTAAAAAAGGTTCGACAGGAGCATGGCCGGAAGCAGACCAGTTCCCACGCCTGTCTTGAAAGCAGTTTGTAAGCAGGTGGACAGACGCCAGTACTGAAGTAATAGAAGGAGGGCCGAGATATGTGGGATAATATTGGTTACGGAAAATGTGAATTTTTCATCGAAAGTTATTTTGAATCAAAAAGAAAAGAAGCCTCTGAAAATTACATAAAACCGGCAATAACAATTTCACGTTTGGAAGGAGCAGGCGGACATACGGTCGCTTCAAGTCTGGTAGAATACATGCAGGCGCGCCTTCCCACACATGGGATATGGACTATTTTTGATCGCAATCTCGTGGAAAAAGTGCTGGAGGACCACAACCTCCACAAACGTGTTGCGGATTTCATGAAAGAAGATCATAAGGGCATGATAATGGATGCAGTCGAGGAGTGGCTGGGTTTTCATCCGTCCACCTGGACGCTTGTAGAAAAGATTAACGCGACAATATTAAGTCTCGCGAAAATGGGGAATGTCATTCTCGTGGGTCGAGGTGGCAGTATTGTTACACGTGAGCTGCAGAATGTATTTTGTGTACGCTTGGTTGGGTCGCTTGAAAAGAGAATTGAACAGATCCGGAAGGTGTACAATCTTGATCAAAAAGCCGCCCAAAATTATATCAAGAAGGAAGATGAAGGAAGCAGGCGTTATGTAAAAGATAATTTTGACAAAGACATCAATGATCCGTTGCTCTACCATGTAACCATTAATACGGATATAGTTGATTACGAAGAAACCGCCCGGCTTATCGGCGACGAAGTAATTCAACGTTTTAAATTGGACAGGTCCGTGAAAACTACGGGAAGCAGGAGCAGCTTAACATAAACAGCAGGAACTCATTTTAGGGGGAGGTGCTGGTATGCGCGATGTAATTCAGAAGATCATCGCGACGGAGGGTGATGCGAAGCTTATAGTCGAAGCGGCTAAGGCGCAAGCGGATCGTATCTTGTCGGACGCTCAAAAGAAGGGGCATGATATTGTTGAAATGGCCCGCCAGGAAGCAGCAAGCGAGGCCGGGAAAATTATAGATGCCGCAGTAGAAGCAGCCGAGCATGAAAAACAACTGAATTTGACAAACGCTGCTGTTGAAATTGAAAGTCGGATAAGACTTGAGCCTGCCGTAAAGCAGCGGGCTATTGAAGGGATCGTCCGGTGCGTCTGCAAGCAAGTGTAGCCGACTCCGGCGCTTCTTCGTTTATTGCTACAAAACGGCATATAGCTGACGATCTGGATTTTCTTGCGGGACGTCTTCATGCCCGTCATAGTCGTATGGCTGAGGCAGAAAAGCTTGATGTTCTATGCCACATCCGGAGTCTTCCGGAATTTTTTTCTATAATTTTCCCAAAGTCTGAGATTAAACAAACCCTTGATTTCCAGCGACTATTACTGCATGAACTGATAGGCGAAATATCAGGTTTCCATGCTTACATATCCGGTCCTGGAGCAGACTTGCTCGATTGGATGCTGGTCCGGTTCCAGATGGAAAATTTGAAAGTTTTGATGCGGGCATGTTTGACAAAAGTTCCCATCGAAGAAACTGAAGGACATCTCATCTCCCTTACCAGGGAATTGACGCTGGATACCCGAAGGCTGGCAGCAGCGGAATCTCCGGAAGATTTTATCCCTTTGCTCCCAAAGGGCCTCCTCCGGGATAATCTTACGAAGTCGCTTGAAATCTATCGTGATTATCCGCGAACGTTCTTTTTTGAGGCAGTGCTTGACCGCTACTACTTCCAGGGCTTGCTTGAGAGAATAGAAAGAATCCCACAGGAAGACCGGGAAATTGTCAGACCGATGTTTTGTCAGGAAGCGGATATTTTTCACCTGATGCTGGTTGCCCGGGGAAAATTCCATTACAGCCTGACGTCGGAAATGTTACGGCCATTACATGTTGCAGAGACCCGAATCTCTCTCGGACTTTTTACTGCTATGCTTAATGACCAGGATATCTATACGTCAGTGGATCGTGTCGCGAAGCGCGTCCTCGACGCGATGCCTTTTGAACATGGATCGAGCGATACAGCGATGACAGTTGACGCATCAGTCTTTGAGGGTTTATCATGGAATCGTTTCTTTCGTCTGGCGGGAACGGCTTTTCGTAAGAGTCATATGGGATTGGGGGCAATCATCGGCTACGCGGGTCTTCGTCGTGTGGAAGTGGCCAATCTTATAACGATTTCCGAGGGGATTCGCATCGGTATGGCAGCAGAAGCAATCCGTAGTCACTTGATCCCAAGAACTGATTTAGAGGGGGCGCATGTTTAGAACTGTGCCCATGATGCGGATGCAGGCAGTTGTGCTCGCCAGAGACGAGCGCGCCGTATTAAAGGGGTTGGGTCAGTTAGGAGCGGCGCATCTGACGCGCGTGCCTTCCGGGTCTGAGACATCGCCACAGGCCCCTGTTGACAATTCCGGAGAGCTGGCACGATATGATCGTATAAAGACTCGTGTTCAGGAGCTTCGCCAATCACTGGAAATAGTCCCCTTGACCAATGAACCGAGGCAGGCAAAAATTGCCTTGAATCAGGTTGAAGAGAATCTTTTACTTATGGAACAAAAGGCCGGTGAATTCTTGGGACAGCGCCAGCGTCTTGTGCAACGCCGGAAGGAACTGTCCGCTGTATGCGAACAGGTATCGGGTTATCGTGGATTTGAAATTCCTTTAGACGGACTCGACAATTATTCATTCCTTCATTTTGCAACAGGGAGTTTGCCGGAGCAAAATCTTGAAGATCTTAGAAGAGAACTCGGCGAAAATGTGGTGTTGATTCCTGTGGCTCAACAAAAAGGACGACAGTCTCTTTTCGCGATGACAACCCGTAACGACGGGGCCGCATTGGAAAGAGCTTTGCAGCAGGCCGGCTTTCAACGCGAGACGCTTCCTGTCGTCGAAGGCGCAACAGTGGATAATCTCTCCGAAGAAAAAAAGAGAGATAAAGAGCAGTTAGCGGTAGAATTGGAACAATTGAAGGGCAGGCTAAAGGCGATGGCAGCCGAGTTTGCACCCTCCCTTGTTGAGATTGAAGAACTTGTAGACATGGAATATAAGCTTTTGGACGCAAGCCAGAAGTTTTCACGCACGGAAACCTCTGTGCTGATTGCGGGATGGGTTCCGGCCGGCGATATGGCTCTATTGGAACAGCGCATAGGTGAGATCACGGACGGCCGATATGTCATTCAGGCTACCCTGCCGGACCCTTCAACAGAAGAACAGGTTCCTGTTCTTCTGAGACACTCGCGCCTGCTGCGTCCTTTCGAAATGCTGGTTTCAACATATGGCCTTCCGAATTATCGGGAGCTGGAGCCGACGTTATTCGTCGCGCTCAGTTATATCGTAATGTTCGGAATGATGTTCGGCGATGGAGGACACGGAATGGTTCTTGCCGCCTGCGGTTTGATTGCTTTGCTTGCAGGCCGTTCCCGGAATATTCAGGACATTGGCATGCTCCTTCTTTTCGGGGGTTTGTCCAGCACCATCTTCGGCGTAGTCTACGGAAGTTACTTCGGCATCGAAGAATTAAAGAAGTACGCTCTATGGCATGATCCTCTGGAAGGCGATCCCATGCAGTTGATGTATGGCGCCATGGGGATCGGCATTACAATGATCAGTATCGGTCTTATATTGAATGTCATAAATCGCTTTAGACAGGGCGATGTAGTCGGCGGCATCCTCGATAAGTTCGGTCTCATCGGCCTGTTGTTTTACTGGGGTACCCTGGTTCTTTTAATCAATGGGACGGCTATCAAATCAAGCGGACTCATGGGCGCATCGATCTTTCTTTTTCTCATTGTGCCCATAGTCGGTTGGTCCCTAAAAGAGCCTATAGAACATTTTCTGAACCACAGAGCCGGTAAACACAATGAGTCGAGCGAAGGCATGGCAGGCGCTGTTATCGAATCGTGTGTAGGGGCCTTTGAGGCGATTCTCAGTTACCTTGCCAATACTATAAGTTTTGTCCGTCTTGCGGCCTATGCCATGAGTCATGCGGCATTGCTCTTCGCGGCTTTTATGCTTGCTGCTGAAGTCAGATCTTTTCCGGTGGGAGGAGGTATATTCAGCATTATTGTTATTATTATAGGCAATATTATAGCCATTGTGCTGGAGGGGGTCATTGCTTCGGTACAGGCATTGCGTCTTGAATATTATGAGTTCTTCGGTAAGTTTTTTTCCGGCAGCGGCCAGCCCTTTGAACCCTTTTGTTTAACTCCGGAAGATAAGAATCCGGGGTCGTGATTGTGCATACCATTAATGCTTTGCACGAATCGGGTGAGATAAGATTGGCCGCAGATGATGATTGTTATTGCGGCAATGATGTTGAAAAAGACAGCAGGCTGCTTGCGCAGCCCAGGTTATCGGAGGTGTAATATGACAAAGTTGTTGTTCCGGCGAATCGGACAAATCGGAGCTGTTCTGGCGTTGATAATTTTGCCCTCTTCGGCGGCCATCGCGGAAGAAGCCGCGCGTGGAGGCGCACCGACAGATATGGTATCGGCTTACAAAGCCATCGGCTTAGGCCTGGCAGCCGCCTTTGCCATTGCCATGAGCGTGCTTGGCGCAGGCCACGCCGTAGGACGAATCGGGTCGGCAGCGCTTGGCGCGGCAGCGGAGAAACCGGAACTCCTGACCCGCAGCATCCTCTTCGTGGCATTGGCGGAGGGGTTGGCAGTGCTTGGTTTTGCTATTGCCATGATGTTGATACAGAAAATATAAGGGGTTAATGAGTGAAGTTTTATTGCATTGCCGACGAGGACACGGTGAGCGGCTTCCGGTTGGCAGGTGTAGAGGCTTACGCTGTAGCAACAGCGGAAGAGGCTCAGGCTGCCATCAATGAAACTGCGGCGCGACCCGACTGTGGAGTTCTTATTCTTACCGAAAAAACGGCTGCCTTGGTTCGGCCGCAGGTAGATGCTATTCGACTGGAAAAGGATCGTCCGCTGATTGTGGAGATACCTGGGCCGGAAGGACCGTTGTCAGGGCGTAAAAGCCTGCGTGAATTAGTTCAGGAAGCTGTCGGTGTAAGTGTTGGTTAAGGGGGCGTGAGGATGACAACGAATCAAAACTCTACTGAAAAATTGCACGAAGAGATCCTTGCAGAAGCTCGAAAAGAGAGTGAGGAAATTATTGCTCGTGCGAGGCATGATGCAGAAATATTCTTAACCAGCGCCGATGCCGTGGCTGAACGGACGCGACAGGAGAAACTTGACCAGGCCCGTGCCGAGGCCGACATCAAGAGTGGTTTAATCCGGGCTACGATCCCTGTCGAAACCGGCCGGTTACGCACGTCGCGAGTTGAGACATTGCTTGAATCCGTTCATGAGGAAGCACGCAGGCGATTAGTGTCACGTGAAGGTTTTGAATATCGCGAAACTGTTATTATCCTTGCTTCTGACGCTATTCGTCAGATGACAGGAGATGCATTTGTCGTTAAGCTCTCGTGGGCTGATCAAGCCATTCTTGGAGACGGACTGGCTGAAAAAATTGCGCTTCGCGTCGGGCGATCAGTAAATATTACCGTTTCACTCGAACCGGATATTACAGAAAGCGGTGTTATGGTTGAGGATGGGGAGGCTCGCCAGGTTTGGGATAACCGTCTTGTGAAAAGGCTGGAACGATTGTGGCCGGAACTGCGGAGGCAGATAGCAATTGAAGCTTCCCTTGTTCAGAAAAGAGGATTAGGAGGGGATAGTTTATGACCACTACTACCAGGAGCACTGAGGCGACGGTCATACGTATCAGCGGGCCTATTGTAACTGCTAAAGGCATGTACGCAGCCCAGATGTACGAAGTTGTTGAGGTAGGCGATCTGGGGCTGGTGGGAGAAGTGGTGCGGCTTGTTGGCGATCATGCCACCATTCAGGTATATGAGGACACCACCATGTTAAAACCGGGCGCGCCCATCCGGCGAACCGGCGCGCCTTTGTCCGTGTGGCTTGGCCCAGGGCTGGTAGGCAATATTTACGACGGCATCCAGCGTCCGTTGCCGGGCATTCAAACTCATAGCGGCGCCTGGATTCGTCGCGGTGAAAAAGTCGATCCTTTAAATAAAGAGAAACTCTGGGGCTTTGAACCTCAAGTCAGGCCCGGCGATGTTTTGACAGCCGGCCAGACCATAGGCGTAGTTGCTGAAACTCCATTGGTAACACATCGGATCATGGTCCCGCCTGATTGCAGCGGTACAGTTAAGTCCATTGTTGATAAAGGAGAATATAAAATAGTTGATCCATTGGCTGTAATTGAAACTGCAACAGGTCCGCGGGAGATTGCCATGCTTCAGCAATGGCCTGTTCGTGTACCCCGTCCCATTCGCGAACGATTACGTATTACCGAGCCCCTGATTACAGGGCAGCGTATCATTGACACGTTCTTCCCTATCGGCAAGGGCGGCGCTGCGGCTATTCCGGGTGGATTCGGTACAGGAAAGACAATTACCCAGCACCAGCTTGCAAAGTGGTCGGATGCTGAAATTATTGTCTTTATCGGTTGCGGGGAAAGGGGCAATGAAATGACTGAAGTGCTTCGTGAGTTTCCGGAACTGAAAGACCCCCGTTCCGGCAGGCCTCTTATGGAGCGGACAATTCTCATAGCCAATACCTCGAATATGCCTGTGGCGGCAAGGGAAGTGTCCATCTATACAGGCATTACGCTGGCCGAGTATTACAGGGATATGGGCCTTAGTGTGGCGGTTTTTGCCGACTCAACCAGCCGTTGGGCGGAGGCCCTGCGCGAACTGGCGGCAAGGCTTGAGGAAATGCCTGCCGAGGAAGGATTCCCGGCTTCATTGCCAACCCGTCTGGCGCAGTTTTATGAACGCGGCGGGGCTGTGACTACCCTTGCAGGCGAGAGGGCTTCCGTAAGTATCGTTGGTGCTGTTAGTCCTCCCGGAGGTGATTTTTCCGAGCCTGTTACCCAGCACACACGCCGGTTCATCCGCTGTTTCTGGGCTCTCGACACGGAACTGGCAAATGCCCGTCATTATCCTTCAATACATTGGCTGCATTCATATTCGGAATATGTGGAGGATGTCAGTTCATGGTGGCAGAAAGAAGCTCCCGACTGGGTTGAACTGCGCACAGAGGCCTTAACTCTCCTCCAGCGGGAGGACCGCCTCCAGCAAATCGTCAAACTTGTGGGGCCCGATGTCCTGCCGGACAGTCAACGGTTGATTCTTTTCATCGCGGAGATTATGAAAGACGGTTTTCTCGCCCAGGGTGCTTTTGACGAAAACGACATGTACTGTACGCCAGAACGCCAGGTTAGCCTCCTGCGTGTTATTCTTACTCTGTATCGCAGAGGCCGGGATTTGATTCAAGGCGGTGTGCCGTTAACGCGAATCCGCTCTTTAGGGTGCGTGCCGCAGATACTGCGCGCGAAAACGGCTTTCAGCAACAAGGATATTGAAAAGATGACGGAGCTGGCAAAGAAGGTTATGGATGAAACGGAGATGCTGGCAAAAGAGTATAATAAATGAGGGTACCTTACTATGCATATGAACTTTGACGTAGAAGACCATGGTTTGGAGTATGTTGGCGCTTCACGCATCGAGGGGCCGCTGGTTGTAGTGGAACGGATTCGTGATGTGGGCTATGATGAGATTGTCGAGATTCTCGACGCAGCCGGTCGTCCCCGTCTCGGACGTGTCCTTGATATTTCCGAAACTCAAGCTGTGGTACAGGTCCTGGAAGGTACAACAGGCCTTTCAAACCAAAGCCTGCATGCGCGCTTCCTGGGAGAAAGTTTTCGCCTGCCTGTGTCCAGGCAGATGCTGGGACGTATATTCGACGGTCTCGGTCGACCGGCAGACGGCGGCCCGCCCGCTCTTGCCGCGGAGCGGAGCGATGTGAACGGAATGCCCATCAACCCTTATGCGCGGCGATATCCCCGTGAATTTATACAAACCGGCTTATCGGCTATTGACGGAATGAATGCTCTTGTCCGCGGCCAGAAGCTGCCCATATTTTCCGGGAATGGGCTTCCCCATGACCGCGTGTCCGCCCAGATCATGCGGCAGGCGCGCCTGCTTGATGAAGAGGTGGAATTCTCAATTGTTTTTGCTGCTATGGGCGTAAAGAATGATGTTGCTGAATTTTTTATTCGTAACTTCAGGAATTCCGGAGCCCTTGCCCGCGCTGTCATGTTTTTTTCTCTGGCCGATGCGCCCAGTGTAGAGCGTCTCCTTACGCCCCGTGTTGCTCTGACCTTAGCCGAGCATCTGGCCTTTGAATGCGGCCAGCACGTGCTGGTGCTCCTCACCGATATGACAAACTATTGCGAGAGTCTCCGCGAAGTGGGAACTGCAAGGGGCGAGATACCGGGCCGTAAAGGTTATCCCGGTTATCTTTATTCGGATCTTGCCAGTATATACGAAAGGGCAGGACGTATCGAAGGCTCGCCGGGCTCTATTACACAAATGGAAATATTGACCATGCCTGCCGACGATATCAGCCATCCTGTCCCTGATCTTACCGGTTATATTACCGAAGGGCAGATAGTGCTTGATCGCGATCTTTTTCAGCGCGGCGTTTACCCGCCCATTGCCGGCCTTCCGAGCCTTTCGCGTCTGATGAAGGACGGCGTCGGCAAAGGATATACCAGGGAAGATCATCCTATTCTCGCAAGCCAGTTATTTGCCTGCTATGCCTATGTGAAGAGGGTGAGGGGGCTGGCCGACGTTATTGGCGAAGAAGAACTGAGCACACTCGATAAGCAGTATCTTAAATTCGGCGAAGCCTTTGAAATGCGTTTCCTGAACCAGGGAGAATTTGAGAACAGGTCTATTGAGACTACGCTCGAACTCGGCTGGGATGTATTATCCACATTGCCCAAGGATGAACTGCATAGAGTAAGTGACGCTCTGCTTGAGAAATATTACCACGAGAAAGAGGAGACTATTACCCCCATGCCTTAAGAGGCGTAGCCGGGTAGGGTGGATATATGGGAAAACTGAATATAGCGCCGACTAAATCGAATTTGCTTGTACTAAAAAAGCAACTCGCCTTTGCCGAAGAGGGCTACGACCTCCTTGAACAAAAACGGCAGATCCTTATTTTTGAACTTATGAGCCGTCTTAATCGTGCCCGCGATGCCGAACAGAACGTTGAAGAAGCTCTTCGAAAAGCCTTTGCGGCTTTGCGCGAGGCCCAGTTGGACAGAGGATCGGAGACTGTTGAGCGGGCTGCTCTTGCCGTGAAGATGGACCATCAGGTGGATATTTCCGACCAGCATCTTATGGGCATGAAAATTCCCCGCTTGACGGTACGAACAGAGCCGGTGAGCGTCCAGTTCGGTGTGGGTGGAACTTCAGCGAATACTGATACTGCCATGAGCCGTTTTGTTGAAGTGCTTCCATTGCTCGCGGAATTGGCGGAATTGGAAAATATTGTAATGCGTGTGGCACGGGAACTTCGTAAAACCCAGCGGCGCTGCAACGCGCTCTCCAAGATTTTTATGCCGGACTACAGGGAAACTATTAACTATATAATGGGCTCTCTGGAAGAACGGGAACGCGAGTCCTTCGTTATCCTGAAAATGATCCGTGATCGCCTTGAGCAGTTACCCTCCGAAAATACTTAGATAATTTCTTGTTTTTTTGAGCAGTTTTATTATTGACTTTTTCGCTTGGTCGGTCAGCGCCGTGTCGGGGATTTTGATCTGCGGCGGCCTGCTTCGCTTTGCGATCCTCCGAGCCAGTGAAATAATTGATACTGCCCCATTTTTCGTCATTCCGGCGAATACCCTGAAGGGCACAAGCGCCGGAATGACAGAGAATAGTGATTGGGGCACTTTTGCAAAGGTCTCGGGTTGCAAATAAGGGGGACGTAATGGCTACAAATATACAGGGAAAGACGGTTTCTGGCAACTCAGAAACTGGGTCATGAATCCATTCCGGCAAGGATTGTCAATGCAGTCACCCAGAAGGATGAAGTAATGGCAATACAGTTAGGAGAGAACCCCCAGAGAGAAGACTTGAATCCTATAGATCAGGCTAAAGGCATACTTGTTTTTTTTCAGGCAAAACATCCGGGTCTGTCCCTGCTTGCAAATGCTGAAGCGCAGACAAGCGCCGACGATGGACAGGCAGGAAATGTATACAATCTGGATGGGGTGATGAGTGAATTGATGAAAATACAGTTGAAGCCAGATACCATGTCAGAAGAAACGGTATTCACATTGAATACCGTTTCTGAAATCTCCGGAAAGTCTTACTCTGCCTTGTTCCGCACAAAATCACTCTTAAAACTGGTTTCTAAAATTCAGGACGTTATTTTAAGGAGAAAACCGCCTGTTTCTTAGGGTTATCTTCTCGCTGCTAACATTGGAAGTCCCGACTTTTTTAGCATATTTGATGAAATTATGGAGGCACCGGTAACGAATGCGAAATGAGAAAAAATGCTTACCGTATACAAAAGGGCCAAACACCTGCCCTCGGGTGCTGTAGCCGGGGGCCTGCCCTCGAGTGTCTTAGTCGGGGGCCTGCCCTCGAGTGTCTTAGTCGGGGGGAAATCAACATCGAACCCTATACCTATGAAAAAGAAGGTTGTGGTCTTGAAAAATGCTAAATCATACTTTGAGAAAAAGACCGGGATGTACGCAAAACCTGACTTCCAGACATTCCTTGATGAACCGCTGGTTTTCTAATCTCTTTCATAAAAGAGAAGCTCCGGAATGCTCCGGAGACGGTAAGTATAAAATAGTCGGGCCATAAGCATCTAATTATTTCATTTTATAGTATTCGGGGTACAATTTATCTGCACACTCCGGGCAGATGCCATGGGAGAACTCAGCTTCCGAATGGTCTCTTATATACATCTCCATTTGTTCCCAGTATCCTTTATCGTTACGTATTTTCTTACAGGAAGCGCAAATAGGGAGAAATCCGCTTAAAAGCTTGACTTTAGAAAGCGCTTCCCTGAGTTCAATAATCAGCCTCTCCCGCTCTTCTTCTGCCTGTTTGCGCTCAGATATGTCCAGGCCGAATACGGCCAGGTGGTTGACTTGATTATCCTTTCCGTGAATAGGATATATCGAATTCAGAATTATCCGCCCGAAACGCGCATCTTCAAAATGCACAGGCATACCCGTTTCTATCGCCTGCTGCACCTTTTTTCTTCTATTTTCAGCCACATCTGGGGGAAGAAAATCATACAAATTTAAATTTATCAATCTTTCAATGTCGGTTTTCAAGCGAAGGGCTGTTATCTTATTGCCCATCAGGAGGCGGCCATTCTTGTCCATGAGAAAGGTGCTCTCCGGGGATGCCTCAAGAATAGTCTGTAAATGTCTTTCCCTTGTTTGCAGCGTCTCTTCGGCCAGCTTGCGGTCGGTAATGTCGCGGTTACTGGCCCGTCGCCCCAGATATCTACCATCATAGCTGTAGACCGGTCGGCAAAAATGATCAATCCATATTTCTTCTCCGCCGAGGGTGCGGATACGGAATTCAACTTCGTGGAACGCCTTATCCTCCGGCACATTTACTGCGCAGGCATGACCGATCATCTTCTCCCGGTCAGCCGGATGTATTATATTGAACAACAACCCGGGATCATGCTGGAACTGGTCTGCCTGGTACCCGGTAATGCGCTCGCAGGATGGAGATATGTAGGACAGGCTTCCATCCGGTAGTACCCAGTATTCCCAATCGTATGCAAAATCTGCTACCGTTCGGAACCGTTCCTCGCTTTCCTTCAGTGCTTGCTCCGCCTGCTTGCGGTTGGTGATATCGATAATGAATCCTTCAATAAAAGGCACACCATCCTGGAGATGAGACAATCTGGCGCTCAATGATGCCCAGAAGACACTTTCATCCTTCCGGCGCATTTGACATTCAAAACTGTTAATATGTGCAGTTTGCGTCAAAATACTTAAAAACTTCTTCCTTTCGTCCGGATTAAGATACAGTTGACCGGTAATATCGGTTAAAGCGTTGACGGCTTCTTCAGGAGATTCGTATCCGAACATTCTCGCATATGCTGCATTTGCGCTTACTAACTTTCCCTCAAGTGTTGACTGATATGCTCCCTCAACCGCGTTATCAAAAAGATTACGGAATTTTTCCTCGCTCGTTTCAAGAGCCAATTCAATTTGTTTCCCTTCGGTGATGTCAAGCGCTATGAAGGTCACCCCTTTTGCAAGGTTATCAAAATCGAGTGGAGTTGAACTCAGGATAATATGAATTATTGTACCGTCTTTTTTCTTCCATCGTGTTTCCACAGTCCCGATATTTTTTTCACCAATTTGACGATATTTCTCCTTCCCGACATAGTCGAAGTCCTCCTGAGTAGGATAAAGCATCCGGGCGTTCTCCCCCAGAAGCTCCTCGCGGGAATACCCCGTCATCGAACACAACATATCGTTGGCTTCCCGAAGAACTCTGTTAATGACCATACCGATACCAACAGGAGCTGCACGGAAGATGCTCGACATTTTGCGTTCCTGCTCCTGTAAAGCCCCCTCTGCCTGTTTGCGCTCTGATTCCGATTGTTCCAGCTCTTTGATCCTCTGTTTTAAGGCGGATATTTCTTCGATGAGTTCCGGATTTGCCCTGAATGTATCATTCATCTGACCCTCGTATCATGATAAAAAAATAAACAGCGTAGAGATATGCTAAGAGTAGTATAGCAAGATAAACAGGGGTGTCAAGGCGCAATATGTAACCAAATATAAATCCATGTGAAACATTATAAGCAAAATCCTGTCCCAAATATAATTTTCGTTTTCATGAACTGTTTTTGAATAATAATATTTTGGTATATTTAGTCCTTCTATCCCTGCCGAAGGCGAATAGGATTTTCCATGAATTTGCTGTCGGTATTCAGTTTGAGGATATGGTAGTACTTGGCTTCATCCACATGGCTGTCTCTTTATTCCGGGTTATTGTGTTTCAGGTATTGAAAACCAAAAAGGGCGTCAGTTATGAAGATATAGGTAGTAACGGCCTTGTGATATGTATAAACCCGTTCCTTCTCCATTACCAGTTCCCCCATCCTCACGGGTGTAAAGTCATCAACTCCACAGCTTAGCTGTAACCACTCACCCTTTTTCCTGGGTAAGCCTTTCATCGCCTTCTCTACTTCTATATTTGTGACATCCGTATCCGTTGCCTGCCAGGAATTCAAGCTGCCATGTCCGACAAGGACAATACTCTGACATTTCTTATCCTTGATGACCTTTTCCAGGTCTGTGCTCTTAGCCCGGAAAAACCATTTGACCTTGAGGTCCTTGTTATTGAAATAGTATGTCCAGGGAATATAGGAACCGAGAAATGCCCATGGAGAGGCCCAGTAGTCATATTGTGTTATCGCATAATCTGATAGCAGGACTGCGGCATATTCATCGTTTTTAATTCTCGTATCACGGATTGTAGCGATTATTGCAACACCAATGTAAATAATAAATAATGGGAGGATGATCCTTCGCAGGATGAATTTAATTCTTTTTTTCGTGAAGAACGGCTTACCCGATAACATGGATTACCAGCGCGCAACAGTATTTTGTTCGATCAGGCTGTCTCATCTCTTTTCCTCCAGCGCTGATATTCAGTTCAAGGATTACATTACATGTATCTGATGGATGATCAGCCATACCCGTCTTTTTTACATTTTCAGCTAACAGAATAGAATTTGCAAGGTATTTATTATATTTTGATTATTGATTACCAGTCGAAAGTCACTCTCCTGGTAAGTTTATTGAATCTGAGAAAACAACATTGAGGAAACAGCTTTCTCAATCGAATCAATCTTGAAAATTACGCTGTACACCTGCCAAAGCGAGCGTTAGAGATATTTCCAAATGGTCGGTAATTACAGTGTGGAATATACACAAATAAAGCAGGGCCATTTCTGACCCTGCCTGGAACTTAAGCTGCAAAAAGGATGGGCTGATCTCCTTTTTCTCAGTGCTGATCTTTAGGCGAGACTATTTCTCTAAATTATACTTAAAGGAAATATTGAGTCTTACCCGGTAGCTTACAACTTTTCCATTTTCTATTGTTACATCCTGTTTCACCACTTCTCCAACACGGAGATCCTGGACGCTCTTTGCAGCGGTTTCTATGGCTAACTTTGCTGCATCTTCCCATGAAATTTCGCTGGTGCCCACAACTTCATTAACAATGTAAACACTCCCTGCCATAATAGCCTCCCATAATTTTATTATGTTTCTAAAAGCATATATTATAGGTAGCACAAATAATTGGTATGTCAAGCACATGTACAAAACAAATATATCTGCCAAAATACCTCTTAAAACAGGATTACCCCTTCAGATGACGCATTCCTTGGAAAACTTGAAAATAGAGGAAATGCATCGCAGAAATAAATTATTTAATCCAATCAAACTTGAGGATTGCCTGTTCCGCCTTGCAGGGAGACCATCACGAAGAACTGCAGTTTGAAATGTAATATACAAAATACAGTGGTGAACTTAGTGGGTCTGCTGGATTGCCTTGTTGGATAACGATCTATGCTGTCCCCCTTGTCCTTTGTCATGGGCCGACATCGCGGGTTTTTCACCTGTTGGGATCGAGTTGGCGTTGTTTTTTCTCTGTCTTTTCCGCAAGACGCCTCTCCCTCCTCTCCTTTGCTTCACGGTTTCTTCTTATTTCATCATCTGTTTCCAATATCAACGGAGGCAATGGTATGGGACGGTTATTCCTATCAAGTGCCACAAACGTCATGTAGGCAGAAGCTATATGCCGTTTCTCGCCGGTCATGAGATTTTCAGACTCCACTCGGACACCCACTTCCATGGAAGTCTTTCCTACATAATTAAGGCTGGCTTGCAGGGATACCAAGTCTCCGACGAATAACGGATAATAGAAATCCAATCGGTCTATAGAAGCAGTCACTGCATTGGCTCTTGCATGTCGAACAGAAACGGCTCCCCCGGTAGTATCAATAAGCTTCATGATAACCCCGCCATGAACGTTCCCTGCAGGATTCGCATCCAGCGGGTTCATTATCTGTGCCAGGACGGTACGGCTATCCCTCACTCGCTTTCCTTCCATTTTATCTCCTTTTTTTAACGAGGTTTTGTAAAAAGTTTCTTTTGTATTGTTCCGGTCCTTGTTTGTTTGCCTTTTTCACTTGGACGGTCAATGGCGTGTTCGGGCACATCCATCTTTGGCGGTCTGCTGCGCCCTGCCATCTTCCGACGTTTGCCGCCCACGTGATAGTCGGCTGCCCTCTGTCCAATTGGCTGCTCGTGGGTACCCGGCTAAAACAGTTCTTGTCATACAACCTTGGTTGGCCTCCATCCTGCAAGGCTTGCAGCCCATCCAAACCTGAACAACCCCGACATGCCGTCGCCCACTCAAGCCGGATTTCTCTGCTGATTTATTTGAAAATAAGCAAATTATTTGCCGGACTGCTGCAACTGTACAGGGATAAGCGATATGCATAAAAACGGGAAGAGCGTGTCTTCTCGTTTTTGAACAGATATTTGCCGGTCGGTTACTTCGCGGATGCCCGTGTTATCTTCCCGCCCGTCGCCTTTTTCGCTTTGTCTTTCACGGCATCCTGATAAACTATTCCCAGCCGATTACCTCATAGCCATTTTCCCGCAGACACTTCTCTACAAATCTTTTATATACCGGGCTTGGTTCTGAGCCTTTAGCTATGCCATACAAGAGTCCGGATGCCGCGCCGGTAACGGCTCCTATCCCGGCACCTCCTCCAATATTACCGGTAACCGCGCCTGCGGCGCCGCCGATTACTGCTCCGGCAGCGCCGCCTCCTGCTGTGCTTTTTACCGTTTCCTTGCCGGCGCTTGACGTAATATATGCATCAGCGTTTCGCCTGCATTCTTTAATGTCGCGCGAAGCTTTTTCTTCTCCTACTGATTTCAGGTAGGTATTCGGATAAAGGACTGGCGCTTTGGCAGAACAACCGAACAGAAACAGAACGAAAACAAGAGAGAGAACTTTCAATATAACTATCGGGCCTTGCTTTTTTGTTTCTTTCATAAAAATAAACTATATCACCTGATTTTTAATTTCAATCTTTTTGTTGCCTCGCTGGTTAATATCCCCTTTGCTTGTGGCAGGGCGATATATTTACCGGAGTTACCCTGGTTTACTCCTAACGGTTGAAGTCTAATCGGAATTCCGTCCTTTTTGTCACCTTATCGTTGAATATGTATACCGATCTTGCAGCGGAAGAGGAGAATATAAATAGAAAGGGTACTTTTCTGCCTCGGGGTGAACAGTTTCCTTGCCTGCCGTGGGGCAAAACATTTCTCAGATTAAAAATAATTAAAAAAAACATTGAAACTTATACACAATAATGAGTATAAAGTATTTACAGGGTGGTTACTTCGAAAGCTACCGTAAAATAACACTATAAAAGGAGGGGAAGTATGACAAAGGCAGAGCTAATCGGCAAAATGGCGGCAAATGCAAAGGTTTCTAAAACAGCAGCAGGTAAGGCATTGGATGCTTTCATTGACAGTATAAAGTCATCTTTGAAGAAGGAAGAGAGGGTTACGCTTGTAGGCTTCGGCACGTTTTCAGTTTCTAAGAGACAGGCAAGGAAGGGGAGAAACCCGAGAACAGGTAAAGAAATAAAGATACCTGCCAGAAAAGTACCAAAATTTACAGCAGGAAAGGCATTCAAGGAAGCAGTATAGACTATATATAAGACATATTATAAAAATGCCTCCCGGAAATGGAGGCATTTTTATTTAGGAATTATTTCTAATGCCCTGTCGATCAATTCATCCGGATGATTGGCAGAGCCCACAAATCGTTCTTTAACGGAAATCTCCCCATTTTCTTTACACAATATAACATGTAATTCTATTTTGTTGTTTGCCACCTTTGCGTTAATTCCTAAAGGCGTCTGACAGCCTCCTCCTATGGCTGCCAACAGCTTCCTCTCTACAGCAACCTCTAAAAAACTGTTCTCATGGTTTATAGGCTTTAACATATGCAATGCTTCGCTCTCGTTTCTTATTTCAATGCCTATTGCACCTTGACCGGCTGGAGGAAGCATTATATCAAAGGGCAAAATCTCCTTTATATATTGATCGAAGCCCATTCTTTTTACTCCTGCGTAAGCAAGTATTATGCCGTCCAATCCTGGTTCTTTAAGTTTTTTTATCCTTGTATCAACATTTCCCCTGAGATTTACCACATCGATATTCTTGTTAAAACAAAGGATCTGAGATTTTCTTCTGATGCTGCTTGTGCCAATTTTTGCGCTATTTTCAATACTTTTCAAACTATCATAAGTCAGAGAAATGAATACATCCCTTGGGTCTTCTCTTTCAGGGATTGCGCCCAAAATTAATGTTTGGCCAAGTTCTGTAGGAAGGTCTTTCATGCTGTGAACGGCAATATCTATTTCTTCTCTTAATAAAGCTTCCTCAATCTCTTTAACAAAGACACCCTTGCCGCCGATAAGATTTAATGGAGCATCCCAGGCAGTGTCACCGGTTGTTTTGATAATTTTTACGGGAAAATCGAAATCCGGATATATATCTTTCAGAGTTTCTATTGTTAATTCCGTTTGTTTTAAAGCAAGTCTACTCCCTCTCGTTCCCACTATCCATTTTGTTTTCATCCTCTCCCTCAAAGCTGAATATTTTCTTTAT
This sequence comes from uncultured Syntrophorhabdaceae bacterium, assembly GCA_964532465.1. Lineage (GTDB taxonomy): Bacteria > Desulfobacterota > Syntrophorhabdia > Syntrophorhabdales > Syntrophorhabdaceae > JAPLKB01. Next base: position 55,264 of record CAZHHX010000007.1, on the reverse strand, counting down.
TATATCAACGACAACCGGGTCTTCGTTTTCTTTTATTATTGAAATATGCGGATGAATTAACTTGTTGACAATATTTTTAGTTAAAATATCGACAAGCTTCAAGGTTTCTTCGTCAACATTTTTCAGCTTCTGTACAATTTTTCTTAGCTCTTTTTCTCTTGTTTTATCAACTGTTCCGATGATGTGTGTTATAAGGGGATTTACATCGAGCCTCTTAAGCCAGGCGGTAAAATTTGATTTTTCCTCTTCAATAATAGCCATTGCCTTCTCGGATTCTTTAACTCTGTCTGAAAGATGTTTTTGCGAAAGTTCTTTAAGGTCGTCAATGTCGTAGAGATACACATTTTCAATATCATTTACCTCTGGGTCCACATCTCTCGGCATAGCAATATCTATAAAAAACAAAGGTTTGTTCTTTCTTTTTTTCATTATTGCAAGCACAAGTGTTTTATCGATTATCGGTTTTTCTGAACCCGTAGAAGAAAGTACCATATCGACTCTAGTTAACAATTCAGGTATGTCCTGAAAAGGACAAGGTATGCCTATAATTTCTTCTGAAAGTTTTTGCGCATGCTGGAATGTTCTGTTTGCAATAAATATTTCATTGAGACCTTCCTTTTTGAAATATTTTAATGCAATTTCACTCATTTCACCTGCGCCTATTACAAGAATCTTCTTCTTATGCAACTCACCGAATATATTTTTTGACAACTCTATTGCCATGGAACTGATCGATATGGGGTTGTAGCCGATTCTGGTCTCGGTTCTGATCCTTTTTGCAACATTAAAAGTTTTATGAAAGGTTTTATCGAGAAAAAAACCTGTGGCATTCTGAAGGGTGGCAGTTCTATATGCATCCTTTACCTGACCGAGTATCTGCGGCTCCCCGATAACCATTGAATCAAGTCCTGACGCTACAAGAAACAGATGTTTGTAGGCATCTTCATCCTGAAAACAATATGTGTAATCAGCTATCCAGTCCTGTTGTATATTAAAATAGTTGAAAAGCATATTGTTAATTATATCGAGAGAATTATCCTGATTATCCGAACAGAAATATATTTCAGTTCTGTTACAGGTTGATAAAATAACTGCTTCTCTGATACCTGCAGTTTTTATGCTATTTAAAACGTCATATATGTTTTCATCGGAAATAAAGAGTTTTTCTCTTATTTCGATGGGAGCGGTATTGTGATTGAGTCCGAATACTGCAATATGCATTTTTAAAAAACCTTTGAGGGAGATTTAAATAAACGAATGTTGTCCCCCTAAAAAGAAACTAACGCCAAAAAAAGTTATAAGTATTGAAAAGAAACCAATAATCATCATATATGCGGTTCTTCTGCCCCTCCAGCCGATGGCGAGTCTGTTGTGAATGAGGATTGCATATACAATCCAGGTAATAAGAGACCATGTTTCTTTCGGGTCCCAACTCCAGTATGAACCCCAGGTTGTTCTTGCCCATATGGAGCCTGTTATGATCCCTGTAGTAAGAAATATAAAACCGTACGAAATGCATTGGTAGTTAATGGAATCAAGCGTTCCAAGGGAAGGAAATCTCGCGGCTGCAGGTGAAAACTTCTTCTTCTTGATCTTTTTTTCGACAATCAAATAGACTATGGAGACAAAAAAACTGATAAGAAAAACCGCGCAGCCGATGAATGAGAAAATAGCGTGAACCGGCAGCCACCAACTGTTTAGCACAGGCGATAACGGTTTTATTTCTGTGGGAAAAGCGAAGGCAATAATGAAAATTATTGTCAAAACAGGCAGAAAAATGCTTCCAAGCATCTCCATTTTGTAAATCTTTTTGATATACAGAAAAAAACTGGCAATACAAAGAGAAAAAAATGAGAGCGATTCATAAGCATTTGTAATCGGTGTATAACCTGCTTCAAAATACCTGACAAAAGTCGCAAGTAAATGTATAAAAAAACCTGTTAATAAAAAGTAATGCCCAAGTCTCTCGATTACCTTTTTGCTGACAGTCAGGCAGAAAAGATATGATATTGTTGAGATTGTGTAGAAAAGAAGGGCAATATAAAAGAGGTATATATTCATATACTTTCTATCAGAAATCTTGCTTTTATTTCTTTTTTATTCAAATTAATCAGTTCTTTCATGTCAGTATTACTGATTTCTGCCATTATTTCAGATCTTTTTCTTTTGTCTTTCACGTTATTTATCAAATATTTTCTAAAATATCCGACAATTTTTACGTATTTTATATAGTCTTCTGTAATGTATTCGCTGATTTCTTTTCTTAATTTCTTAGATAGCGAAGGCAGAATGCCGGATGTAGAGATAGCAACAATTATGGGACCTTTTTTTACAATTGAGGGCACAATAAAATCACACAAAACCGGATTGTCAACAACATTAACCAGTATGCCCTTCACGACAGCTTCTTTTTTTATTTTCCCGTTAATTTCTTTTTTGTTTGTAGCCGCGAATACCAGTGATGCGCCCTCTAAATCACCATCCTTGTATTCACGTTCAATAGCTGTGATTTTACCGGATTTTAAAAGCTTTGATAATACCCCATTCATTTTTGGACTGATCACCTTTACTTCAGCGTTAAATTTTAGAAGCATTACAACTTTTCTTTCGGCAATCTTTCCACCTCCTATGACAATACAGGACTTGCCGGAAATATCCAAAAAAAGAGGATAGTGCATTTGTTCAGTATACAATTTGGAATTTATTGAATTCATTTTTAAACTCTTCCTGCCGAATATCCAAGCTCTCAACATGAGCGCCTCTTGGGCCGATGTTGCACCACGCCGTAAATTTGTCGACAGATTCATCCTTTCCTTCGCACATAATCTCAACTCTGCCGTCTGTCAGATTTCTTATCCACCCTTTGACGCCGAGCATCTCGGCCTGTATCATCGTATTGTGTCTGAAATATACGCCTTGTACTAATCCGCTCACATATATATGGTTTCTTTTCATAGTTGATATTTGTATTGATTTGAAGCCTTTATATATTATAATTAAAACATAAGAACCTTACAAAATCAAAATCTTTGTATAATGCAGGGGGATGCAGGGATGTATAGAGTCGGTATTGATATCGGTTCTGTCAGTGTTAACCTCGCCGCTATAGATGAGTCGGGAAATATAGCTATTGACAGGTATGTGCGCCATATGGGCAGGCCTGTCGAAGCGGCGAAGAATGCTGTTGCGGAACTTATTAAAGACAACGATATAGATTTTATTGCGACAACGGGTACAGGGGCAAAACATTTTACTTCCATCGTTGGCAGCTCCTTTATAAATGAAATTGTGGCTCTTGCAACCGGATTCAGCCATTTGTATCCCTATATCGGTAGTGTAATAGACATGGGCGGTGAAGATTCCAAGTTTATCATATTTGAGAAATCGGGAAAAAACAAAAGACTGCGGGTAAAAGATTTCTCTATGAATGCTCTGTGCGCTGCGGGAACGGGTTCTTTTTTAGACCAGCAGGCTTCCAGGCTCTGTTTCACCATAGAAGAATTCAGTGAAATCGCGCTGAAAGCAGCAAATGTGCCGAGGATTGCCGGAAGATGTACGGTATTTGCCAAATCCGATATGATACACCTCCAGCAAATTGCGACTCCGGATTATGAGATAGTGGCAGGTCTCTGTTATGCCCTTGCAAGGAACTTTAAAAGCAATATCACGAAGGGAAAGGAAATAAAAAATCCTGTTGCCTTCATTGGCGGCGTTGCTGCAAATGCAGGAATGAAAAAGGCCATAAGTGATGTATTTGTTTTAAGAAATGGTGAACTGATAGTCCCCGAACATTTTACATCAATGGGCGCGATTGGCGCAATCTACGCTGTACTTGACGAGCCTTCTTCGAAGCGGACCTTTCTCGGTCTGGACGGACTGGAAGATTATATGCTGCAGGAAAGATTCCATGAAGCGCATGAATCTTTAAATATATCAGAGGAAAATCTTAACGTATCTTATGAGTTGAAAAATATAAGCGAGAGAACAAAGGCGTATCTTGGTCTTGACGTGGGATCAATAAGCACAAATCTTGTGTTGATTAACGAAGAGAAGGATATTCTTGCTAAAAGATATCTTATGACTGAGGGAAGGCCTCTTGACGCTGTTAAAAGAGGTCTGGCAGAAATAGGAGAGGAAATAGGAGAAAAAGTAGAAATAATAGGCGCCGGAACCACAGGCTCAGGAAGATATCTGACGAGCGACTTTATCGGTGCCGACATAGTTAGGAATGAAATAACCGCGCAGGCTGAAGCAGCGATAAATATGGATGGCAGAGTTGATACTATTTTTGAAATCGGAGGGCAGGATTCAAAATATATCAGTATTGACAGTGGAGTTATTGTAGATTTTGAAATGAATAAAGCCTGCGCCGCGGGAACAGGCTCTTTTCTGGAGGAACAGGCAGAAAAACTCGGGATATCGATAAAAGAAGAGTTCGGCAATATGGCCCTGGCATCAAAAGCGCCGGTAAAGATGGGGGAGCGCTGTACGGTTTTTATAGAATCCGATCTTGTGCATCATCAGCAGAGAGGGGTAAGAACGGATGATCTTGTTAGCGGTCTTTCATATTCGATAGTTACAAATTATTTAAATAAAGTTGTAGGTGACAGGAAGATAGGAGACAGAATATTTTTTCAGGGCGGTACCGCATTTAATAAGGGTGTTGTAGCGGCTTTTGAAAATGTGCTTAAAAAACCTGTCAAAGTGCCCTCTCATCATGATATTACCGGCGCTATCGGTGTTGCAATCCTTGCAATGAAAGAGAGGAATTGGGAAAAAAGTAATTTTAAAGGATTCGATTTAAGTAAAAGAGAGTACGAGGTAGACACTTTTGAATGTAAAAGCTGTGAAAACTTATGTGAAATCAGGAAAGTGACGGTAGAGGATGAAAAACCGTTATATTATGGGAGCAGGTGTGAAAAATATGATGTAAAGCGAAATGCCGGAAAAAGACATGTAACAGATCTTTTCAAGGTACGAGACGATCTGCTCAACGGAATATACGATAAACAGGTCGAGGGTGAGCTGATAGGGATACCCAAGATGTTAAATATCTGCGATTTCCTGCCTTTCTGGAAGGCATTTCTTACAGAACTCGGATTTTCCATCGTAATTTCAGATGTAACAAATAAAAAAATAATCAAAGAAGGAGCTGAAAGCATTATTGTAGAGTCATGCTTTCCCATAAAGCTCGCGCACGGTCATATACTCAATCTCATGAATAAAGGAGTTAAAAGAATATTCCTTCCGAGCGTAATAAACCTGAAAAATATTTCCGATCACACGTCAAATACGTTTTCCTGTCCCTATGCTCAGTCCATACCATACACCGTTAAAGCCTCTATTGATTTTGATGCTGCCGGAGTAAAACTGGATTCGCCGGTTGTGTATTTTGGGGGCAGTAAAGAAAATGCTTTAAAAACACTGAAAAGCTTTGGAAGGGGAATTCACAAAACCGGCAAAGAAGTGGAAAAAGCCTTTGATATTGCAATGGAAACACAAAACTTGTTTTACAGCAGATGCATCGATGAAGGCGCAAAAATGTTATCTGCCCTGGATAAGCATGAAAAGGTAATCGTGATAATCGGGAGGCCGTATAACAGCGCGGATCCGGGAGCAAACCTTAATATCCACAAAAAGCTGATGGATATTGGCGTGACCCCGATGCCGCTGGATATGCTGCCCATTATGGATGGCGCGGAAAATGACGAAGATCTGAAAGATATGTACTGGGGTTATGGACAGAAGATTTTACGGGCTGCGAAGCTTGTCAGAGAACGTGATAATTTTTACGGTATATATGTTACAAATTTCGGCTGCGGTCCCGATTCTTTTATCATGCATTTTTTTAAAAAGATTATGAAAGGAAAGCCCTTCCTGCAATTGGAAATTGACGAGCATAGCGCTGATGCAGGCGTTATTACAAGGCTTGAAGCATTTCTTGACAGCATCAAAAATGCGAAACATGAAACAAAAACAGCGAAGAAAGTGGTTTCAAAATTTAAAGTAAACGGTAAAAAGAGAAAGATTTATATACCTTACATGAGTGATCATTCTGTTACATTGTCAAGTGCTTTCCGCGCATGCGGTGTTGAAACGGATGTTATGGATGAATCCGATGAAGAAGCAATGAGCCTTGGGAGAAAGAATACCTCCGGTAAGGAATGTTATCCATGTATACTTACTACGGGCGATATGCTGAAGACGGCGGGCAAATCTTCCTTTGATCCTGAAAAAAGCGCATTTTTTATGCCTACCGGCGGAGGCCCGTGCAGATTTGGACAGTATCACAGGTTCCACAGAATGGTTCTTGATGAAATGGGTTATGAAGAAGTGCCCATATATGCGCCCAATCAGGATCACAGGCTTTACGATGAACTCGACATGCTTGGAAGCAAGTTCAAACGGCTGGCATGGAGATCGATACTGGCAACAGACCTTATCATAAAAATGCTTCACGAGATAAGGCCCTATGAGGAAATCAAGGGAGACGCGGATAAGGTTTATAAAGACGCCCTTGTTCATATTTCACAATCCGTAGAAAAGGGCGGTAAAGACATCTTTAACGTGCTTGAAAACGCAATAGATAATTTATTAAAAATTAAGAAAGTAAAAACAGAAAAACCACTCGTCGGTATTGTCGGTGAAATATACATTAGGTCCAACAGGTTCAGCAATAACGACCTTGTGAGGAAGGTAGAGGAATTGGGAGGAGCAGCATGGCTGGCATCTATCGCGGAATGGATAACCTATGTAAACTATATTAATAAAAAGAAGAGCCTGAAAAAGGGAAGCATTCCGAATATGATGAATTTTCTTATTACCGGATATATACAGGAGAAAGATGAACATCGCATTGAAAAAATGTTTGCTAAAAATCTCAGGCATGGAAAAGAGACTAAGATGGGAGATATTATCAGAAAGGCAAGTCCTTATGTGCATGTGAGTTTTGAAGGTGAGGCAATATTAAGTGTTGGAAAGACAGTGGATTTTATTCACAGAGGCGTATCCGGAATTATTAATGCCATGCCTTTTACTTGCATGCCGGGAACAGTGTCAAGCGCAATTATGAAGCTGATCCAAAAGAAGTATAATGTTCCCATTATTAATTTGGCCTACGACGGTCAGGGTGTTTCAAATGTAGCCACAAGGCTTGAAGCCTTTATGCACCAGGTTAAGGAACATTCCCGGAACAATGGATAGGCGATAGTGCAACAGTTAATGAATATCTCATACGGTTTTATTGAAGATATCGGTCTGCGTGGAAGCATGGAGGACGCCCATGCAATCCGGCAGATTCCGGAGAAAATGTTTTTCAGCGCAGAAATTTATGATGGCCACGGCGGAAAAAGATCGGCACAGATTGCAGCAGAAATGCTTACACCCTGCTTTCTGGAATTATGGGAAAGGGAAGCTGAAAAGTCTTTGAAAGAACAACGGGGAGAATCTGAATTCCTGAGACAAGCTTATGTAGAGGTTGATAATTATATCATAGGCGCTGGAGTTGAGAGTGGTACAACAGCGGCAACCTTCTATATCATAGATAAGAGGTATATTGTATCAAATGTTGGTGATACGCGGGTAATAATCGGAACTAAAGCCGGTGTTGAGCTGTTAACCTTAGACCATAAGCCCTCACTGCCTGAAGAGAGGTCAAGAATTGAAAAATCGGGCGGATATGTCTCAGGTTGGGGAACGCCGAGAGTGCAGGGTGTTCTTGCCGTAAGTCGTGCTCTGGGAGATGCAGGCCTGAAGCCTTTTGTAATCTCCGATCCGAGGATTGTCGAAGGTCTTCTGGGAAAAGATAACGACTTTGCGGTGCTTGCCTGTGATGGTGTATGGGATGCGCTTATCCCGCAGGAAGTGATCGATATAGCGAGGTCCGCTGAAAGCCCGCAGGAAGGAGCCCGGCAGATAAAAGACAGGGCATTGGACTATGGAAGTACCGATAATATCTCTGTTATTGTTGTTGATCTCAGAGGGTATTTATAAAATCTGCTGAATAATTTTTTTAATTTCACGCGTTGCAGTTAATCCTGAATTATTCTATTTTGTTTGCTGTCAGTCCGCTTTGAGAGGACAGCAAACCGCAAGTCCCCGAATCTGCCTGAAATTATTCCTTGACACAAACATTTTAGAATTATATTTATAATAAGTCAGACCTATTATATAAAGGGGGTTTTGTATGAGCGGTTACCATAAGAGGGTTTTTGAACCCTTCCCTGTACACCTGCTTAAGAGAGTTGAGCGCCCGACAACTATAATCAATGATAATGAAGTAAAACGGTTCGATGCAAGGGAATGCGGTTTTTTGAAAGCACGGAGTGGAGGCTATGGCCCTAAGCTGGAAAATGAATTTAAGCGATTTGTTCCAAAGCACCCCGTTTCAGGCGCTCTCTTGAATATGCTATCGCACCTTGCAGATCAGACAGACGGTCAATTCGCCTCTTCAAAGGCACCTATTCCGGAAGACCCGGCAGGCTTATCCAGGCATATCAAGGAGCTTGCCTATTTTATCAGAGCGGATTTAGTCGGAATATGTGAATTACCGCCATATGCAGTATACACGCACAGCTATCCCACGGGTGAGACGGTAGAATTAAACCATAAATATGCCGTTGCTCTTCTTGTTGACCAGGATTGGCGTACATCAAATACCACTTCAGGCCATGATTGGATAAGCAACGCAATGAGTTTTATGTCCTACTCGGCATCAGCTTTTATCTCCTGTATAATAGCTGATTATATTCGCAAGCTCGGTTATCCGGCAAGAGCACACCATGCGAGAAATTATCAGGTTGTTGTGCCTCCCATCCTCCTCTGGGCAGGCCTGGGAGAGATGAGCAGAATCGGAGACTGTATCGTCAATCCTTTTTTGGGGCCGCGATTCAAAGCTGCGGTGGTTACAACAGATCTCCCGCTCCTTCCGGACAAGCCTATTGATTTCGGATTGCAGGATTTTTGTTCAAAATGCAGGAAGTGCGTCCGTGAATGCCCCGGAGGCGCCTTGAGCGCTGGTGATAAAATCATGTACAATGGATATGAACGCTGGCCTACAGACGTAGAAAATTGCACCAAGATGCGTGTAGGGAACCAGAAAGGGTCAGGATGCGGAACGTGTATAAAAGTGTGTCCCTGGAATAAACCCTATACACCCTTCCATCGAGGAGTCAGCAGGATTATGAGGCACTCTTCTCTGGCAAGAAGTCTTGCTATATGGGGTGATGATTTAATGGGTTACGGTAAGCCGCATCCTGAAGACCAGTGGTGGTTCGACCTGGAGGATAATGACGGGGTTCTTAAAGTACCGGGGAAAAAAGGAGATGAATAGGCAATGACAAAAGGCAAGATGTTTGAGCCGCTTGAGAAGAAGAGATACTTTGAGCAAATTGCAGAACTTATCAGGGCAAAAATATTTCGTGAGAATCTTCAGGAAGGTTTCAAGCTCCCGTCAGAGCAGCAGCTTGCTTCCGACCTGAATGTAAGCCGTTCCGTTGTGCGTGAATCGTTAAGGATCCTCGATGTCATGGGATATGTGAAGATTAAGAAAGGTCCTCAGGGCGGTATCTTTGTAAGCGCCCTGTACCACAAGCCTATGAGCGATTCTTTGAGAAGCCTTGCGGTGAACGGTCAGGTTACGGTAGACCATCTCTTTAGCGCACGGTTAAATATTGAACCTTTCATTGCCCTGGAGGCAACGAAACATGCTTCCGGAGATGATATAAAAAAACTCTTTGATCTTCTCGATGACGCAGCTCTGCACATAGATGATGCAGCTTATCTTAAACAAAAAAATATTGATTTTCATTTTCTCCTTGCAGAGGTATCCGGCAACCCTGTTTTTACAATGATTATGAAGGCTCTCATGGAAATTCTTCTTGAAGTTGCCTTTGATTTTCTCGATCCTGTCTTTGAGAAGGAACTTTTTCAGGTTCATAAAAATATTCTCGATGCTGTTGCCCATAGAAAATATGAAGAGGTAGAGAAACTCGTAAGGGAAGATATTCTCTTTGTAAAAAGCAATCTCAAGAAATCCAAAGAAGAGAATAGAAAAAGCAGTAGTAAAAACAATGACAGAGGGAGGGTTTTATGAGACGTTATTCTTTGATATTTTTGCCTGCTTTTATATGCCTGCTGTTTCTATTGCTTGCCACTTCTCCTGTATTTTCTCAGGAGAAGATCATTACCCTTAATTATGCACATTTTATGCCTGTATCGACAAAGCAGGCGCAACTGTCGGAACAATGGTGCAAGGAAGTTGAGAAAAGAACGAACGGAAGGGTAAAAATTACTTTTTATCCCGGTAGCATTCTGGCAACAGCGCCGCTCGTATATGATGCCGTATCAAAAGGCATAGCAGATATCGGCTGGTCTTTTCTGAGTTATACAAGAGGAAAATTTCCCCTTACCGAAGTAATAGACCTCCCTCTGGGGAGCGGATACATGAGCGGTTATGTTGCCACAAAGATGACAAATGAATTCTATAAGAAATTCAAACCGAAGGAGCTTGATGAAGTAAAAATCATGTATCTTCATGCTCACGGCCCCGGCCTTCTTTCAACAAAAAAGCCGGTATATAAGCTTGACGATTTAAAGGGCATGAAGATTCGATCAACAGGACTAAGCACAAAGATAGTTCAGGTTCTCGAAGGTGTCCCTGTTGGAATGTCTATTGCAGAGGCCTATGACGCCCTGCGGACAGGTGTTGTCGAGGGCATCCTTATCCCTGTAGAGGCCTTGCAGCAGTGGAAGCTTGCCGACTGGACAAAATATACAACAGAAAATTACGGTTCTGCCTATACTACGGCAGGTTTCTGTGTAATGAACAAAGCCAAATGGAACAGTCTCCCCCAGGATATTCAAAACATAATCGAGAAGATAAACGCGGAATGGATAGAAAAAACCGGTCAGTTATGGGAACAGATGGACAAGGATGGTAAAATTTACGCGCAGGGAAAGGGCATTAAGTTCATTCCCCTCTCAAAAGAAGAAGACGCTCATTGGGCAAAGAAGACAAAGCCGATTATTGACGAATATATTAAAACCATGAAGGTAAAAAACCTTCCCGGAGAGGAGGCTGTTAAATTCTGTATTGAATATGTAAAAGAGAATCAAAAATGAGAAATGTTGTTGAGGTTTGGAGTTTAAAAAAAGAGGCCTGCCGCCATGCTGAAACATGGTCGGCAGGCCTGATTTTGTCAGGTCACATTATGTGACTATCCGGCAACTGCTACAAAGGTGGGAAGAATTTGCGGTTCCTTAGGTGTAACCCCCAGTTCCTGAAGAAGAGGCATGAGTTTCCCTGCAAAGGCCTGAAGCTTTTCCGGTGATTCCCATACATCAACTGCCAGCATCCCGTTGTCTTTCCCTGACGCAATGTGGAACGAACGGCCTTCAGGCGCTGCGCCTGTCGCCTGGAGCTTTTGAATAAGTTTCTCATACTTCGCCTGATCCATTCCCGGAATTTCCAATAAAACTGTAATTGCCATAAAACCCCTCCTTTTTTTGTCCCCTTTTATAAGGGGCAAGATACATGTGTACTGTTCAGAGAAAGATTAACAGATATGCATGTATAATTTTAAATCAATAATAATGAATCTATATGTATCATGTCAAGTGCAAACATTTATCCTGAAAAAAGAAATCAAACTGTGTTAATTACTTTCTTCATGCTATAATACCGACATGGCTGCCATGAAAAGAAAGACTTTACTGCTTGGTTTGCTTGCCCTTATTCTGTTCATTGCATCAGCAGTTTTTTATCTTCGTACACCTTTATTCTATCGTCATCTTGCTTATGTTCTTGAATATAAATACGGGTTTACAATCCATGCCGATAAAATAAGCTATTCCCCATTTCTGAGAGCGAAAATATCTGATTTGCAGATTACAGATCCGGAAAAAAGAAGATTTCAGTTTGCAAGTAAAGAATTTAATGTTGAAAGCAAGCTCTCTTCTGCAATAAAAGGCGAAGTTGAAAAAATTATTCTGAATGAGCCAAAAATACAGATAAGAATCGGTGAAAAAAAAGAAACAGAAACAGACCTGTCTTTCATAAAAAAAATACCGCCGGTTCATCTTCTTACTGTACGGAAAGGTGAATTAAAACTTTTTTTCGGAGCAGATCAATGTGAATTAATCTTTAAAGAAATCAATCTCGATGTTCTGAAATTTTCTCCGAAAACAGGCGGAAATATTACATTTAATGGACTGATTGATATTACCGGCAAAGAATCATCCGGAATGAAAGGGCATGGTCAGTGCGAGGGTTCATTAAATCTTACAAACCTGTTTCCGAATCCTGTAGGAAAGGGAGTGCTGGAAATTTCTCTAAATACAGGTGGTTTTAAAACAACATCTCTGGAAAAGGTGAAACTTTATTTTGCGGTAACGCTTGAGAAAGAGCGCATCACCATTTCCCGTATTGATATATGGGCCGACTCAGTAATATTTAAAAATACAGCTATAGGTAAGTCAATAATCAGAAACCCGTTTTTGAAGACAAATATGGTTTATGAGTTAAAGCCGAAAACTCTTATCATTGACCCTTTTCAATGTGAAATACCTTCACTGGGTACATTCCGTGGCTATTACAGGGGGACTATGAAGGATGCCTTCCCCTTGAAAGCCGGTATTAATGCAACCAATATTGATTTTAAAACACTCTTCACATACTTAAAGCCATTCATTGAAAAATCCGGTGACGATAAATGGTCAATCCAGGGCAAGGGTGATCTCAAGAGTGAAATGGAAGGTTCCTTCAAAGGATTGGAGCCGGCGCTTTCAGGCAAGGTTGCTCTTCAGTTCCAGAAAGGAGGATTCAGTTCAGCAGATGGTACAAAGGCAGCACAGAGTATCGAAGGCTCAATGGTTTTGAAATTCAGCATCCCCCTGGAGGATAAAAAATCAACTGTAAATATGCATACCGAGCTTTTTTCAGGAGAATATCTTTTTAACACATACTATAAAGACCTTACAAAAGACCGGATGATGAAAGTGTCATATGATATGGACATATCTTTTGACAGCAAACAACAGTTCGATTTCAAGGGCACATTGAATTTCTTCGACACGGGCCGGTATCTTTATACGGGCTTCATAGGCAAAAATAAATGGGACTTCTCTTTTGTAGGAAAAGATATTTCCAACCAGAAATTCCTGTCCCTTCTTTTCTACGACTACCTTCAGCAGAGTTATCCATTATTAAAAAACATGAATATCACAGGCAATTTGAATACAGTGCTTAAAATTAAGGCTGAAGATGACAAATATTCATTTAACGGCGATATACGTGTAGACAATACGTCAGTAAGCATACCCGAAAAATCATTAAATGTTTCCAATATTACAATATATCTTCCCTTCAATCTTCGTTATCCCCCAGGTGAGTCTCTTTCAGAAGAAAAGAGCGTTCCCGGTAAAATATCCATTGAGAGATTTGAAAAAGGTGTCCTGGAAATAACCGGCATTACTGTCCCAATCATTTCATCGTACAATAGTTTTACCGTCTCAGAGGATATTGAGATACCCTTCTATAGCGGAAAACTTCGCATTCTTCAATGCAAAGCTCTTGATGTTCTTTCTCCTTCAAGGAAATTATATTTTGCCGCAAAAATAGATAATCTGGATATGGGCGCCCTCCTCAACGAATTGACAGACATACAGTTGCCGGGCAGCATGGAAGCTGACTTCCCCATGATTGCTCATGAAGACGGTAAATGGGTTACAAAGGGGGTAACGGCTCTCAAGGTTTTTGGCGGTACAATAGAGGCAAATAACGTTCATGCAAAAAATCTTTTTTCTTCCTCAAGAACCATGGGAGGGGATATTACATTCAGCGATATTGATCTTGGAAAAATCACCGACACAATTAAGATAGGCAAGATAAAAGGCGTTATTCAGGGCTCGATAAAGGGACTGGAATTTGAATACGGACAGCCTTCATATTTTGTTCTTGATATCGATTCTGTAAAGAAAAAAGGGGTCGAACAGATGATCAGCGTTGATGCTATCGAGAACATATCAATAATCGGCACGGGTTCCGGTGCTGTGGGAGCAATTTTAAAAAGTGGTGTAAACCGTTTTTTCAAGGAATACCCCTATAGCCGGATTGGAATAAGGTGCGCCCTCGAAAACGATAATTTCCGTCTGAGCGGCAAAATTCACGAAGGCAATACGGAATATTTCATACGAAAGAGTTTCTTGCGCGGGCTCGATGTGATTAACCGGGATCCGGACAATACAATAAGTTTTAATGACATGCAGGAAAGGGTCGGCAGGATTTTTAAGAAAGGCGGAGATAAACCGGCATTTACAACGAGCATGAATTGAATAGGCAGAAGGAAACAGGCATTTATAATTATAAATAGGATAATAGGAGGACTTTATGTTGAGAAGATTCAGAAATTTAAGTTTTATTGCACTCCTTTTTGTGGCAGCGTGTGTAACGGTCAATGTATATTTTCCTGCCGCTGCAATTCAGAAAGCGGCTGATCAGATTGTAGACGATGTAACAGGTGTGAAAGATAAACAAAAACCAGAGAAAAAACCGGATACACAAAGCAGGCTCCTTGACAACCTGCTGAACATTAATCTAGGGCCAAAAGAAGCCTATGCCCAGGCAGACATTAGCGTATCAACACCTGCAATACGCAATATCAGGCAATCGATGAGAGAATATTTTCAGCAGTTGAAACCCTTTTATATTCGCGGGAATGTTGGGGAAAACAATAACGGTTTCGCAGAGATACGCAATACCTCAGACCTCAATCTGAAGGAAAAAGCGGATGTAGCAAGGCTTACAGATCAGTTGAATAAAAATCGTACAGAACTCTATGCCGAAATTGTAAAGGCAAATAAGCTTGATGCCAATTCGGTGCCTCAGGTCCGGAAGATATTCGCAAATAGTTGGCGGAACAAAGCGCAGGCCAACTGGTGGATTCAGAACGATAGCGGAGAGTGGGAAAAGAAGCAGTAATTCAGTTGATATCGCGTGGTTCATGGGGTGTCAGAGGAGACATCCTCAAGATTTTTATGCCACTCCTTGGCCCACAAAATATTAACAGACGATATTATATTCTTTCAGCTCAAGCATGAGAGGTAATATTGCATATCATTCCTGAAGGCAAAAAAATTACAGCAAAAAACAAATCGCAGAAAAAGACCTTGACTTTATTATGGGATAACAACTAATATTTATAATTAATACAATACTACATATTCATGCTTCATATTCGTGTTTTTAAAGTTTTTTGTAAAAACATTATATAATTATGCTAAGATCGACACTACCTATGCCTATGATATGGAATTTTCGCTGGATTTTATTATTATTTTTCATTTTATCCCCTGTTTTAGCAATAACAGGGTGCTCCTCAAGTAAAGAGGCGCAAAAACAGGAGGCGAAACCAACAGGGGCGGGCGGTCCAGTTGTAATGTCGAACCAGGATGAGCAGATTGCGAATCTTGGATTGACTGTTCCCAGAAGTTATGAACCCAAAGGCATTATTATAAATTACAAAGCCGATAAGGAACTGAATTTTTACGATGGTACATCCCATGCCCTGATGATAGCGGTATACCAGCTCGATAACATTAACGTCTTTAACCAGTTAGCCAAGGATCTGAGCGGGACGCAGAAACTTCTGGGTCTCGATAAGTCCGATAAAAGCGTTCTTGGATGTGACCGTTATTTTGTGGAGCCGGGTGAGATAAAAAAAATAGAGATTGATCGGCTTGAGAATGCTAAATGGCTCGGTATTGTTGCAGGATACTACGATCTCGTTCCTGTCCAGGCGATCCGAACATATGAGATTCCGATTATCATTGAAAAGAAAGGTGTTTACGGTTTTAGAAAAACCGGTGCAAATATGGCGGAACTGACTGTTAATCTGTATCTGGGGTCTAATTCCATGCAGGAGGTACAAAACCCATGATGGAGCCGAAAGGTCCTATTTTCTGGTACCAGGGATTATTTTTGCAGCCCCAGCACTTTCAGCAGTCAGACCTGTATACTGAGTCTCTGCTCACGCCTCTTAAGCTTTATATCCAGCCTTACTTATGGGGCGCCTGTACTATGGATGTGGATGAAGGCGCGTTAAAGGATATGGTTTTTAATGTTAGAGGCGGCGAGTTCATATTTCAAGATGGATCGTGGGTTGTTATCAATAAAAACGGGAGGATACAATCTCGTTCCTTTAGCGTTCTGTGGAGCCAGTCAAAAGACCCCTTTACAGTTTATCTTGCGCTCAGACGTTTGAATCTAAATGGAGAAAATCTCTTAACAGCCCAGGGGGAGGATGATCCTTCCGTGCTCAATTCAAGGTTCGTCACAAATGATGGCTCATTGGATATAAATGATCTTTATCAGAAGGGCTCCGGCGCTCACGTGAGTACTCTTGATTATTCTCTGAGTTTTGTATGGGATACCGAGATAGACCGTTACCCCGATCATCAGCTCATTCCTGTTGCCCGTATTGAATTTAACGGTCAGGACCCTTTTCTTGCACAGGATTTCGTGCCTCCTGCTGTTACAATCTCCAGTTCATCTGTGCTTGTGAGGTATTTTAAAAATATACGGGACATATTGTTTTCACGTTTTCTCGTTCTCAGTGAGTATAAAAATCCCAAAGGTTTTCTCGCAAGCGAATTCCAATCCTCCTATTTCAATTTTCTCCTTGCCCTTGGTACACTTAACCGTTATATACCTCTTATAAAACATCTCTCCGAAATACCCCATGTTCATCCCTGGAATCTGTACGGGCTTTTAAGGCAACTTGTCGGCGAGCTGAGTGCCTTTACGGACCGCATTGATGCGCTTGGTCAGACTGAAACAGGGGAAGTATTGCTGCCTCCATATGACCATGCAAATCTCGGTTATTGCTTTAAACAGGCCTATATTCTTATAGACGAGATACTCGACCAACTCCTGCGCGGGATGGAGAGCGTAATACATCTGATAAAGGATGGTGATTATTTCAGGGCATTGGCGCCGGTTAATCTGTTAAGCAGCACAAACACGTTTTACCTCAGTATTAAAGCTGTTGAGGATAAAGAAAAGGTTCTTGATATGGTTAAGCATATCCTGAAAATGAGCTGTCAGGAGGATATGCCTATGCTCATAAAGAGATCGCTGTCCGGATTGCCCCTTGAACATGCACCTGAACCTCCGCCCGGCCTTCCCAGACGGGCAAATGTACTGTACTTCAGGGTGGAAAATACAAGTAAATACTGGCATACCATACAGGAGAATGCAAACCTCTGCGTTTTCTGGAGTGATGCCCCGGAAGATGCCGGGATTGATTTGCTTATATTGAAGCAATAAAGGCATATTGATATGAGACTGATAGACCATTTTATCGAACTTATGGCCTTTACAACTCTCTTTGCGCGAGAAGTTGGTAAATTACAACCCACCTATGAAGAGACTGCCGCGAGATATACTCAATTGGTTGATAAATCAAAGGGTTCTGCAAAAAGCACGAATTTTACAGACGAACTATGGAGTAAGGCATTCTTCGCTGTTTGTGCCTGGATAGATGAGCAAATACTTTGTTCGGAATGGGTGGAAAAAGAAAAATGGCAACGTTCCCAACTCCAGAAGATATATTTTAATACAGCAAACGCCGGCGAAGAGTTCTTTGCATCCCTTGACAAACTTGATATAAGCGAAGCAGACAAACAGATAAGAGAAGTATATCTGTATTGTCTTTCAATGGGATTTAAGGGTATGTATTTTCTGCCCGGAGATGAGTCGGCCCTTTCCCATATCAGAACAAGCCAAAAGGAACTTATGGGAGGGGCCTATTTCAGGAATGTCTCGCCTGAAGAGCTGATTCTTTTTCCTCATGCCTATGACAGTAATGCAAAAAGAAAACAAAAAAAATGGTATCGAATCAGTATAGGTCCTATAATGGTTGCTGCTTCTATGGTATCGGCAATAGCCTTCGCTGTTTTAATATTCATGTACAAAAGTATGTTGAATAACCTTATTGCAGGATATATGAAGTGAAAAAATTCCTTAAAATACTCCTAATAGTTCTTATTCTTGCTATTTTAGCCGGTCTCGACATCTGGCTTATTCTGAAAAAGGGCTGGCAATGGTGGATCGGTGTTGCCATGTATGCCGGTGTTATTGGCGTATGGATAAGTTTTCTGTTTCTGAAGAAATATTTAACAAGGAGAAAAGAAAGGAAATTTGTACATAGAGTTGTGGAGCTTGATGAGGCTGCTATAAAACGGTCTGCTGTCCATGAACGCCAGGAGCTTAAGGACCTTCAAGTCAGGTGGAAGGAGTCCGTTGATCTGCTGCGTGCTTCAAATATAAAACGGGGAATAAGCGACCCCATATATGCCATACCCTGGTATATTATTATCGGAGAATCAGGAGCAGGGAAGACTACTGCCATCAAAAATGCGAAGCTCAACTCGCCTGTATCCGATATTACCCGCACTGCAGGACTTGCAGCAACAGAAAACTGCGACTGGTGGTTCCTTGATAACGCCATCATCCTTGATACGGCGGGACGTTACACAATCCCTGTCGATGAGTCTGCAGACAAAGAGGAATGGGAAGAACTTCTTGTCCTTCTGGCAAAATACAGACGCCGTGAACCGGTAAACGGCCTGATTGTCACTGTGTCTGCCGAGAAACTCCTTTTTGCCGATCCGATGACATTAAGGGCTGACGGACAGAGCATACGAAAACGAATCGATCAGCTTATGCGTGTATCAGGGGCTAAATTCCCCGTATATTTCCTTGTGACAAAGATGGATATGGTATACGGTTTTGCCGATACCTTCCTTAAATTGCCCTCAGATGACACGAATCAGACAGCGGGCTACCTTAATTCCGATGAACATGCCGGATGGGAAAAGATTGTTGAACAGACTTTTGCTGTCACAGGGGAGCGTTTGCATGAGATCCGCACAGGTATAATTGAAAGTAGTGCAGACAACCCTGATCCGGGAACGCTCATTTTCCTCCAGGAATTTATGTCTTTAAAAACAGCTTTGAAGGAATTTACCAAATCTGTATTTGAGGAGAACCCTTATCAGGAAACACCGATTTTAAGGGGCATATATTTCTCAAGTGCCCGACAGGACAGTGAGTCACATTCCCGTTTCCTTGAAATGGCTGGACAACCGGCAGTAGGCGAGTCCGGAAAGACTCTAAGCCGCGGCCTCTTTCTGCAGGATTTTTTCGGTCAGATCTTGCCCATGGATCGTTATTTCATGCGGCCGGTATATGAATTTATAAAATGGCGGCGACTTACGGGCAGTCTCGGTTTCCTCTCGATAGTATTTATTTTTATTGCCTTAACCGGACTTCTTACGGCATCTTTTTTTCATAACGTCAGAGCACTGGGCAATTTTGTAACTGTATTTAAGACACGTCCCGTACTTGAAAAGAATCTTACAAATGATATCTTGATGCTTGAAAAATTCCGGATTCAGATATCCGAAGTCCATGAGTCAAACAGGCGGTGGTTTTTGCCCTCCTTTGGACTTACCGCTGCAAATGATTTTGAGAAAAAAGCAAAAGACTATTATGTAAAGCTTTACCGTGAAGGATTTCTGCTGAATTTTGACGGTGATCTTTACAGAAATGTCAACAAGATAAGCGCGGCAACAGACAGCGATACAATTGCAGTCTATGCTGAATTTCTCATTGCCCGCATATATTTTGTAAAGTACTATCTTGAGCATGGCGGATTCTTTAGAAGAGAAAAGGAATTCGAAGGTATGGACGATTTTCGCAGAACATTTACAAACATTATGGCATTTATGTATCCGCAGGTGCCCTCGCCAGTGGCTGCAACAGCGGCCGATACATATAAAGCGTGTCTGGACCTGGACCACAATAAGGCTGATTTGTCACGCACACTGGAACTCCTGCAGGCTGCATTAAATGATATTTTGAAAAAACATAAAGATCTTAAATGGCTTGTAAAACAATCCATGCTCAATGTCTACACAATTTATCTCGACGATTTTTGGACTAAATCCGGTGAGAGAGAAGCAAAAAGCCCTATCACTATTCCTGGTGAGTACACAAAGGACGGTCAGAAAAAACTAAAACAATTTATGGAGTCCATGGAAAAGGCAGGAGCGAAAGAAAAACCGAAAGACGTCACGGTGAAAAATTTCTGGGAATGGTACCGCACACAATACATAAATGCATGGCAACAATTTGCGGTAAACTTCAACAAAGGCGATTCTTTTGTTAAGTCAGAGACAGACAGGAACAGCATGGCCATGGCGATGACTACCGATCAGAATCCCTATTGGATTTTTCTAAAAAAGGCCGCTGCGGAGCTTTCGCAGGATGATTATCTGACAAATCCTCCTCAATGGGCTCAGCTTGTAGTAGAATTTGACGAGGCCAGAAAGATTTCTGTGCAGGATGATAAAAAAGCGAAAAAAGATGTGAAAACAAAATTATTAGATGAAGAAAAAAAAGTAGTTCAGGATCTTGAACGATTTCAACCCAAGGCAGGCGCTAATCTCGACAGGCGAATTGCTGCGGGCAATGTATATGTCGAATTAAATAAAACTATGGGACAGATCGCTCCTATTGCCACATCAAATGAGAACTGTTACCGTCTTACTGCCGAGCTTTTTACCGATCTTGCCGCTGCAACCGAGAGTAAATCGCCATTTAATATTGCCTTCGTACAATATTATAACCTGAAAAATACTTTAAAGGATTTTAAAGACAACACGGAATTTGTCTGGAAACTTGTAGGCGGCCCCATCAACTACCTGCTCACATATGGTACGAAAAAGGCATCGTGCACTATCCAGAATCAATGGGAGCAGGATGTTGTCGGAAAAGCGGGGGGCGTCTCCAAAGACAAACTCCCGAAACTCCTCTTTGATAAAAAAGACGGTGTTGTGTGGAAATTCAGGGATGGGCCTGCAAAACCATTCCTTGCAGCGGGCAAATGGGGTTATACCTCAAGGAAAATATACGAAACTACGCCATTTGAACACACAGTCGGTTTTCAGCCGGACTTCCTGGGTTTTATAAACCGTGGTGAAAGCGCCCTTGTAGCTTATCAACCTGAATATATCGTAAATATCGGAACGATTCCCATATCAGTCAATGACGAGGCTTCTGTAAAACCTTTAGCGGTGACACTTTCTGTTCAATGTGCAGACAGTGAAGGTGTAGTAAAGAATTATAACTACAAAGATAAAGGAATACTGCGCTGGTCGCCTGAAAAATGTGGTGATACTTCTTTGATGATACAGCTTCCAAATCTTACAATAAATAAAATATACAAAGGACAAATGGGTTTTCCAAAATTTCTCTCCGACTTCAGAACCGGCGCGCGCATATTTAATGCTGAGGAGTTCCCTGATGCAAAGGATGCTCTTGCGAATATCAGTGTCAAATGGATAAAAATTCAGTACAAGATAGAACATGCACTGCCTGTTATAGACCTTCTGAAGGGCACATCCCCGAAGATACCCTCCGTTATTACACGGTGCGAATCGGAAAATAAAACCAGTGCGTCGAGCCGGTAAGGATTTGTATGGAATTGCTTGATATAGGGAAAACGCCAATACCCGGTCCGAATCCAGCCGGGAGAGATATACGTACAGACCCTCTTTACGATAAACTTTCCTCTGAAATAAGTAAAAGTTCATCCATATCTGTTTCAAGTCCCTTGGACTGGAAACAGGTGGTCGACATTTCTGAACAAATTCTAAAGGAGCATTCAAAGGATATACTGGTAAGCAGTTATCTCTGCATAGGACTTCTTAAGACTGAGGGCTTGAAAGGTCTTGCCAACGGCTTTCATGTATACAGGGATTTATTTGAGACATATTGGGATACCATGTTCCCCCCGAAAGCGCGCATAAGAGGTAGAATGAATGCCCTGGACTGGTTGATTGACACGCTGGACGGGAGCTTAACCGGCATGGACACGGAGATATGGCAGCAGGAGGATATAGACAGTCTTTCTGATGATCTCAATGCAATCGATGTTTTTCTTGGTGATAATCTTGACGAACCTCCGGAGATGAGGTCAGTTATTTCATCGGTCATGTCACTTCTCAATACAGAGGCATCAAATATTGAAGAATCTAAACCTGAAACAGCCGGAGAGGCAAAAGCGAAGGCCGGAACCCCGGCACCTACAGCAGGCAGTGCCCAACATTCTGTAATTCCCGTACCCGACATTATTGCCGGTGATGACATGGATAAAATCATGCGCCAGATTTTCGACGCAATGAAAAAAATATCCAATGGTCTTATGGAGCAAAAGCCATTGCCGCCTCTCTGTTTCCGTATCAACCGTTTTATTGCGTGGTCTACCGTGGAAAGCGTACCGCCCGGTGATAAAGAAGGTAAAACCATGCTGCCTCCTCCCGATGAACAAATACAGAACATTTTAAAAGGATTTTACAATACAGGAAACTGGCAGGAACTTCTCTATGCTGCTGAAACAAAAGTCCAGGAATTCCTTTTCTGGATTGATTTGAGCCGTTATGTTAGCGAGGCTCTTGGCCATTTGAATCTGAAGACCGTTGCAAAGGAAATAACAGATGAAACGGCTTTGTATGCAAGGCGTTTAAAAGGAATAGAAAAACTTTCGTTTTCGGACGGTACGCCTTTTGCTGATGAGGTTACCTGTGGATGGCTTGAAAACATTATGCAAGATGACAACGCAAGTCGAGGCAAAACCGGCGGTGCAGCATCATCCGGTTTTGATGAACAGATAAAAAAAGAGACTGACGAGGCCGAGACACTTGCCAATGGAGGCGACATACCGGAAGCGTTGAGGATGTTGCATAATAAAATAGGGAGTGCCTCTTCGGAGCGCGAACGCTTTATGCGGGAAATATGGTTTTGCCGCTTCCTCTTTAAGATTAACCAGATAAGACTTTCAATGCCTTATTTTCGTGAGCTCCTTTCTTCT
This sequence comes from uncultured Syntrophorhabdaceae bacterium, assembly GCA_964532465.1. Taxonomy (GTDB): domain Bacteria; phylum Desulfobacterota; class Syntrophorhabdia; order Syntrophorhabdales; family Syntrophorhabdaceae; genus JAPLKB01. Next base: position 32,333 of record CAZHHX010000007.1, on the reverse strand, counting down.
ATTGAAACATACAAAGTGGAGGCATGGGACCCATCGCTTGCTATAGATGCTTATCAGACAATACTTTCCGGTTTGAGACGACAGAAGATCGAAGGCGAGGAACTTTTAATGGAAGAGACAATAAAGAAGCTGAGCCTCATTGACCCTGCCGGGGCTTTAGCATTTGTTATATGATGATTTTTACGGTAAAGAAAAATTATTACTAAGTACTTGCTTTGCATACAACACTGTGTTAAATGTTACTTTAATATGGTGTGTTTTGAATTTAAAATAAATTAAGAGTAAATATGGAGGTGTAGAATGGCAAAAGAAGCTTCGGTTGCACCCAAGGAACGCGTAAATATTGTATACCGTCCTGCCACAGGCGATGCAAAAGAAGAAGTTGAACTACCCCTTAAAATACTGGTAACTAGTGATTTTACGGGCAGTCCTGACAGCCGTACCGTTGAAGATCGAAAGCCCATCAACATTGATAAAGACAATTTCGATGATGTACTTGCCGCTTCAAAGGTGAAAGCTGATATTATTGTGCCGAATAAGCTCTCTTCGGAGCCGGACGCGCAGATGAGTGTAAGCCTTGATTTTAATAAAATAAAAGATTTTGACCCGGATGCAATTATTCAGAAAGTGCCTGAATTAAAACAGCTCATGGGGCTGAGGGATGCCCTTAAGGCGCTCAAGGGTCCTCTTGGAAATGTACCTGAATTCCGTAAAAAAATTCAGGATATTGTTAAGGACGAAGGTGCACGTGAACGGCTTATTAAGGAATTGAATATCGAATCATAGAAGGGAGGAGAAGATATATGGCTGAAGAAGAAAAAAAGGTACAAGAGTCCCAGGCTCCGCAGGCAGCCGAAGAATTATCCTTGCTCGATGATATTGTCCAGGCAACCCGTATGAAACCGACTGATGATGGTTACGCTATGACAAAGCAGGGTCTTCAGATCTTCATAGATGAACTGTTGAAGCCCGGGAAGGAAGTTGAAAAGATAACGCAGGCGCTTGTTGATGATATGATAGTAAGCCTTGACCAGAAACTCAGCGCACAGATGAACGAGATACTTCACAATGAACAATTTCAGAAACTGGAATCGACCTGGCGTTCACTTAAATTTCTCATTGACAAAACTGATTTCAGGGAAAATATAAAAATCGAGATAATGAATGTGACCAAACAGGATCTTCTCGACGATTTTGAGGACGCACCGGAAATAACAAAATCCGGTCTTTATAAAAACATATACACAAGCGAATTTGGTCAGTTCGGCGGCAAACCCTTCGGATTGATTCTTGGAAACTATGAATTCGGACCTGGAGCCCAGGACATAAAGCTCCTTCAATCCATAGCAAGCGTTGCCACAATGTCTCACGCACCTTTTGTCGCAGCAGTGGGATCGCAATTTTTCGGTCTTGATGATTTTTCAGGGCTTCCTAACTTGAAAGACCTTAAATCCATATTTGAGATGCCTCAATATATCAAATGGCAGTCATTCAGAGAAAGTGAGGATTCAAGGAATGTAGCTCTTACACTTCCCCATTTTCTTCTTCGCCTTCCATACGGTCCTGATACGCAGCCGGTTAAAAGCTTTAACTACAAAGAAGATGTTGCCAATGGAGACAACAAATTTCTTTGGGGTAACAGCGCCTTTACCTTTGCTTCCAGAATAACCGACAGCTTTGCAAAATACCGCTGGTGTGCCAATATAATAGGTCCTCAGGGAGGAGGGGCAGTGGAAGATCTGCCTGTATACCAGTATGAATCTATGGGTGAGCTTCAGACCAAGATACCAACAGAAATACTTATTTCAGAACGCCGTGAGTTTGAACTTGCCGAAGAAGGTTTTATTGCCCTCACCATGAGAAAAGGAAGTGATAACGCCGCCTTCTTCTCCGCAAATTCCGTGCAGAAGCCAAAGGTATTTGCCAATACTCCGGAAGGGAAAGAGGCTGAAACAAACTATAAACTCGGTACCCAGCTTCCATATACCTTTGTGATCAGTCGTCTTGCCCACTATATCAAGGTTATTCAGAGGGAGAATATCGGCACATGGAAAGATAAAAATGATATGGAAACTGAGCTGAACAATTGGATAAGGCAATATATTGCCGATCAGGACAGCGTTTCTCCAGGGGTGAGAAGCAGACGTCCGTTGAGAAAAGCACAGATCACCGTTTCCGATGTTGAAGGCGATCCCGGCTGGTACAGGGTTAATATGACGGTACAGCCCCATTTTAAATATATGGGCGCTTCCTTTACCCTTTCCCTTGCAGGCAAGCTGGACAAAAAATGATGAACAATGCAAATGGCATATAAATATTTGTTTATATTGTTATTTAGCATTTGAAGATTATTTTGATGCCGTTTTTATTTTATAGATTGATATGGTGAGCTGGAGAGATTTTTTAATTCATTAAGAGGCATCTGATTTTGGATTTTTTTACCAATGGCACAGATTCCACAGCAAGCAATTTTGCAACGTAACGCATCCAAGCGTTACGAACTAAAAAATTAGGAGGAAACTGGATATGGCAATGACAATTTATATGAAAGTTACTGGAAAGAATCAGGGCGAGATCCAAGGTGATTGCACTCAACAGGGCCGCGAAAACCTTATTATGGGTTACTCCATGGACCACAATGTTGAAATTCCCCGCGATACACATACAGGACTTCCAACAGGCCAGAGAATACATAAACCATTCGTATTTACCACAAATATGGGGAAACATACACCCAAACTCTTTCAGGCATGTTGTTCAGGCGAACATCTTGACGTAGAGATCACATTCTTCAGAATAAGCGATAAAGGACAGGAAGAAAAATATTTTACCATCAAAATGAAAGAGGCTATTGTAGTGAATGCGAGAGAGTGGTTCCCTTTTACGTTTATGGAAGAGAACAAGCCTTTCAAGCACATGCTTGATATATCCTTTACGTATGAGGATATCATCTGGACTTATACGCCCGATGGAATTGAAGCGGAAGATAACTGGAAAGCACCGAAGGCGTAAGTAATTCAAATTGGTAAAAGCTTTACACAGGAGGGCATGGCTTACAACAGCAGCCCTCCTGATTTTAATGTTTTCTTTATATTACTTATGAATAATGAAACTCTCCTTGAAAGGATCAGAAATCTTGAAAAAAGTCCCGAAGAGTTAGCAGATAAGGATACATCAAGGAACGTGCTGTCTATACTTCAGCACCTCCGTAAGATACTGAATACCCGTCAGGGCAGTGTACTCATTGCCGATGACTATGGAATGCCGGACCTTACAAATTTTCCCGGCGAAAATCTTTCTGCGGCAGCGGAGGAACTGGAAGAGATTATGAAGGCAATCATTCAAAAGTATGAACCGCGGTTGGTAAATGTAAAAGTGGGTTTTGAACCGGAGGTAAACGATTCATCTACTCTGAGATTCAAACTAAGCGCTGAGTCGATATCAGAACAGAATACAAGAACGCCCATAATCTTTGAGACAGTTGTTACATCAGAGGGCATGGTAAGAATAGACAAATAAATACGGCATAATAATGTTTAATAAATATTATGAAGAAGAGCTACGAAATCTGAGGCAGCTTGCCGTTGAGTTCTCAAAAGCCCATCCTGTAACAGCGCCAATGTTGAGCGGTCCGTCAATGGACCCTGACGCTGAGCGGCTCCTTCAGGGCGTAGCGTTTCTCACCGGGCTTTTATACCAGAAAGTAAGCAATGAATTTCCCAAGCTAATCAATGAGGTTATCGATGTAATATTTCCTCATTATATAAGAACCATCCCGGCTACATCAATTGTTTTGTTTGAGCCTAAACCTAACGTGCTTGAGACCATTACGGTAAAAGAAGGCACTCTTATAGCTTCAAGCGAAATTGATGGTACGTCATGCCAATTTCAGACTTGTTTTGAAATAGATATTCACCCCTTGCGTCAGATGTCGGTGCAGTTTGCTCAAGTAACAGGCAAGAGCATACAGATAAAACTCCTCATGGAATTAACGGGAATTGACCTGTCCAGGTGGCACCCGAGACGCCTTTGTTTTTTTATCGGCGGGACACATACTCAGGCAATGGATACCTTTATGCTTCTTAACCATTCTTTGAGCAGAATTATTCTCAAACCAACGGATGGTGGAGAGCAATTTGTGCTTCATCGTGATGCTCTGAAGCCTATTGGTTTTGATTTGCAGAACCCTCTTCTTTTGTATCCGGTACAGTCTTTTTCCGCGTACAGGCTTTTGCAGGAATATTTTATGCTGCCCAGAAAGTTTACTTTTATGGAGTTAACCGGATGGGAACGATGGACAAATCGCGGCAAAGGAAAGCAGTTCGAGATTATCTTCGAGTTTGACGATACCCCGAATACTGCACTTCATGTGACAAAAGATACCTTTATCATGAATGCTGTGCCGGCGATCAACCTTTTCCGTCATGAAATGGATCCTGTTGTTTTTGACCACCGGACAGAAAGGTTTAGGATCAGGCCGTCACTTGAGAACCCCGATCATTATCAGGTCTATGATATAGAGAGTGTAACAGGATATGAGCAGGGAAGTATTGCAAAAAAAGAATATATGCCTCTTTCACTTTTTAAAGGATCAAGGCAGGATAAACATGTGTATCAGACAATCAGATCAAGATCACCGGTCAATAATGCTCCCGAGGTATTCCTGTCATTTGTCTATCCTCATGATATGCCTGAGCCCAAGGAAGAGACGCTTTCCATAACAGTAATATGCACCAACGGTAATCTTACAGAAAGGCTCCAGCTCGGTGACATATGCAAGGCCACCTTTAATTCACCTGAGATGCTGACCTTCAGAAATATTCTGCCGCCTACCTTCGCTATTGAACCGCCATCAGACCAGGATGCAGTATGGCGGCTCATATCCCATCTTTCGCTCAATTATTTGTCTCTGGCAAATAAGGACAACCTGAATGAACTTCTTAACCTTTATGTCTCAGTGGAAGACAGAGATAAAGCAAGGCTGGCTGGTAACATGAAAAGAATAGGCGGCATACTTGACCTCCATATAAATCCCTACGACCGTCTTTTCAGGGGAAGGCTTATACGAGGTCAGAAGATCGAGATGACGGTACGCTATGATCAGTTTGCAGGTATAGGCGATCTTTATCTCTTTGGTTGCATCATGGACAGGTTTTTTAGCGCTTACAGCAGTATGAACACATTTACCCAATTCAATATAAAAGAAGTTCAGACAGGGGAGACATTTCAATGGCCGATAAGGACAGGGGACAGAACCCTCAATTAAAAGATATATTGCTAAAGGAAGGCCATCGCCATTCTTTTATCCAGGCATATCGTCTGATTTTATATTTGTTAGACAAAGAACATGGTCCGAACTCAGACTTTGAAGAGCTGTCCCGTTATATACGTGTAAGGCCTGAACTCACCCTTGCATTTCCCAAAACCGATGTTGCCGATATTGAGGTATTGTCCGGTGATAAGGATCTGTATCGGATTACGACAACCTTTCTTGGTCTGTACGGCCCATCTTCGCCCCTGCCGACTTTTTATACGGAAGATTTACTGCAGGAACAAGCCCAGGACCATACCATAAGCAGGGATTTTATTGATATTTTCAGTACCCGTATTTATAAAATGTTCTTTGAATGCTGGGGTTTTTCAAAGTTGTATTACCAGTTATTTGAGAGGAAAGACGAAAAGATGCTTTTTCGGCTATTCTCTCTCATAGGTTTTGAAGGTGAAAAGGTTCGTGAGCGTATAGATGATGCGGAAAGCCTGCTCCGCTACACAGGAATCTTCAGTCAGTTCCCGCGCTCTGCCGAAGGATTGCGCTCCCTTGTTGCCGGTAACATCAACGTAAGAAAGGTGCAGGTTATCCAGTGCGAGGAAAGAGTTGTCCCTATTCCTCGAGGGCAGAGATCTTCCCTTGGTTCTTCCTGTAGTATACTGGGGGAAGATACGCATATCGGAGACAGGATACCCGACAGAACAGGAAAATTTTCTGTAAAAATTGGCCCCGTAGATCATGACACATATGAAACATTACTCCCTGATGCAAAAAAATTCCGAACTATGAATCAGGCAATTAGTTTGTATCTCGATCAGCCCCTTCTATGGGACATAGAGCTCCTTATCAACGGGAAGGATACATCCATTGCCTGTCTCGGAGGAGATAGCTGGTCAAGGTTGGGCTACAATACCTGGGCAGGAAATCCTCTGCCTGAAACGTATAAAGTAAGATTTTCGTGCAATTAATAGAATATTAAAATACAGGAGGAAGGCATGATAACAGTTGATATAAAGTCGCTTCTTATGCATCTTAACAGTGTATGTACAAGATCACTTCAGAATGCAGCAGGTCTGTGTGTATCCAGGACCCATTATGAGATCACCGTAGAACACTTTATCACAAAAGCCCTGGAAGAGCAGGGTTCCGACCTGCCGCTGATAGTGCAGCGTTTCGGTATTGAAGTGGGACAGCTACAAAAGGCCATAGGACAGTCGCTTGAAGACTATAAGACCGGAAATGCCGCAAAACCGGTATTTTCACCACAATTGCTTGATCTCATACAGGATGCCTGGCTCATTGCATCTGTCGATCTTTCCGAACGAAAAGTGCGCTCCGGAGCGTTACTGCTTGCTTTTCTCGCCAGACCCTCTCTTTATGCTTCAGGACACTATGCGGATATTTTTAAGGATATAGGAAGGGAAGCCTTAGTAAAGGACTTCTGGGCCATTACAAAATCTTCTGTTGAAAATGAGGCGTTTTCCGGTGAGACCGGGGCACAGGCGTCTTCGCCGGTGAAAGGAGACGGGGGATTTTTGAGCCGTTTTTGCATGGATTTTACAAAAAGAGCTGCAAGCGGAGATATTGACCCTGTATTTGGACGTGATAATGAGATCAGGCAGATGATAGACATACTGGGAAGAAGACGCAAGAATAACCCTATATGCGTCGGAGAACCAGGTGTAGGGAAGACTGCTGTTGTGGAAGGCCTTGCTCTTCGCATCATACAGGATGATGTGCCTGATATGCTGAAAGGGGTTACGCTTCTTGGCCTCGATATGGGTGCGCTTGAGGCCGGCGCCGGAGTAAAAGGCGAATTCGAAAACAGGCTGAAAGGAGTTATTGGAGAGATAAAATCATCTGAAAAACCCATAATACTTTTCATAGATGAGGCGCATACGCTTGTAGGCGCAGGAGCTTCATCGGGCGGCGGTGACGCGGCAAACCTTTTAAAACCTGCATTGGCTCGGGGGGAACTGAAAACCGTTGCCGCGACTACATGGACGGAATACAAAAAATATTTCGAGAAAGACCCTGCGCTGGCAAGACGTTTCCAGTTGGTTAAGCTGGATGAGCCTGATGTAGAAAGCACCATTCTTATGCTCAGAGGGCTTAAGGAGAGCTACGAAAAGGCTCATAAAGTTGTTATCAGGGATGATGCTGTGGAGACTGCCGCCAGATTTTCGGATAGATACATTACGGGAAGATTTCTCCCGGACAAAGCAATAGACCTTATCGATACGAGCTGTGCCAGGGTAAAAATAAACCTTACCGCCAAACCTGCCCCCCTTGAGGCAAAAGAAAGGGCTGTTGAGGCGCTTATACGAGAAATAACTGCTTTAGACAGAGACAGGCTGAATGGCGCAGAAATTGATGAGGAAAAGTACCAGACAATCCTGAAGGAAAAAAATAGTGTTTCAGGAGAAGCGGATGTTATTCGTGAACGCTGGATAAAAGAGAAAGAAGCCGTCCGGAAGCTCCTTGAAATAAGAGATGAGTTGCAGGCTGTTGCCCAGGATGATCCGGCCAAAAAAGATGCCCTGAAAAGCGATCTTGATGCAGCAGAAAAGGAACTTACTTCCATTCAGGACAATAACCCTCTTATCCGTATTGAGGTTGACCCGGAGTCGGTTGCGCAGGTTGTTTCCGACTGGACAGGCATACCTCTGGGCAAGATGCTTAAAGACGAGGCTGAAACCGTAATTCACCTTGAGGAACGTCTGAAGGAGAGGATTAAAGGACAGGATACGGCCATGACGGGGCTTGCCGAGGTAATCAGGTCAGCCAAATCAGGACTTAAGAATCCGACTCAGCCTATAGGCGTGTTCCTTTTTGTTGGCCCCAGCGGGACCGGAAAAACAGAATGCGGCCTTGCTCTGGCAGACCTGCTCTTCGGCAGTGAAAAAAACATAGTTACCATAAATATGAGTGAATTTCAGGAAAGCCATACGGTAAGCCGTCTCATCGGTTCTCCGCCGGGTTATGTAGGGTATGGCGAAGGAGGAATGCTTACGGAAGCGGTGAGACAGCGGCCGTATTCTGTTGTCCTTCTTGATGAATCTGAAAAAGCCCACATAGATGTAATGAACCTTTTTTACCAGATATTTGACAAAGGTATTGCAAATGACGGTGAAGGCAAAGAGATCAATTTCCGCAACACCATCATCATACTTACAAGCAACCTTGCATCCGACGTCATCCAGGAAATGACATCCGGCGCTGAGATTCCGCCTGCCGATGCAATGATGGGCGCTGTAAGACCCATCCTGTCGTCCCATTTTAAGCCCGCACTGCTTGCCCGTATGACTGTTCTGCCCTTTTGCAGCCTGAACACCGAAGCGATGAAACTCATAGTTGAACTGAAGCTTAAAAGGATCCAGAAGACATTGCTTGAAAACAATAGAATGGTTATGACATGGGCGCCTGCTGTAGCGGACACCATAACGGCCCGCTGCACTGAGGTAGAGACGGGAGCGCGAAACATTGATTATATACTGAATGGCAATGTACTCCCCAGATTATCACAGACGATCCTCACTCATATGAGCGAGGGCGGGATGCCTTCATCTGTGCATTTTGATACGGCAGAAGATGGTTCTTTTACCTTTCTTTTCGACAATGAGGCAGCAGTGCCGGAAAATGCGGTTTAGAAGAGCGAGGCAAGTCTTATCATGATAACTGCAAGATTTACCGCATTAGCCCTGTTCATAATGATTACATTAATATCAACGGGCTGCAGCGGAAAAAAAGAAATACTTAAACGGGATTACAGCCTCCGCTGGCCTACTACACAGGTAAACCCTGCAATATTGTCTGCCGATGATACAACCTGGAGCACAGTAAATGACAGGACAAGGCGAAAAGTATATTTTAATGACCGCCTGACAATGGAGGTTCTTGAGGTCGGCAAATCAGAAGCGTCCAAAGACATATCTCTTACACACAGGATAGAAGATACTTTGGGATATGTACTTGAAGGGAGCTTTATTGTAACAATTAATAAAGAAACAAAACAGGTCAATCAGGGCGGCGTTTACATCATACCTTCAAATGTACCCCACAGCATAATTGCATCATCATCAAAGGCGACCGTTATGAATGTTTATACCCCGCCGAGAGAGGATCTAAGGCCTGCGCCTGCGGAAATACCAAGGTTTAATGAAAATGATGTAAAAAGCCTGGCGTACAGATGGTTTGGTCTCCTGGATGAGAAGGCGCCCGCTGATTCCCTGCATGGATTCCTGTCCGTACAGGACTTTTACATGGAATTTCCGGATAAGAAAATGACTTCAGCGGAAGCTTTTGAGAATAATTATAAAAATCAGTTGAGAACGCTGGAATGGCGAACGAGCGAACTGGAGTCAATAAACGTTTTCTTTAAGGGGAAGGGCGAATACACCATAGATATTTCCCTTACTACGACAGAAAAGATTTTTGATAAGTCGTCTGTGAAGAAAAAGTTCAAGGAAAGCTGGGTTGCCATTGATACAGGAGAACCTATGCCAAGAATAAAACAGCGTATTGTTAAAGAGATAAAATAATTAAAAAAACTGTCAAACAGCTTAAATAGCTTGAATTATTAGTTACGAGGTATTTATATGGCCAATCAACTTACATTTGTTATAGACTACAATACGAATGATCCTGAAAAACCTGTATTTGATGTTATCTACTTTGAGGGCCGTGAAACAGTTTCACGGCCTTATGAATTTACCGTAAACCTTCGTTCCGAAACGGAAGTAGTCAAAACAAATCTCCTTAGCAGAAGAGCTACTTTTACAATAGCAATGGATGATACAACGACAAATCCTGTGCAGACAGCATCCTCGGTATATCATGGCATCATTGTTGCTTTTTTGAAGAAAGATAAAATAGGCGGATATTACCACTACAGAGCAATCGTTGTGCCTAAATTTTCATCCCTGGGAATGTTCAGAAAATCTGATGTATTTATAGAAACCCCTCTTTATAAACAAGGTACTGAGAATATTATGGAAACCTTGCTGAAAGAAGGGATGCTCAGCAGCCAGGATCAACTTATTGTACTTAAAAGCGAAGATAAATATAACTCTGCTAAAGACCCGTACAATCGTTTTGCCTATGTTTGCCAGTATGAGGAAACAGACCTGGATTTTCTGTCCCGTCTTATTGAGCGTGAGGGTATATATTACTATTTTGACCAGGCTCCATTGAAGAGGAATGATAAAGGAGAACCGGAAAAGGATACAAACGGTAATTATATTGTCCTTTCTCAGGAACAGGTAGTCTTTACCGATAGAAAGGATACAAACCTCTCAAGGGCCAATAATTTGCGTTACCGTTTTCTTACCGATCAGTCTACCGCACCTGACCCGAATGCCATGCATAACCTGTCTCTTGAGCAAAGCATGCTTCCCAGGAAAGTCACCATAGTGAATTATGGATATGAAAAGGTATCTTTAGGAGATGCAGGGGTTATATCATGTTCGGCCTTTGTGTCAAATGACGGGAAAGAAGATACTACCTTACAGGGCGAGATAAGAATATACGGAGAAAACTTTATTAACCCAAATACAGGAGGTGATGGTTATTTTCTGGCAACTATAAGAGCACAGGAAATCTTCTGTCGGGGCAGTCTTTATTCAGGCAGAAGCACCGCTGTGCCTTTTATGCCGGGCATGCTTATAACCCTTGATGAAGGGGCATCGTCAGGATTTAAGGGCAATTATTTTGTTGTGGAAGTGATTCACAGGGGTCAGCAGCAGTTATCAGGCATGCAGCCCATAAATGATTACCCTTCTTTTTATGAAAATGCCTTTGTTATAATACCTTCGGGTATTCAGTTCAGGCCTCAACGCCAGACGCCAAGGCCAAGAATATATAGTACGATGAATGCCATTGTAGATGGAGAGGCCCTCTCGGATGGAAAAGAGAGTGAATACGCCCAGATTGACGATAAAGGCCGTTATAAGGTAAAACTCCCCTTTCCTGCCACATCAAAAGGAGCTGGGAAGGGCTCTGTATGGATCAGAATGGCATCCCCTTACGCGGGTGCAGGCGGCAAAACGTACGGGATACACTTCCCCCTGCATAAAGGCGCAGAGGTAATCATCAGTTTTAGGGACGGAGATCCTGACCAGCCTGTAATATCGGGCTCACTTTTCAACTCCAGCAATGCAAATGTGGTAAAAAGCAATTCCACAGATTCCTCGAAAGATAATTCATCGCAGAGTATCATACAATCAGCAGGCGGACATAAAATCATTATGGAAGACAAGGAAGGGAAGAAATCCTTTGGCATGTATTGTTCACTTAAAGGGGAAGAAGGCAGTTGGCTCTGGGTCGGTAATGAGGATTCCCCGAGTTTTGAATTGAAATCAAAAGGCAGCAAGCATGAAGTGGTATGCGGTCAGGAGGATTCCATTGTTCTGGGAGCTGAAAACTGGATTACCGTGGGGTCAAAAATGGAAGCAGTGCTCGGACAAAGTTCGGATTTCACGGTCGGCGTAAAGTTTGGTGTTGAAGCTGGAGCTGTCACGGAGGTAAAGTTCGGGCCTCATCTCGAATTCGGCAAGACAACTGAGCGCATAAAGGATGAAGATGATCTGCTTGGAACAGATAAGGTTACCATTTCGGCAGGATTGAGTGCTGCTGAAAAACTCATCGTTGAAGGCTCAAGAACAGGTTTGACGCTTGGTGTTGCAGCATTTTTCGCACTTGCCGGCGCCCTGGCCGGGGAAAGCGGATCATATGTTTTTCCCCATGAAGAAGAAGGCACAGGAGCTTTAAAGAGTATGGCTGTAAGTCTGGGAGCTGCTACAGCATCAACTATTGCTGAAGGAATTGCTCTTGGTGTGCTTGCAAAAAAACTGAATCCGAAGAATTTTCATCCGCTTTCCAAAATAGAACTTGATGGACAAGGTGTTAAGATACAGGCCGATTCAACAGCCTCTCACGGCATTAAAACAGGTGTGGACAGAGCAGGGACTATGTCCTCCTTTATAGAGATAAAGCCGGTCATTTTAACAAACAATGATACTATTACAATAAGTAATAACAAGACTGCCTTAATAGAGATGGATAAAGGCGATTCTATTACGATAAAACGTGATACCGGGAATGCTTCAGGAGCAAAGGTTTTTGTAAATAACGACAGGGTTGAGATTGCTAAGGGCGGAGGCGGAGGGAATGTATTGGTAGACGGCAATTCTGCCACTATGACCTACGGCCAGGGAAATCAGATAAAGTTTACTAACGGTTTATGCAAGATGGAGCAGGGCGGCAAATCCATCTCCATCGACCAGGGAAGTATAAAGATGAAACTGGATGCCAATGAAGTGGTTCTAAGCTCAGCAGCCATCGAGGCAAAAGGCAATTTTATAAAGCTTGGTTGAATAACTACAGTCCATGAAAACTATTAAGCCCGATAATATGTCCATTATGTTTAAATCTTTTTCAATGGAGGGAAAAGATTTCCTGTCCCTTTCGGCCTGTGCTTTTTTTTGTTTTGATTTGAATGGAAAAGAAGATAGACTCCTTCATGAGCAGGAGATGTGGCCTGCAATAGAGGCATCCCTTGGAAAAGATGAGATTTTCGACTTCGGCATACCGAAACAACGTGGCGAATTTCTTGTATACGGATCATGTTTTTCACGGGAACCGGTAAAGGGCCTTAAGGCAATTGTCAATGTGGGAGGTATTTCCAAGTCCCTTGCTGTTTTTGGCAATATGCACTGGACAGCCTTCTGGTCAACTGATCCTGAACCTTTTACTGAAATGCCTGTTGATTATGCTCATGCCTTCGGCGGATCAGAATTCGATAGAAACCCCTTTGGCAAGGGGTGTGACACTGACAGCAAAGGGATCGCAGCCATTCCCAACATACAGGATGAATGCCACCTTGTCGGTTGTCAGGGGGATCTGCCCGATCCTGCCGGTTTTACGGCATATCCTATGACATGGCCCCAGAGGATGCAATACATGGGACAGGTTGATGAAGAGTACCTTATTGAAAGCTGGCCTCACTTCCCCAGGGGAACCGATCCCGAATACTTTAATACAGCGCCTCCGGATCAGAGGATAAACGGTTTCTTTACAGGAGATGAAAATATAGAGATTCACAACATGCATCCTCAGCATTCTTTTTTCAAATCAATGCTCCCAGGTCTGAGAGCACGGATATTTGTCCATTTGAGGGAAGGCAATAATGAGGTTTTTAAAGAAGTAAGCTCAAGACCTGAAACATTATGGCTCCTTCCGGATAAAGAACGGGGGGTTCTCCTGTTCCGGGGCTCAACGGAAATTACGGACGAGGATTTTGACGATGTTTTTTATTGCTTTGCCCGATGGGAAAACCTCTCCGATGAACCAAAACCGATAGATTATTATTACGAACTCTTTCAGAAAGAACTGAACCCTCTGCCGCCTGTTGAGGCAACTGCCGAAGATCCAACCCAAATAGACACACTACAGGAAAAACTGCCTGAAGTTCCTGCTGCGGAAAGCATCAGGCCGGAGCTTATGACCCTTATGAAAGAAGTGCAGGAGCTTGAAGCAAGGGCAACTGCACAACTCAAGAAGATCGGGCTCACACCGGAGGAGGCTTTGAGAAAGTACGGCCCCAAACCTGCCGCAGACGGATCGGCATCCCTTGCTGAAATGGAACTCATGATTGTTCAGATGGAACAGCATACTGCGGAATTGATGAAGAAGTTCAACATAAGCGAAAAAGATGCTCTCAGAATGCTGGAACCGAAGCCTCAGCCGGTCCAAATGTCAGCAGATGAAGTAATGGCAGGTTTCAGGAAGGCAGGTATTGCAAGGCCGGATATTGAAACTCAGTTAAGAGAGGTGGAGAGGATCGGAAGGGAAGTAGAGAGAGACCTGGACGGACTGAAAAAAAAGGCAGATGAAACTGCAAAAGCTGCAGAGGATATGAAACAGCCTGCCGCTGAGTCTCTTACGGAGACACCTTTAACAGCAAAAAATTTAACTGTTGAAGAGGTTTTGGCTCTCTACGGGAGCGATAAAAACCTGAAAAACCTTGATCTGTCAGGCCTTGACTTTTCAGATACTGATCTGTCAGGCGCGGATTTTACCGGTGCTGTACTTGAAAAAACAATTTTTAAAAATGCTAAACTCGATGATACGATCTTTGATAAATCCCGTTTGATCGGCGCGGATTTTACCGGTGCGTCATTAAATCATGCACGGTTTTGTACGGCGATTGTAGCAGGTGCATGTTTCCGGAAATCAAAAATGTCTGAAGCCGATTTATCTGACGCCGACTTTACAGACTCCGATTTTATGAAAGCCAATTTGACAGGAGCTGTCATGAATGGCACTGTCTTTGAAAAATGCTGTATGAAAGAAGTGATTGCCCATAAAGTCATTGCCAGAAAAGCATTATTTATCGATGCAGATCTGATGGACGGGAATTTTTTAGAGGCGGATCTCGGCGAGGCTGATTTTTCCAATGCAATTCTTTCGTTTGCAAATTTTACAAAGGCTTATGCGCAGGGAATGAGATTATTCGGGGCAAAGGGGGAACAGACGGTCTTTGGTTACGCATTACTCGACGGATCAAGGGCAGATATAAATACAACCCTGACTGACGCGAGGTTTACAGGCGCAAGGATCTCCAGGGCCTGCTGGGAAGGTGCAAAACTATCAAGGGCGCAGATGGTGGAAACAGTGCTTGACGACTCTGATTTTAGCAAATGTGAGCTTAAAAATGCCATAATGACTTTTGCTGTTGCGAAAAGGACAAACTTTTCAAAGGCTGACCTGAGTAATGCCAATATGAGTGCCATTAATCTTTTCAAGGGTTCTCTCCGAAAATCCATCCTTACAAGAACAGACCTCAAATATTCCAATCTTTTTGGTGTAGATTTCTATAAGACCAGGTTCGGCAAAACAAATCTTGAAAGCGCGAATACAAAAAGGACAATTTTAGTTGTTAAGCCGGAAGAATGATAATTTAAATTGATCGGATTAAAAGGTAATGCAAAACATGACTGTTGAAGAGATTATACAAAAAGGAAAGGATGAAGGAAAGATTAGCTCTTTGAGCCTTGCCGCAAGTAATCTTGCAGGCATTGATCTTTCCGGTCTGTGCTTTGAAAATGTCGACCTCCGGCGGGCAAATCTTACCGGAGCCTCCTTGGCCGGTTCAATCATGACAAAGGTAGACTTTTCAGAGGGGATTCTCGAAGGTGCTTCTCTCATGGGAGGTAATTTTTCAGATGTGAATTTTACATCTGCCTGCATGAAAAACACTATTATGGATGAATCATCCTTCAGCAAAGGCGCTTTTTCAGGAACGGACCTTACAGGAACATCAGCAATACGGGCACATTTTATCGATTGCTATTTCTCAGAAGTTATCTTTGCCGGCGCAAAGTTTTTTATGGCCACAATACACGGTTCTGTTGTGAAGAAAATCGATTTCACCGGGGCCGATCTGTCAAGACTTATGGCTCATAAGGCCAACCTTGAAGAGGCTGTGTTCAACAAAACGAATCTCACAAAAGTTATGTTCACTGAAACTGAAATGAAGGGGCAGAGGTTCTCCGGATGTATTCTTGTTATGGCCATGTTTGACAGAAGTATTTTGACAGGTGCTGATTTTTCCGGTCTTGACATTACACAGGCAAGTTTTGCCGAAGCAACTCTGGAAGATGCAGTGTTTCAGGGGGCGAATGGAGAATATGTAAATTTCAGAGGCGCATTTTGTATGAAAGCTGATTTTTCCAATTCTGATTTCCATATGGCTCTTTTTTCTGATGCCCATATGGACAATGCCTCCTTCGCCGGTGCCAGGGTTGAACAGTCCCTTTTTGAAAGAGCAATCCTGAATCATGCTGATTTTTCGGAGTCGGATATATCTTATTCCAATTTTTCTCATGCACAGATCCATGGCGCCGACTTTTCGCAAACAAAATGCTCTTACACTGATTTTCATGGAGTCAGAATGAGTGAGGCAAAATGGGATGAAGCCGATACAGGTACAATATTCAAAACCGATGAAGACTTGAAAATGGCAGAAAACTGGAAACCATCTCATAGTGTTTCAACATAGATTAAGTGAATTTATGCACCGGGGTCGGCAATAATCCCCGGATATAAAATGAGGTATCAATATGAAAAACGTAACAAACCTGCAAAGAAAAACATTTCCGCAGCCTGTTGAACTTATCTGTGGAGTTGTAATTGCCGAGGCAGAAGGACAATATCATGTACTCATGGAATATGGTACAGTTATTGTTAGTAAAAAGGCTGCCGGATGCCTTATAGTGCCCGAAACCGGCGACAGAGTGCTCGTTGCCTTCGAAGGTGGCAAAACAGCTTTTATCCTGAACATCCTTGCAAAGTCAAAAGAAAATACAAGGATAGCGCTCCCAGGTAAGGTTGTTATAGAAGGTGAAGAGATAACGCTTCGTGGAGATAAAAGCACATCTATAGAAGCCCCGGAGGTTAAATTATCCGGTATTCATGGTGAAGCCAGCTTCGCCGGTTTTTCATTCATGGCAAGCTGGTGCGAGACACGTGTTAAAAAGGCTGTTTTTGTTGCTCGTGCACTTGATGCTATTATCGATTCCACGACAGAGAAAGTAAGAAACAGCTTTCGCTATATAGAGGAAATGGAACAGACAACAGCCAAACGGATTCGCACTATAGTCAAGGAACGGTTCTTTCTCAAAGCAAAGCATGCTTCTGTTATTGCCGAAGAAGAAGTAACAATAGATGGCAATAAGATACACATAGGCTGAACAAAAGAAGGTAAAATGTACGCAGCTACTAAAGAAAAAGGTCAGTTATTTGCCATGCCGGATACATGCAAGGTGCCGACGCCCGCAGGGCCTCAACCCATGCCTTTTCCGAATATCGGCATGCCGCAGACTGCTAATCCTGTTACAAAAAAAGTAATGATAAACGGTATGCCTGCCCTTACAAAAGCATCCAAAGTTCAACCCACAAACGGTGACCAGGCAGGTGCGGCAGGGGGTGTTATGTCAAACAAAATTATGGGACCTGCTGAATTTACTATGGGAAGCACAAAGGTAAAGTTCGAGGGCAACCCGGCTGTCTTCATGGGAAATATGACAAAGCAGAACGACGGAAACGCGGTTGGTTCCGATTTGGCGCCGAGTCAGAACAAAGTAATGATAATGAGCTAAAAAGGAGTTTGTATATGGAATACCTGACAGCAAAGAAATTTTCCTTTCAATCGAAAGCACTTCCTGACGACACCTTTGGCGTAGTCCATCTCAGCGGGTCAGAAGGGATATCTAAACCATATGAATTTGAGGTTATGCTTATTACAAACAACCTTGAGGTGGATTTTGAGGCAGTTATGGAGGATCGCGCGAAACTCATATTCCACAGACCTGAAGGCGGTGACGCTGTGTATAACGGTATTGTTGCCCACTTTGAACAATTGCACGAAGTAGACGGATTTGCTTTTTATAAGGCCTATCTGGTTCCAAAATTGTGGTGGCTTTCTATTACTCAGCATAACCAGATAATCCTTGATAAATCCGTGCCTGAGTTTCTCAAGGATGTCCTTGAAGACGGTGGACTTACACAGCAGGATTTTGAATTCCGCCTCAAAGACAACTATGATCCTGTCGAATACGTATGTCAGTATGGCGAGAGCCATTTGAATTTTATTTCCCGCTGGCTTGAACGCGAGGGTATCTACTATTTTTTTGAACAAAGGGAAAGCAGTGAAAAGGTAATCTTTACCGATTCCATGATAGCACATATGGATCTCCCCCAGGGAAAAGAGCTTGTATATTCTCCGCCTTCCGGTCTCGAAAGTCTCCATGCTGTTGAGGTTCTGAGTTCCTTCCACTGTCGTCAAAGTCTTATGCCTTCAAAGATATTTATGAAGGACTACAATTACAGAAAGCCTTCTCTTGAAATATCAGGTGATGCTGATGTTGATAAAAAAGGGCGGGGCACGGTCTATTACTACCATGGACACATAAAAAGCAGTGAAGATGGAAAGAGGCTTGCAAAAATACGTGCAGAGAGCCTATTGTGCCGCCGCGAGGAATATAAAGGAGAAGGATCGGTGCCTTTCATGCTGCCGGGGTTTACCTTTACACTTAAGGATCACTATCGGAAAAGTTTTAACCGTAAATATCTCATTATCGATGTTGTCCATGAGGGGGACCAGACCGGTTATCTTATGTCCGGGATCAGAGCAGGCGCGGACGAAACGGAAAACCGCATATACTATCGTAATTACTTTACCGCCATCCCCGGCAGTGTCCAGTTCCGGCCGGAGATGAAAGCAGAACAGCCCCGGATATCCGGAACAATTGTCGGCAAGATAGACTCGGCAGGAAGCGGTCAATATGCCGAACTTGATGATATGGGCCGTTACAAAATTATCCTGCCCTTTGATCTTTCCGGCAGGGGCGACGGTAAGGCCTCTGCATGGGTAAGGATGGCTCAACCTTACGCGGGGAGCAACCACGGCATGCATTTTCCTCTCCATAAGGGAACAGAAGTGCTGCTTACCTTTATTGACGGCGACCCGGACAGACCCATTATAGCGGCAGCCGTGCCGAACCCTGAAACCCCGAGCCCTGTTGCTGCCGATAATCAGACCATGTCTGTAATACACACAGGGGGACAGAACAGGATAGCCATGGAAGATAAGGAAGGCAGCGAACGGATACTTCTCCATTCACCCAATCAGGGTAGTTACGTAAGGATAGGCGCGCCCAATGACCCGCCGCCCCCTCCGGACTGGGAAGGTGAAAATATGACAAATGACGAGGAGCATTTCGGTATGCACTTTTTTACCAATGGAATCCTTGATGTACAGGCTGCCGCGCAAAACGAAATTATCCTGGGAGAGTCTACGGAATGGGTCGGCGGTATTTCGTCTGACTTTGTACTTGGCGCTGCTTTTAGCACTGTTATCGGTAACAGGATGGATACCACTGCCATAGCAAGTCAGGATTTCTGCCCCACAAAATGGAGCTACAGCGCTACCCATACTGCACTGAAAGAAACTAAACAAGAAATTTCTGCTCTGAAAACCCATATAAGCGACGTAGCTTTTCACTCATATATTGATGCTTGGCATTTAGTCAATCGCAAGATACAGGCGCTTAATCTTGACACAAAACTTGCCGATCTTGAGACCAAGGTAACCAACGAACGTACTGTGGCAATAGGATCGGCGACAGAGGCTCTTGCCA
Source organism: uncultured Syntrophorhabdaceae bacterium (assembly GCA_964532465.1). Classification (GTDB taxonomy): domain Bacteria; phylum Desulfobacterota; class Syntrophorhabdia; order Syntrophorhabdales; family Syntrophorhabdaceae; genus JAPLKB01. The sequence continues at coordinate 12,866 of CAZHHX010000007.1, read as the reverse complement.
CAAAAGATTCCGTAACAGCAGCAGCAAACAAAGCCCACGGGGAATTAACAGAGGCTATAGCGGAACAAACCAGGGCCGTAGCTTCAAGTGTGCAGACCGTGGCAGATAAAACTGATCTCATAGCTCAGAAAACAGAGACGATAGCGTCCCATATTAAAACAGCAGTAGAAGAAACGCACAGCGTTGCTGTACATACAAAATGTTACGCAGAGGCAAATCATCTTGCCGGACTGTACAGCGTTTTGTGAAGATATTATGAAAATATATAAAAAAAACCACCACTCTCTTTTTATTAAGCCCTTCGGTATCGGAAACAAGATTTATTTTACCCTTACGGTATTCATTTATTTTGACCTTACCGCCCCTGACGATCCTTTAAGCGAACAGGAGCTGTGGAAGACTATTCCCGAACAGCTTAAACCCATGCCTGTGCTTGATGTGGGTATGGCAAAGCCTCGCGGCGAGTTCATTGTGACGGGTTCGTGTTTTTCACCGAAGGGTACTTCAAGACAGGCATCAATGGTATCTGTTGCGGTGGGAAACGTAAAAAAGGAACTTGCCGTATTCGGATACCGGTATTGGAAGTCAACCATAACCGGCCTTACATCAATAATTATGGACCCGATGCCCTTTTCAGAGATGCCCATCACATGGAACAATGCTTTTGGAGGAAAGGAATTTGCCGACAACCTGTCAGGCAAGGGTATTGATCCTGCTGTCACAGTAAAAGGAGGGTCTCTTGTACCTCTTCCCAACATAGAATATCCCCATATGCTTATAGGCTCGCCGTCGGAAAAACCGAAGCCCGCAGGTTTCGGCCCCTTAGATATGATGCTGCCGTCAAGGCAGAAAAAAACCGGTACATATGACGACAGATGGCTCAAAGAGCGCTGGCCCTATTTTCCTGATGATATGGATTATGAGTTCTTCAACTGCGCCCCTGAAGACCAGTATATTGACGGTTTTTTCACAGGAAGCGAGTCCATAGAGATAATCAATATGCACCCTGATATGCAGCGGATATCGTCCCGTATGCCTGCGCTCCGCATACGCTGTTTTGTAACGAAAAAAGAGGCCCCAGGATCAAAGGAGGAGATATTCAAGGATGTGCCTACTCACATTGATACCCTTTGGCTTTTCCCCACTATCCTTCGCGGCGTTGCCATGTACAGGGGCACAACAGAGATATTTGATGAAGAATATGAGGATGTATCGAGGATATTTATCGCCACCGAACAGATAAATGATACACCCGGTACCCTGGAATACTATCTTGAGGAGCAGAAAAAGGCAATGGATATGACTGTTCCTGTCAATATGGAGCCTCTGCATAAAGCATCAAAGAAGATCGGCGACATGATGAAACGGATCAAGAAGATTCCAAAGGATATTGAAGATTCCATCAAGATGGCCACAGGGAAAGCCCCTGTGATGCCCCGCACCCCTGCAGAAACTGCGGCCACAGGGCAAACTGTCATCTCGGACAGCCTTGCGCTGCTCGACAAACTGGAGGCTCAGTCCATAGGGTTTCAACAGCAGTATGGACACCTTGTAAAGATCGATCTTGCCATGTTCGAAAGGATGAAGGGAAACCTGCTGAAACAATCCGCCCACATAGACGAGAGTCTTGCAAAACTTGAGACAATAGCAGCTAAAGCAATGAAAGAAGCGGAAACAGCGGTTAAATCCGGCGCTGATAAGATGAGAAAGGCCGTCCCTGCCGATATCCTTGAGAAGGCCGGATTTAACCCGGAAGCTCTCCTTAAGCGGGAGAAAAAGGTAAATCCCTGGCACGACAGGGGATTCCCTTTTGTTATTCAGTGCAGGCGAAACCTTGAGGGAGATCGTGAGACAACGGACATGCTTCGGAAGCTCGGTATAGGACAAAGGGCGATAAAGAAGGCATGGCTCGGAGTAAATCGTGAAGAAGTCAACGATCCTAAAGACCTATGGGGCATCAACAATAAGGATGATGCAATCAAAGACCTTGTCATACCGACTGGTCTTGTAATGCCGCGGTTCAATGAGGCGGTATTGAATAGAATCCTGATTCTCTCCCCAGGCTGGGAAAAAGGAGAACCTATAGCTGCAACCTGTCTGGTGGATGAATCCGACAAAACACCTCTCTTTTATTTATCTGAAGACAGTGCACCGGTCATTGCTGTGGCTGACGAGCTTCAGGCGCTTCTTCTTGAACAGGAAATAGGTGATGCCTGCTCAATTATCGCCCTTACCGGACCTGACGAGAAACCATCGAAAGAAGCAACAGACCAGATGAAAGCATCGGGTATATTTCTCGTAGTCCTGCCTGAAAAATCGGCTCCCGGAGAAAAAACATATGAAACATGGAAGAAGATATATCCTGAGGCCGTTCTTTATCCATTACCCAAAGGCAGAACCCTCTTTGAGGCCCACAGGTCAGGCATTGATATCCGCCAATGGATCATGGATGCTATGCCGAAGGATTTTTCGAAGAAACACAAGATAGCCCCTGAAATTCCTGAACAGGGAAAACCTCCCACAAAAGAAGGCCTTACCCTATCGATACCTGATATTGATGTAAAGGGTATTGTTGATAAATCAGGCAAGGATATAAGGGCATATCTTGAAGGCAAGATCGGCAACGTTGCAGCAGAAGGACAGAAGATAAAAGAGCAAATGTTTGCACAAGCCAGGGATTCTATAAAAAAAGCAGGACTTAACCCTGATGAGGTACTGAAAATACCTGTTGACCCAAAACCTGTTTCATTTGCTGCAGCAGGGGATACAATGGTAACCAAACTTGTCGAGTATAAGAACTTTCTCAAGCAAAAAAAACAACTTACTCCCGATCTTGAAACCCAGGTAAACCAGTGGATGGCAGACATAAAAAAGATGTCTCAGGAGGGCCAGACCAGATTTGATGCAGGTATGGCAAAGCTCGAAGACGCGAAAAAAACTGCGGCACAAGCGGTTCAGAACGTAAAAGCACAGAAAATGCCCGATGCGGCTAAAGCCAAATTTTTAAAGTTCGGCATGGACCCCGACCGAATGGTGAAAAGGACAAGGGAAGAGGTAATCGAAATGTACGCAAGAGGTGAGAGCCTTGCCTTTGCAATACTCTCCGGTGTTGATCTTTCCGGACTCGATCTTCATGGCGCTGACTTTAATCAGGCCCAATGCATGAAGACAAATTTCGCAGGCTCAATGCTGGACAACACAAATTTCAGCCAGGTCATGGCAAATGAGGCCGATTTTACCGGTTCTTCCCTGAAAGGGGTAATATTTGACAGAACAATGCTTTTAAAAGCAAAGTTGAAAAAAGCAAATCTTGCGGGAGCTTTAATGAAACAGACAATTTTTAAAGAAGCCGACCTGACAGAAGCCGACTTTACCGGGGCAGTGCTGGAACTGTCAATGATTGTGAATACGCCTATGGTAAAGGCAAAATTTAATGAAATAAAGGCAAACCTGACTGTTTTCTCGGATGCTGACGCATCGGATATGATATTTAGAGAAGCAAGACTTGAGCGCTGCCTCTTTAGAAGACTTGCTCTTGACAGGGCTGATTTCTCACATACTGCCTTCCCGTCAACGACGCTCATGGAGGTAACAGGGAATAAAGTCAGATTCTACGGAGCAGACATGCACAAAGGACGTATGAGCAACGACACGTGCCTTCCCGGTGCCGACATGAGAGATGTTACTCTGACTCTTGGATCATTCCGTGATACGGATTTGAGCGGGAGCGATTTTACAGGTACAAAATTTGACGGTGCTCTCATTGAGAAATGCAACCTCAAGGGAGCAATTATGGCCGGCGTATCTGCAAAGACCTGCCGTTTTTCAAAGTCAGACCTTGAAGAGGCCGATATGCGTTATATTAACCTCTTTGGCGGCTCTCTGCGCAAATCAAGGCTTGTAAATACCGATCTTAGTAATGCAAACCTCTATGCTGTTGATTTCTATAAGGCTGTTTTCGGCGAAACCGTGATGGACGGAGCAAATGTGAAACAATCCCTTATTGCAAGACGCACAGGGATACTGAAAAGTGATAAGGGGATAAAATGACGGCAATTTGTAGTAAAAAACATATTATGGTAATAACAGGGAAATGGATTAAGGCCAGCTTGCAAGGCAAGCGAGAAGGGGAGGCTCCGACGGCTTGGCCGTTGGAGGGGGCGACGCAAGCCCCGGTAACAGCAAGGGGATAAAATGACGGCAATTTGTAGTAAAAAACATATTATGGTAATAACAGGGAAATGGATTAAGGCCAGCTTGCAAGGCAAGCGAGAAGGGGAGGCTCCGACGGCTTGGCCGTTGGAGGGGGCGACGCAAGCCCCGGTAACAGCAAGGGGATAAAATGACAAAAGAGGAAGTTTTGAACGCAATAGCCGCAAACGAAACGTTGGAAGGACTTGACCTATCCGGCATTGATCTTGCCGGGGCTGACCTCACAGGCGGACGATTTGAGGACTGCATATTTACCGGCGGTAATTTGTCGGGAGCAAAAATATTAAAAACCGGTTTCCGCGATTGCGATTTTTCCGGGGTGAGCTTCCAAGGCACAGACCTGACAAAGGTAAATTTTATGAAAATGAAGTTCAGCGGAGCCTCTTTCCAGGGGGCTGTTATTCATGAAACAATGTTTACCCATTCCGATCTGAATGAAGCTGATTTTTCCGGGACTCTTGTAAGCTGGACGCTTATGCAGCACGCGGAGCTTAAGAAAGCCAAATTTGTAAATACTCGGTTTGAAAAAGCACTGCTCCAGCATACAAAGCTCATCCAGGCGGATTTCAGCAATGCAGATCTCTTGAAAGTCATGTTTAACGGATCAGACTTAACTGAAGCCAATTTTAAAGGCGCTCATTTTTCTAAAATACTCTTTCAGGGGTGCAAGCTTGCCAACCAGGATTTTAAAGGCGCCCGCTTTATCCAGGTGAATGCTGCTCAGGCAGACCTTGCAGGGGCGAATTTTACTGATGCCGAGCTCACCTATTCCACCTTTATGGATGCTGACCTTTCAGGCGCAAGGCTTGTCAATGCAAAAATGCAGAACGCGCTTTTCAAGGGCGCGAAACTCAAACAGACGGATTTTTCAGGCGCAGACCTGTCCCATGCATTCTTCGGTGAATCCGACGCCTCAGCGGCCGTGTTCTCGCATGCAACGCTCTTAAACAGCATATTTACCGGTGCGAAATGCGCCGCGGCGAATTTTAGTAACGCAAAATGTCACTATGCTAATTTTTCCCATGCCGACCTTACCTATGCAAATTTTACAGGAGCAAACCTTTATGGAGCAAACATGCACCGCATCATAGACGACCATACGAATTGGGAAGGAGCAAGCAAACTGCTCGTCAAAGAGACGGACAAAGAAATGGAACAGGCGGAGAATTGGAAACCGCCTGCGGCAAAATCACAAGGGAGGGAATGAAATGAAGAATGTTCTGAAGATAAAGAAAAATGTCAGTCAACCCTATCTGGGATACGGCATTGTTCTTGAAGAAGGCGATAATCCTCTCATAGAGACTGAGACAGGTTCTTATAAAGCTTCAATAGCGGCAAGCTGCTTCATGCGCCCGGGTAAAGATGATACTGTTCTTGTTTCCCTTGATGATGATGGCGCCTGCTGTTATATCCTTGCCGTCCTTGTCAGAAACTCCCGGGATTTTCCCGAAAATGATTTATATTTCAAAGGAAATGTGAACCTTCATGCAGAAGGCGGCACATTATCGCTTTCTGCAAGCGAAGGTGTCTCAGTTGCCACTGACAGGATGTCCATCGCGGCAAGAGAGGGCGAAGTTGCCTTCGGCGAGTTCACTGTTTCAGGCTCAGCCCTTTCCACAGAGATAGGCACCATACGAACCGTTGCCGGAAAGGTGGAACATATATTCCAGCGGTTTACGGAAAGGCTTATAGATGCCTTCAGATTTGTAAAAGACCATGAAGAGGTACAGACAGGTTCAACACGGTATGTTGTGGAGACAAACCTTTCCATGCACTCAAAGAACGCCATGCACACAGCGGAAGAACTTGTATCAATAAACGCAGAACAGATAAATCTCTGCTGAAAGTATTTTAAAATTTGCATGAAAAGCGATTAATAGATGTATTTTTTTAACGGAAACAACATTGATGAGATTGCTGAAATATATCATGTGCCAAGCCGGAACAAAGCCATGATAATGCGCTAAAAGGAGTGTGTATATGGAATACCTGACAGCAAAGAAATTTTCCTTTCAATCGAAGGCCCTGCCTGACGACACCTTTGGTGTTGTTCATCTCAGCGGGTCAGAAGGGGTATCTAAACCATATGAATTCGAGATCATGCTTATTACAAACAACCTTGAAGTTGATTTTGAAGCAGTAATGCAGAAACGCGCAAAACTTATATTTCACAGGCCCGAGGGTGGTGATGCCGTATATAACGGAATTGTTGCTCATTTTGCGCAATTACACGAAGTAGACGGGTTTGCTTTTTATAAGGCTTATATTGTGCCTAAACTGTGGTGGCTCTCTATTACACAGCATAACCAGATTATACTTGATCAGTCCGTGCCTGAGTTTATCAGTGATGTTCTTATAGACGGCGGACTCGCACAAGAGGATTTTGAATTCCGCCTCAAGGGCAGTTATGATCCTATTGAATATGTATGCCAGTACGGTGAGAGCCATTTGAATTTTATTTCCCGCTGGATGGAACGAGAGGGCATATATTATTTTTTCGAGCAGACAGCAGAAAGTGAAAAAGTAATCTTTGCCGATTCCATGATAGCCCATATGGATCTCCCTCAGGGGAAAGAGCTTACATATTCTCCGCCCTCCGGTCTCGAAAGTCTTCATGTCGCAGAGGTCCTGAGAACTTTTCATTGTCATCAAAACCTCATGCCTTCAAAAATATTCATGAAGGACTACAATTACCGAAAGCCTTCTCTTGAAATATCAGGCGACGCTGACGTGGATAAAAACGGACGGGGCACGGTCTATTATTATCATGGGCATATAAATACCAGCGAAGAGGGGAAAAGACTTGCAAAGGTGCGTGCCGAAAGCCTTCTGTGCCGCCGGGAGGAATACAGGGGCGAAGGATCGGTGCCCTTTATGCTGCCGGGGTTTACCTTTGCGCTCAAGGATCACTACCGGAAAAATTTTAACCGTAAATATCTCATTATTGATGTTATCCATGAGGGAGACCAAACCGGCTATCTTATGTCCGGAATCAAAACTGGCGGGGACGAAACGGAAAACCGCATATATTACCGTAATTCCTTTACAGCCATACCGGGCAATGTCCAGTTCCGGCCTGAGATAACGACAGAACAACCCCGGATATCCGGCACCATTGTCGGCAGGATAGACTCGGCAGGAAGTGGCCAGTATGCGGAACTTGACGATATGGGTCGTTACAAGATCATCCTGCCCTTTGACCTTTCCGGCAGGGGCGATGGTAAAGCATCTGCCTGGGTAAGGATGGCCCAGCCCTACGCGGGGAGCAACCATGGTATGCATTTCCCCCTCCATAAAGGAACAGAGGTGCTGCTTACCTTTATTGATGGTGACCCGGACAGACCCATCATAGCCGCGGCGGTGCCGAACCCTGAAACACCGAGCCCTGTTAATACCAACAATCAGACCATGTCTATAATCCAGACAGGCGGGCAAAACAAGATCGCTATGGAAGATAAGGAGGGGAGTGAACGCATCCTCATGCATTCTCCGAAACAGGGGAGCTATCTTAGGATAGGCGCTCCAAATGACCCGCCGCCGGCAGATGGACCAACCTGGAAGGGTGATACCATGGAGCCGGATCAGGACCAATTCGGTATGCATCTTTATACAAACGGCCTTCTCGATATTGAAGCAGCTACATCAAATTCGGTTATCCTCGGGGAATCGACAGAAACGGTTGTCGGGGTGGATATCTGCTCCACCATCGGGTTGACTATGTATAACTACTTAGGCGGTTATTGTGATATTAAGTTTCCCGAGAGCTGGGACTTCTCACCGGAAACTACAGAAATGAAAGGTCTTAAAACAGAGATTAAAGAACTGCATACCGAGATCGGCACGACCAAAAACGAGATCATTATAGAGTGTAACAAGGCGCTTAATGAAGAGGTAAAAGCTATCAACAATAGCATAACTCTTACCGATAGCGCAATGGGTGTGCTTGCTAACCAGACTAAAGTTATAGGAGATAAGGTAGATGCCTGTGCCACAAAAGCGGAGGTGGCTACCGCAAAACAGGAGGCTATAGGCGAAGCAAACAATGCGACTGCCAATTCGATAGGAGCTGTTGGCGAGCAGATAAATACAATAGCGGCAAAAACCACGCTCGCTGCTGAGAGCATAGAAACCCTCGGTTCCCATCTTAAAACAGCAGCGGAAGAAACTTTCAGTATAGCTATCAAGACCCACTGCTATGCCGAGGCAAATCATCTGGCAGGACTATATAATATTTTATGAAGGCATTGTGAAGATATACAAAAAAAACCACCATTCCCTTTTTATAAAACCCTTCGGTATTGGAAATAAGATATATTGTACTCTTACAGTCTTCATTTATTTTGACCTCATGTCACCTGACGATCCGTTAAGTGAACAGGAACTCTGGAAGACAATTCCCGAACAACTCAAACCTGTTCCGGTTCTTGACGTTGGCATGGCAAAACCGCATGGCGAGGTCATTGTAACGGGTTCGTGTTTTTCACCGAGGGGTACGACGAGGCAGGCATCTATGGTATCTGTTGCCGTAGGTAAGATGAAAAAAGAACTTGCCGTATTCGGAGATCGGTATTGGAAGATGGGCATTACCGGCCTTACATCGATTTTAGATCCCATGCCCTTTTACGAGATGCCCGTCATGTGGCATAACGCCTTCGGAGGCAGGGAGTTTGCGGATAACCCCACGGGCAAAGGGATAGACCCTGCCATTGCAGTGGTGGGCGGCTCTCTTATCCCGCTTCCCAATGTTGAATACCTCGATGAACTGATAGCCGAGCCTTCAGATAAACCGCAGCCTGCCGGGTTCAGCCCACTGGATATGATGTGTCCGGCAAGACAGAACAAGACGGGTACATATGATGACCAATGGCTCAAGGAACGCTGGCCCTACTTCCCTGATGACATGAACTATGAGTTCTTCAACTGTGCCCCTGAAGATCAGTATATTGAGGGATTTTTCACCGGCGGTGAGGCTATTGAAATAATTAATATGAATCCTGATATACAAAGGATATCATCGCATATACCGAAGCTTCGCATCCGTTGTTTTGTCACAAAAAAAGAAGCGCCTAAATCAGCTACAGAACTGTTCCAGGATGTTTCCACCCGTATCGATACGGTGTGGCTTTTTCCTTCGATTCTCCGTGGAGTTGTCATGTACAGGGGGACTACAGAGATATTCGACGAAGAATATGAGGATGTGCTCAGGATATTTATCTCAACAGAACAGATGGCGGACACCCCGGGCACGCTCGAATATTATCTTGAGGAACAGAAAAAAGCGATGGATTTATCTGTTCCTATCGATATGGAACCCCTTCAGGAGGCCGCAAAAAAGATAGGCAATATGATGAAGCGGATTAAAAAAATCCCCCAGGACATAGATGATTCCATCAAGATGGCCACAGGAAAAGCCCCGGTTATGCCTCGCACCCCTGCCGAGACAGCGGTAACAGGGCAGAAGGTAATTACAGACAGCCTTGCCCTGCTCGATAAACTGGAAGCGCAATCCAGGGGATTCCATGAGAAATACGGACACCTTGCGAAGTTTGACCTCGGCATGTTCGAGAGGATGAGGGGTAACCTGCTGAAACAATCTGCCCATATAGACACAAGCCTCGAGAAACTTGAAAAGGCAGTCGATACGGCAAGGAAAGATGTTGCAGCCGCGGTTAAATCCGGGGCAGATAAGATAAGAAAAGCAATTCCTGCTGATGTCCTTGAGAGGGCCGGCTTTAACCCCGAGGCCCTCCTTGTGCGGGAGAAAAAGGTAAATCCATGGCATGACAGGGGGTTTCCCTTTGTAATACAGTGCAGACGTAACCTTGAGAGCAACCCTGAAGCTATAAATATGCTTCACAGGCTCGGTATCGGACAGCGATCGATAAAACGGGCCTGGCTTGGCATTAATCCGGAAGATATGGAAGAACCGAAGAGTCTCTGGGGTATAACCAATAAAAACGAAGACCCGGACAGTCTTGTCATACCGGCAGGCCTTGTAATGCCTCGATTCAATGAGGCTGTATTGAACAGGGCGCTTATCCTCCCTCCGGGTTGGGAAAAGGGTGAACCGCTTAGAGTCGCACCTCTCATAGAGGGTTCCGACAAAACACCGCTCTTTTTTCTTTTTGAGGACAACGCACCTGTCATTGCAGCAGCCGATGAACTCCAGGCCCTGTTTATTGAACAGGAAATCGGCGATGCCTGTTCAATAACAGTTCTTACCGGACCGGATGAAAAACCTTCAAAAGAAGCTGATGACCAGATCAAGAAAGCAGATATTTTCCTTATTATCCTGCCGGAAAAACCAATTGCTGACAGAAAAGCTGAGGAAGCATGGAAAAAAGCCTATCCCGATGCAATCCTCCATCATCTCCCGAAAGGAAGAACAGTATTTGAGGCCGGTAAGGCAGGCATTGATATCCGTCAATGGATTATGGAGGCTATGCCGAAAGAGTTCGTCAGAAGACACAAAATAGCACCCGATATCCCTGAACCGGGCAAACCTCCTACAGTTGAAGGCCTGACAGTACCTATACCGGACATCGATGTGAAAGGTATCATTGATAAAGCGGGCAAGGAGATTCGCGGGTATCTGGATGGGAAGATGGGTGACCCTGCCGCCATACAGGGACAGGCGAAGGCGGGACTTCTCGCTCGTGTCGGGGGTACTCTGAAAAAAGGCGGTCTTGACCCTGAAGAAGTACTGAATTTCAGCCCAAGTCCAAAGCCCAACTCCATTGCCGCGGCCGGAGATAGCATGACGGCAAAACTTGCTCTAAGTGTCGATGCACTGAAAAAACAGGGAGTCTTTACCCCGGACATTGAACAGAAATTCAACGAAATAACTAATGATATAAAAAGGATGAGCCAGGAAGGTCAGACCCGTTTCGACGCAGGAATGGCAAAACTGGAGGCCGCAAAAAAGACCGTAGCCGAGGCATCGGCAAAAACAGCAGCCCGTGAAATGCCCCCGGGGGCAAAAGCAGCATTTGCCAAGTACGGCATGGACCCCGATCGTATGGTGAAGAGGACCAGGGAAGAGGTAATTGCCATGCATGCTCGCGGTGAGAGCCTCGCCTTTGCAATACTTTCGGGCGTTGACCTCTCAGGCCTTGATCTTCACGATATTAACCTCAATCAGGCCCAGTGCATGAAGACAAATTTTGCCGATTCAATCCTGAACGGGGCCGACCTTACCCGTGTAATCGCAAAAGAAACTGATTTTACCGGATGTTCCATGAAAGGCGTAAAGCTTGACCAGTCTGTGCTGATAAAGGCAAAACTGAAAAAGGCTGATCTTGGAGAGGCCTCCATGAAACAAACCATCATTAAAGATGCTGATCTTACCGATGCTGATCTTACCGGGGCAGTGCTGGAACTGTCAATGATTATGAATACCTCTATGGCGAAGGCAAAGTTGAATGGAATAAAGGCAAACCTGACTATATTCTCTGATGGTGATGCTTCGGATATGATATTCAAGGATGCAAGGCTGGAACGCTGCCTTCTGCGCAGACTCATCCTCGACAGGGCGGATTTTTCCCATACTGCTTTCCCGTCAACAACCTTTATGGAGGTTACAGGAGACAATGTGAGATTCTACGGCGCAGATATGCATAAAGGCCGGATGAGCAACAACACACGCCTTCCCGGCGCCGATATGAGAGACGTGATTCTCACCCTCGGATCATTCCGTGATACGGATTTAAGCGGGAGTGATTTTACCGGTTCAAAACTTGACGGCGCACTTATTGAGAAATGTAACCTCAAAGGTGCCAAGCTCTCCGGTATCTCTGCAAAAGCCTGCCGCCTCTCCAAGTCTGATCTTGAAGAGGCCGACCTGCGTTTCATAAATCTTTTCGGAGGTTCTTTGCGTAAATCAAGGCTTGTAAATGCAGACCTGAGAGAATCCAATCTCTATGCAGTAGATTTTTACAAAGCTGTATTCGGCAATACCATGATGGACGGTGCAAATGTAAAACAATCCCTCCTTGCAAGACGTACCGGTATACTGAAAAGCGATAAGGGGATAAAATGACAGCAATTTGCAATAATAAACACATCTTGACAATAACAGTCGAATGGATTAAAGACAGCTTGCAAGGCAAGCGAGAAGGGGAGGCTCCACGGACTTTGTTCGTGGAGGGGGCGACGCAAGCCCCGGTAACAGCAAGGGGATAAAATGACAGCAATTTGCAATAATAAACACATCTTGACAATAACAGT
>CAZHHX010000007.1:0-328 GCA_964532465.1 uncultured Syntrophorhabdaceae bacterium | reverse complement strand
CGAATGGATTAAAGACAGCTTGCAAGGCAAGCGAGAAGGGGAGGCTCCACGGATTGACGTGGGACGTAGGACGTTCAGTCGCTTTACCGGTACTTCCGCTCCTTGGGACGTAGGACGAAAAGGCAGTTACGTCCAAGCGCAAGCGGACGTCCCAGCGATCATAAGTGAGCGGACATCCTACGTTGATACGGAAAGCGTGGAGGGGTCTGATTTTTCCGGTATTGACCTTACCGGGACGAAATGTGCTGCGGCAAAACCGCAAGGGAGGGAATAAAATGAAGAATGTTCTGAAGATAAAGAAAAATGTCAGTCAACCCTATCTGGGATA
>CAZHHX010000006.1:0-115496 GCA_964532465.1 uncultured Syntrophorhabdaceae bacterium | reverse complement strand
GTAAGATTTCAAATACTCATTGTTTATTTTTGAAAGCAAATTGGTATTAAATCATTCGGGTTACAGGTCGCCAAAAATGACCCTTATGTAAACTTTCCAGATAGCCGTAAATTACAGGAGCCTGAAAACCCTGAACAATAACCAATAGGAAAGAGCTAAGGACAGGACGATAATAAAGAATGATTTCATAAAGCTTATAGTGCGTTGCGGCTGTTTTTCTATATAAGCATCGGGAAACAGGCTTATGCCGATCAGGAAGATAAGAAAAAAGGAGAAAGGATTAAAACATGCCGCATCCCATATGTTGCCCTGGACTATCGAAAGAAACGAGTGCGTTATTCCGCAACCAGGGCAGGGGATGCCCGTTATCAGTCTGAATGGGCATCCGGCAAATCCCAGGACACTGATGATTTTCCCCACAGGGAAGATTGAAGCGTAGTGAAAAAACGAGATGACAATCAGGCCTGAAAAGGCAAGGAACGAAATGTTCCTTGGTATCAAGTATGGTTTCACTTTATCCCGAAAAGTTTGTTGATCTCATCCTGTTGAATAGCGTCGGCTACTATACCCAACCCGAATATTGCAAGAACAACGCTCAGTATGTGCAGATTGTTCGAAACAGGTTTGTCAAGCTTCCTTTGCACCTCCATGATTGATTGTGCGATTATATACTCATAGTAAATATTATAAATACCGCAGGTAATTATAGTCAGAAGGAACCATTTCCAGAAATTGTATTTTTCTTCTTCAAGGAGATAGTTTACCGCTCTCATCTGCCGTGCCTGCCAGAAGAGGTAATAGATACCGCAGGTTATGATCGACAGGATAATGTCTTTTACAATGCTTGACGTATATTGTACTGACGCTGTCTGGAAATCTAAACGGTTTTCCATATGAAATCCTCCTGTTTTTTATTTTCCTTACCTCACATATTCAGATTACGTTTCTTTCAGGTTTTCTGTCAATCATTTTCAGGATTATTCCTCTATCGAAGAGCCGGGGCCTGCAAAAATAAATCAGGCCTGCATTCTTGAAAACAGGTAGGCTCCGATTACCATAATTCCTGTTGCTATAACTGTGAGAATGGTAAAATCGGTCATTAACCCAAAATGCGCCCCGTTTATTAAAGCACCTCGGAGGCCGTCCACGCCATAAGTAAGAGGGTTAATGGAGGAGATAACCTCCACTGCTTTCGGCAGATTTTGCATAGGGAAGAGCGCCCCTGATAGAAAGAAGATGGGCATAATCCCGAAACTCATTATCAGTTGAAAGCCTTGCGTGTCGTCAATGAGGGAGGCTATGGCCGTTCCAAGGGCTGTAAATATTACGGCTATCAATCCCATATATACGAGGGCAAGGGGCAGTTGGGCAAGGTCTGTAGGTCTGAAACCGAAAATGAGGGACATAAAGAATACAATCACCCCTTGAATAACTGCAATAGTGGCGCTGCCCAAGGTTTTCCCGATCATGATATGGAGCCTTGACACCGGCGCGACAAGGATTTCCTTTAAAAATCCGAATTGTCTGTCCCACAGCACTTCGATGCCGGAGAATGTCGCGGTAAAAAGAATGCTCATGGCAATAATGCCCGGCGCAAGGAACTGGATGTAATTTCCTCCTTCTGCCTTGGCATATATGGGTCCAAAACCGAATCCAAGGGCGACAAGGAAAAGGAGGGGCTGCCCGAGAGAGCCTAGAATCCTCGTTTTTGAACGGAAATAGCGTTTTAACTGTCTGACCCAGAGCACGTAGATCGCATTCATCGGCCATGCCCCCTGAAAAACTTCATATGCCTTCTCATCCTGTCCAGGTCGTTCGATTCTTCTTCCCGGATATCACGGCCTGTAAGGGCGATGAATGCATCCTCGAGAGAAGCGGCATTTGTGTTTTTCTTTAATTCATCTATCGTTCCCTGAACTATGATGCGGCCATGGTCTATAATAGCGATACGCTGGGCTACCCGTTCCGCTTCCTCCATGTAGTGGGTGGTAAAAAAAACGGTTACTCCTTTTGTCCGGTTCAGTTCCCTGATATAATTCCATATAAGGTTTCTTGTCTGGGGATCGAGCCCAAGGGTGGGCTCGTCAAGAAATAGAATAGTCGGATGATGGAGGAGACCCCTTGCAATCTCAAGCCTCCTTTTCATGCCTCCTGAAAAATGCTTTACAAAGTCATCCTTGCGGTCCCATAGCTCGACAATGTTGAGGAGTTCTTCTATCCGCTGTTTTCTTGTGTCCTTTGATACCTTGTAGAGTATACCGTGGTATTCCATATTTTCGTATGCTGTGAGGTCTTCATCAAGGCTGGGGTCCTGAAAAACGATGCCAAAGGTCTGGCGAACCTTATGGGGTGATGATATAGGATTGTGCCCGTTCATGGAAATTTCTCCCCCGGTTGGGCGAAGTAATGTGGTGAGCATCTTGATGGTTGTGGATTTGCCTGCACCGTTGGGACCAAGAAAGGCAAATATTTCTCCTGATTTTACCGTAAAAGAAATGTTGTTAACTGCAAGAAACCCGTCGAAGGCTTTTGTCAGATCGCTCACAGATATAATTATGTTATTGTCCCTTTCCATGCCCTTTCCTCGTGTCATATGTTTTAATACGTTTTGCCGGACTTTCACAATGGTAAAATAAAATTGATATATATTTGGTGAACTTGCAAAAAATCATAAAGCTGTTCCGTTTGCAATGAGAGAAAAAGTGGTTTATCATATTACATGACAACTCCTTATTTGTCATGTAAAGAAGGATAATCCGGTTATCCATTAACAAAGTGAGCTTATGAAAATCGGTCTGGCCATATATAATTTTAATCCCAGGAAAGGCGGAGCAGAGAGGTATGCTTATGATCTTGCTACGCGTTTGGCAAAACGCGGCCACGAGGTATGCGTATTTTGCGGACAGGGAATGGAGACAGAAGGTGTAAAGCTTATAAAGCTCAATGCAGCGCCTTTTCCCAGATGGCTCAGGACGCTCTCCTTTGCCTTTAAGCACAGAGCCTATATGAGGACTGCTCCGCCTGACGTAATGCTGGGTTTTGGAAATACCTTTGAAGCCGATGTATATCAAAGCCACGGCGGGGTCCAGCGCATCTGGATGGAGAGGGAAATTGCAAGCTATGAAGATGCCGGAGAGCGCAGGTACAAGGCATTCCTTCTGAGGAACAGCATCAACCAGCGGATGCAGGAATGGATTGCTGAATACCCTGTCAGGACAAAGCGTTGTTCGAAGATTGTAGCAATATCCGATATGCTGAAAACCCATATGGCAGGTCATTTTAATATCAAGCCGGACAGTATTGATGTTGTTTACAATGGAGTGGATACACAGAAGTTTGCCCCTGCAGGCGCTCGGCCTGACGGGCCGCTCAGGATACTTTTTTGCGCGGGCAATTTCAGGCTCAAAGGACTTTTGCCTCTTTTACTCGCCGCAGGCGAGGTCTCAAAGGAAAGGAAGGATTTTCAACTGCTTATTATGGGCAGGGGAAGAAGGGAACGGTACGAACAGGTAATCAGAACGTTGAATATCGGGAACTGCGTGAATTTTCTCGGAGAACAGGCTCATCCTGAGGCTGTCTACAGGGACGCTCATATTCTTGTCCATCCCACATTCTACGACGCCTGCTCGCTCACAACCATGGAGGCAATGGCGTCAGGGCTGCCTGTTATTACAACAAGATGGAACGGTGCGTCTGCTCTCGTATCGGAACAGGAAGGGTATGTGATCGATGAGCCCTTCAACATTTCCCACATGGTGACAGCCATAAAGGCCCTCTTTAACCGGGATTTTAGAGATGATATGGGGAAGAAGGCGCGTATAAAGCTGGAGTCATACACAATGGATCAAAACGCCGGAGCGATGGAAAAAATATTGCTTGAGGCCGGATAGGCTCAGCGCATAATATGTTGTCTATCTGCCTCCGGTTTTGTGTTGTACATCAACCCAGGCATGCGCTGAGAGCGTCATACACCAAGAGATGGTTTCCAAAGGAGAAGATATTTTTTGTTATAGAAAATAATTTCCTTGCACCAATTCCTGACTTATTGTAATTTCAGAATAACAGCCATGAATACATACAGTATACCGCCTCTGCTAAGCGCAATAATTCTTTTCATACTCTTCTTGATGGGAATATTTAAAGCAAAAAATGCGCATGTTAATCTTCTGTTCTCTCTGATATGTCTCATTGCTTGTATGCTCAACATTGATAAAACATTGCTTACAATTATACAGGATGAAACTCTGGCGATAAGGATAAGCAGAACAGACCATGCTTTTCTTGTCCTGATTATCCCGCTCTATCTTCACTTTACTATTTTAGCAACAGAACATAAGGGGTGGAGGCCTCTTGTGAAAATATTTTATATCATTGCCTTCCTTCTTGTACCGCTTACGCAACACCCCCTTTACCTGACTGGCGTCATACCGTACTATTTCGGTTATTTTGCTGCTTCAGGCCCGTTATTTTATATATTCGGCACATTCTGCACATTAAGCATTGCCCTCTCTCTCTATCTGCTTTTCAAAACCCTTAAAGCTGAGAAGGTTTCTATCAGAAAAACAAGGATAAAATATATTATTTTAAGTTTTGGTCTTGCTGCTCTTGTAAACCATTATGATGTTGCTATTATGGGAGGATATGAGGCATATCCCATAGGTAATTTTATCTTTGTCCCCATGTGTCTTCTTGGATATGCAATTTATCGGCACGATGTGATGGAATGGAAGATATTCCTGAATAAGGGCATTGTGTTTGTTGCCCTGCTCCTTATGTCTACAGGTTTTTTCATCGGCCTACAGGTTCTGTTAAAAACTATTTTTCTGAATTCATTAAACACAGACCTGATATCGTTGATTGCAATGCTATTTACTTTTCTTTTAATTTATTTTTCCAAGGAAAAGGTACAATATTTTCTTACACAATTTCTCCAGCAGGAATTCATAAGAAACAGAAAAGCGATAAAAGATCTTAGTTTTGAAATATTAACGCTCTATAGCGTCGGTAAAATTAAAAAAACAATTATTGAAAGACTGTCAAAGACTTTTACTCTCGAAAGATGTACCATGAAAATGGTTTCAAGGATAGAAGAAGGCGAGCCATTTAGATTCATTCGTGAAGTTGATGAGTCCTGGAAACAGGGCTATAGGTTGTCTCTGCCTGTACCTTCCAAATCGCACCCTGCACATCTGTTATTGGGCGAAAAGGGTGATTCAAGTCTTTATACGGCAGAGGAAACTGAGATATTGTCAATCCTTGCAAATCATATAGCCCTTGCTCTTGACAACGCCGGTTCATATAAAAAGATACAGGATTTTTCCAACTCTCTTGAAAAGCTTGTAAACGAGAGGACAAAAGCCCTTATTCAGAGCGAAAGTCTTGCAGCAGTAGGGAGGCTTGCTGCCGGCATTGCTCATGAACTTAACAATCCTATTGCAGGCGTTATGAGCACTCTTGAATACTACATCGAGCATCTTGAGGGTCAAAGTGAACTTCTCGATGACCTCACTTTTTCTCTGAATGAATTAAAAAGGACAAAAGAGATCATCAAAAGCCTGCTTGAAGCTTCAAGACAAAAAGACGAAGTAAAGGAACTCGTAGAAATACATGCTCCCATAGATGATACCCTAAGAATACTTCACAATCAGTATAAATTAAAAAATATTTCCATCAATAAAAAATTCAAAGCGATTAACGGCATTATTAAAGGGAATTCCGCAAGGCTGTGCCAAGTGTTTATAAATATAATAAAGAATGCGATTGATGCTATCTGTGATGAAAACGGTGTTATTACTATTGAGACTTTCAATAAAGATGAAGGGCAGCTTGTATGCATAATAACGGACAACGGGGCAGGCATAGAAAAGCATGTATTGAAGGATATTTTTAAACCCTTCTTTACAACCAAACAACAGGGCAAGGGTATCGGCCTGGGCCTATTTATTGTACATGAAATTATAAAAGACCATGAAGGATTAATAGAAGTGGAAAGTAATCAAACAACGGGGACTGCCTTCACATTTATTTTCCCCTGCCATCGATAAAGCTGTTGAATGTTTTGGTCGGGTGAGTAGAGAAAACAGATAAGAGAGGTGTTGTTAAGCACCATTTTAATAGCAGAGCTTTGCGTTGTAGCTCAAAAAGCTTGACAAGCTTGAAAAAGTTTACGAAAATAAACCAATGTTGTTAAAAACAATAGCATTGATCATCCTTTGTATTACCCCGTTATGTGGGTATCCAGGTATTTATGGATATATTGACGAACGCGGTGTGTATCATTTTACAAATATTGTTCCTGTGGGCAAGAAGTACCATATTGTAATATCGGAAAAAAATGCTTCTTTTTTAACAAAGCATGTAGATTTAACAAAAGGAGTGGAAAACAGCAATTATGATAAGATAATTATGCATCATTCAAGGCTCCATGGAATGGATCCTTCACTTATAAAGGCTGTTATGAAAGCAGAATCAAATTTTAATCCTAATGCTTTATCCAATAAGGGGGCGCAAGGACTCATGCAGCTTATGCCCGATACAGCAAGGCTTATGAAAGTAGACAACCCCTTTGACCCGGACGACAACATTCAAGGCGGAACAAAATATCTGAAATTCTTAGATAGTGTTTTCGATGGAGACGTGGAGTTGATGCTTGCTGCATATAATGCAGGCCCGAACAGGGTTATAGAACATAAAATGAAAGTTCCTCCAATTGAGGAAACGAGGACATTCATAAAAAAAGTGAAATATTACTATGGTAAACTAAAGAAGCCGAATGAAGGTTAAAGATGAAAAAGCATCCCTCTGGACGCTTCCTAATAGACTCAGCATAATAAGAATTCTTTTTGTACCCCTCATAATCATATTCATATCTACAGAAGAAGAGGAGATGATTTTTGCGGCATGTCTTTTATTTATTATTGCGGGCATAACTGACGGTCTTGACGGGTACATAGCGAGAAAGATGTCCATGAAAACAAAGCTGGGACTCTATCTTGATCCGATTGCCGATAAACTTCTCGTTACCTCAGTTCTTATTACGCTTTCATATTACAGGCTTGTTCCTCTCTGGATTACGCTGATCCTTGTTGGAAGAGAATTTCTGATTAATGGTCTCAGGTCATTTTATGCAACAGAAGGCATCACTATCTATCCATCTTTCTCCGGCAAGCTGAAAACTGCGCTGCAAATAGTCGGAATTATCTGCATACTCTTTTATAGTTCCTTCTATAAGCTTGACCAGTTGATACACCGGCTCGGGCTGATAATCTTATATGCTGCACTGTTTTTCAGTATATATTCTGCCGTGCATTATATTATTGCAATATTCAGAATGCCGAAAAAAACATAAATTCATTATTGGCAATGTATTCGCAGGCAAAGGGCATTTTATGTCAGAGCAAGGCTTGTTTGCAGATATTGCATCCTGAGCAATTACTTTGTTTCGCATCATCATTGTAAATACCTGTTTTGCCGGATAAACCTTCAACAAGAACCGTATTACCCTTTCTCTTCTTAAGATATTTGTAATCCACCGCAACCTTGCCGAGGCCGCCTGTAATGTCCAGCGCATATTGCGGCATTGCCAGACCGGAAGTATTAGCCCTTAAATATCTCATTATCTCAACACCTTTTTCTAATTTAACCTTAAAATGACCGGCACCTTTAACATCATCAAGCTGAAAAAGATAATATGGTTTGACGCCACAGTAGATAAGATTTTCAAATAATCTGGCAAGAATGTGCGGGCAATCGTTTACACCCCTTAAAAGCACGGTCTGACTTATAATAATGCCGCCCACGCCCCGTAATCTGTTTACGGTTTCAATAAAATCAGGGGAAACTTCACGAGGATGATTTATATGAATTACAATCCATAGAGGCGAACTCTTTTTTAAGGCATCAAAGTGGCCTTGTTTTAAACCTTCAGGATACACAACAGGCATCCTTGTGCTTATTCTAACACTTTTTATGCTCCTAATTGACCTTAATCTTGATAAAATATAATCCAACTCGTCAGATGCGAGTGTGAAGGGATCTCCTCCAGAAATAATGACCTCACGTGTTTCTCTGTCCCTTTCTAAGTATTGGAATGTACTCTCCCAGTGCAGCCTGGCATCCCATTTTTTACCAATAAGCCTTCTCCTGTTGCAGAATCTGCAATACATAGCGCAGTCCGAACTTACCAAAAAAACGCCCCTGTTCCCATATCTTTTAAAAAATGAGGGCGTTATGGATATATCTTTCTCGTTCAGAGGATCGGGATCGCCATTACCTGTGAGTTCTTCAATTGAAGGCACGGCCTGTTTTCTTATGGCGCAAAGAGGATTGTCTTTTTCCATAAGGTCTAAATAATATTTTGGTATTTTAAAAGAATGAAGCTTGGAAATCTTTCCTATGTCTTCTTTTGTTTTCTTATCTAAGGGTAGGTGGTTTGATAATTCTTCAGCACTATGGATAAAAGGGAGGGCGGTTGAAGTACCCTCCCTTTTTTGCATCATTTTACTGAACCGGCAAAAACTGAGCCCTTCTGTTTTTTGCCCATGCTGCTTCGTTATGTCCGGGATCAAGCGGTTTTTCTTTCCCATAGCTCACCGTCTCTACGAGTTTAGTATCAACCCCGAGAGTTGAGAGAAATGATTTTGCGGAGTCAGCCCTCTTTTGACCAAGGACAAGGTTGTATTCTATTGTGCCTCTTTCATCACAATAACCTTCTATCCTGGCTTTCTTGCCGGCATTGACCTTAAACCATTCCGAGTTCTGCTTCAATATCTCAGCATCCCCCGGTCTTATGTTGTATTTGTCAAAATCAAAATTTACAGCTTTCATTTCTATTACCGGAGCTGGTGGTGGCGGAGCAACAGGAATTTCCGGTTTTACTTCAGGAGCAACAACTTGCGCCTGCGGAGCCGGTGGTGGAGGAGTTTCGCCTTTCATCTGCTGCATAAAGCATCCGCACCCACCTAATGACAGTGAAGCTAAAATAACAAATAAAATAAGTCCAAATGACCGTGTTTTCATGGTTCACCTCTTTCTTCATTGGTTTAGGGTATATCCACGTATGGATATACCCTGGTAAAATGAATAACTACTTTTTCTCTGGTGCTGGTGCTGGTTTCTCTGGTGCTTTCTCTGGTGCTGGTGCCGGCGCTGGAGCTTTCTCCGGTGCTGGCGCTGGTGCTGCCGGTTTTGCTTCTTCTTTCACCGCTGGTTTTGGTGGCTCAGCTGACGGGCCACAGCTTATCAACGTAAAACTCGCAAAAAAGGCAATAGCTATGAATAACATCACAAGCTTCTTCATGTACTTTCACCTCCTTTCATTATGTAATATATAATACACATCATTAAAAATAAGTAAATTAAATAATTTTAATCTTCACATCTTTTTTTATTGTATCAATATCTTCCTTTTTACATAGCTCTCTCCCCTGATTAAGAGTTGAAGCTGTACCGCAAGCAACCCCCAAAATAAGAGACTCCTCAAAGCCCTTGTTCTCGCTGAGCGAAAAAGCAAGCCCTGCAACAAGAGAATCACCTGCACCAATGGAACTCCCTACCTTTATTTTAGGAGGAATTACATGATATACAGCATTACTTGAAATACCAAGCACCCCCATAACACCCATCGAAACTGCTATATATTCTACAACATTTTTATAAGGTTTTGCATACTCAATTATTTCTTCAACATTGGATATATTTTTTTCTACAAGCCTGCCGAATTCATGAATGTTCGGTTTTATCAAATAAGGTCCGGCACTTATACCGTTTTTTAAGGCTACGCTATCAGTATCGAGAATCACTTTTATATTTTTTTCTTTAAGAGTGATTATAAGCTGTGCATAAAAATTATCGTTAATAAACCTTGGAGCATTCCCTGTAATTACTACAAAGCTACCACTTGGAATTTCCTTTATTTTATTAAAAAAAGCTGTAATCTCGAGAGAACTTACATCAGGGTCCAAGGAGCTCAGTAATGTCTGCATTTTTTTATGCTTTTGATAAATTGTGGTATTTGTTTTTGTCTCACTGTTGATGCGTGTAAAATTTGAGATTATTCCTTCGTTTATGAGCCTGCTTTCAAGCTCCAGTCCGCTGTATCCGCCCATAAAACCAAGGGCGACACTTTGACTGCCAAGTTCTTTAATAACGCGCGAAACATCAATGCCCTTGCCTCCGGCATACTTTTTCTCCTCAACAATTTTGTTTACATCATCATAAACAAGCTCTTCAATATCTATCGTTTTGTCGAGATATGGATTAAGTGTGATTGTATATATCATTAAGACCTTTGAAGATATTTTATTAAATATTTTTCTAAATGGCTACTAAAATATTATATTATCGTTTTTTTAAATCATAATGATAATTAGATTTATTAAATAAAACCTTTAAAAGTGAAAAAAGACTTCCTTTGTTAAATATGTTGTTTTTGCTTTTAAAATGCGTTCGGGACAATTTTTATTATCTGTAAGCAGGATAGAGAAAAAATAAATATGGGGATGCGGGGAATCTCTTCCGTTGATAATCTGTTAATGCTCAAAAGACCTATTACATTGTCGAGACATGCTCAGCATTTTTCCTTGACATGCCTCAATTTCATCTGTTAGTTTTGACATAATAATGCAAAGAGGGCAAACAACGAAATATACAGCAGATATTTTCTGTATATGATATAATTTATTACCTGAAGGGCATAATCTACATAAAATAAAATGATATAGGTTTAAAGCATATGAAAATTGCCGGTATTCAATTTGCGTGTTCTGAGGATAAAGAAGGTAATATTGAAAAGGCCTTGAAAATAATGGATGTAGCCCTTAAAGAAGGGGCGCGGATTATATGTTTTCAGGAAATGTTCAACCAGTATTGGTTTCCAAAAGGCAGAGACGAAAACGCTTTTTTACTAGCCGATGACATAAGAAACAAGGTTGTCAGTATTTTTAAGAAGAAAGCAAAAACAGCAGGCGCGGTAATTTTGCTGCCCATATTCGAAAAGCATAAATCAAATTTTTTTAACAGTTGCGTTGTTATTAATGCTGACGGCAAAGTTTCAGGGGTATACAGAAAGATCCATATCCCGGATATACCGCTATGGGAAGAGAAATACTATTTTTCCACAGGCGATAAGGGGTTGCCTGTTTTTAACACGAAGCATGGAAAACTTGGGGTTCAGATATCATGGGACAACCTCTATCCTGAGAGCACGCGTGTCCTTGCCCTTAGGGGTGCTGAGATAGTTTTTTCGCCCACAGCATGTGCATTTAAGACCCAGCATACATGGCAGACGGTTATTTCAGGGAATGCTATAACAAATGGTTTGTATATCATGAGAATAAACAGGGTGGGAAGTGAAGATACCCTTGATTTTTATGGGATGAGTTTTTGTGTGAGCCCCGAGGGAGAGCTGATAGGGGGGCCGACAGGGACAGTTGACAGCATTTTGCTGGCAGATATCGACTTTGAATATCTGAAACAAATCAGGAGAGAGTGGCCGTTGATGAAAGAAAGAAAGCCTAAATTTTATAAAGAGATTATAAAGGAGACATGATGGCTAATGAACCTTCGCTTTGCATAATCTGTGCATGGAGAGAGAATTGCCAGAAAAAGTTTTCAAAAGGTAGGGAAATAACATTGAGATGTCCTGATTTTTCAAAGGATATTTCCATTAAGAGCGTGGAGACACCTGATGATAAGAAAACGGGTAGTGGAGATAATACGTAAGGCTTGTGATGTTTGCAAGAATGAAGGAGTTTTGCCTTGCGATGTTAAAACAGAGCCTATCATAGAAATACCCAGAGAAGAAGGGTTTGGCGATTATTCCACAAACATTGCCTTTTTATTAGCTCCTAAAATCAGAAAAAACCCCCAGGATATTGCAAAAATTCTAATCGGGCATATGCGATTTGATGATGTATGCAATAAGGTTGAGCTTGCAGGGAAAGGGTTTATAAATTTTTATGTAAAAGATGAAATATGGCAGCAGGCACTATGGGAGATATACAACAAAGGACTGGAAGCCTTCATGCCCGACGTTGGGAAAGGTAAAAAAGTTCTTATGGAGTTTGTGAGTTCCAACCCCACGGGACCGCTTCATATCGGACATGGAAGGGGGGCTGCTGTAGGCGATGTGCTTACAAACATATTGAATAAAACCGGGTATAACGTTGTAAAAGAATACTATGTAAACGATGCCGGCAAACAGATAGAAACGCTCGGTGAATCCACCTATGCACGTTGGAAGGAAAAGAAAGGTGAGGACGTTGTCTTTGATGAACGTTTTTATCAGGGTGCGTATGTCAAAGACATTGCATCTGTTGCAATTGAACAGGGGCTGTCTGTTCCGGCAGACAAAAAAGAAGCGATAAACTTCTTTGCAAAAATTGCCGGAGATACAGTCCTGGAGGGGATAAAAGGCGACCTCGAGAGTTTCGGTGTCTTCTTTGACAACTATTTCAGTGAGACAACCCTGCACAGGAACGGCATTGTTGAAGCAACCCTGGAATTGCTCAAGGCAAAGGATTATGCGTACGAGCAGGATGGTGCGCTTTGGTTCAGGGCAAGCCTTTTTGAGAAGGATGAGGACAGGGTTCTGATAAAATCTGACGGCGAGAAAACATACTTTGCTTCAGACATTGCCTATCACAGCAATAAATTTAACAGGTCATTTGACATCCTCATAGATATATGGGGTTCCGATCACCACGGGTATATTCCAAGAATGAAGGCTGGAATAGAAGCCACAGGGGGCCGCAAGGAAGACCTTAAGGTTCTCCTTATCCAGTTTGTTACTCTCCTTGAAAATGGAAAACCGGTGGGTATGTCTACAAGGTCCGGGCAGTTTACTACCCTCAGAGAGGTTATTGACGAAGTAGGGAAGGATGTTGCGCGCTTTTTCTTTTTAATGCGGAAAAGTGATGCCCATCTTGAATTTGATCTTGATCTTGCGAAGAAAACATCTAGCGAGAATCCTGTTTATTATGTTCAATATGCATATGCCAGGATTGCCAGTGTTTTTAGAAATGCTCAAGAAGATGGCATAGATATTGATTCTCTGAAAACAAAAGCCGGGCGGCAGGCAGCAAGTAATGATAATACACAGACAGATGATTTTATCAGGGTTGATCTTTTGACTGTTAAAGAGGAAATTGATTCGATCAAAGCCATAATCCATCTCTATGATATTCTGGAGGGGAGCGCACGGAACCTTGAACCGCACAGGATAACATTTTATCTTATAGATCTGGTAAGTAAGTTCCATAGTTATTATAACAAGACGAGAATTTTAAAGAACGAAAAGGACCTGACTGTTGCAAGACTGTTGCTTCTTTATATGCTTCATCAGGTGATTAAATTCGGGCTGGATATACTTGGCGTATCAGCCCCGGAAAAGATGTAAAAATCTGTGAAAAAGTGAAAAAAAGGTGAAAAGTGGAAAACACAAAAGATAGCAGCATGGTAACACCGAAGGGAAAAACAAAGAGCAAGACCAGGGAATATGTTGAATCATTAATTATTGCAGCAATTATAGCGTTCTTCGTGAGAGGTTTTTTTGTTCAGGCATTCAGGATACCCTCAAGTTCTATGGAACCGACACTCCTTATAGGCGACCATCTTCTTGTAAGCAGGTTAAGCTATGTGATGAAAATTCCATTTACGGATAAGGTGATTTTTACCCTCGGAGACCCTAAAAAAGGGGATGTAATAGTCTTTCGTTATCCCAAAGACCTTGACAAAGACTTTATCAAGAGAGTTATCGCAACAGAAGGAGATACTGTAGCGATCAAAGACAAGGTAATTTATATAAATGGAAAAAAGACAGAAGACAAATGGGGACACTACCTGGATAACATGATCCTGCCTGAGCAAGTCAATCCCAGAGATAATTTCGGGCCCGTTAAGGTGCCTCGGAACTCCTATTTCGTAATGGGCGACAACAGAGACAGGAGCCTTGACAGCAGGTACTGGGGTCTCGTTGCGAAAGATCATCTGGTGGGGAGAGCACTCATATTGTATTTTTCCTTGAATGGGAAGCCTGACAATATACTTGGATACATAAGGTGGTCGAGGATTGGAAACCTTATACGATAATAGGGCTTTTCAGATTTCCCCTATTGGCTTCATCAAATACAGATAATAGATTTTAAAAGGCTTGTATGTTATTATCAGGTATTATGAAAAAACTCCTAATTTATATATCCGTTCTTTTTATCCCTTTATCCCTGCTTGCCAGTGATTATTCTTCATCAATACTCTTTTTTTTAAAGGGATATAGAAGTGAAACAAAGGGCAAATACGAAGATGCTATAGAATTTTACAAATCTGCGCTTCGTCTTAACCCGGATTCTTCAGATATCAGATCAGAGCTGTCTTTTTCGTATATCAGAAAAGGCGAACTTGACAAGGCAGAGGTGCTGCTTGAGGAAGCAATCGTTCTGAACGGAAAGAATCGTTACGCCCTTATTTTGCTTGGAGGCATATACTCTGCAAAGGGGGAGTCCGGCAAGGCAAAGGCAATATATGAAAAATGTATTGCCGGTAACGCTGAAGATACCGAGGCATACCTGCACCTGGGTTCTCTGTATATAACTGAAAAGAATTTCGAAGAGGCTATTAAAATATATGAGAAAATCTTATCCTATGACAGTGACAATATAATAACGCTATATTATATTGGCAGGTTGAAAGCTGAATTAAAGAACTATGAAGAAGCAAAAAAATATTATAACAAAGTCATAGAGCTGAAACCTAATTTTGAACCTGCATTCCTGGATCTCGGTCTTATTTATGAGATTGAAAATAATCATGACAAAGCCATAGAGTATTATCACAGGGTTATTGCCTTTGACCCGCTTAATAAAAAAGCGAGGACAAAAATTGCAAATATTTTTATCAGACAGAAAGAATATGACAAAGCAATTTATGAGTTTGAAAAACTCTCTGATGTGGACAGGGAAGACCTTTCCGTAAGAGGCAAAATCGGCCTGTTGCATCTTGAGAAGGGCAGATATGATGAAGCAATAAGGGAGTTTAATATTTTGCTTGCAACATCGCCAAAAAACGATATGGTGAGATTGTATCTTGCATATGCGCTGAAAGAGAAAGGCGATATGAAAAGCGCCATTAATGAATTGGCGAAGATAGACACTGGCTCGGAGGAATTTAAGAATGCAATAAAGACCATGACCTTGCTATATATTAAAACAGGTCTGGTTGAAGAAGGAATAAATAAATTCAAGGACTATCTTGTAAACAAAAAAGACAATATTGAAATTTATGTAATGCTGTCAACGCTTTACGAAGAAAAAGCTGATTATCAAAAAGGCATTGAAGCCTTGGAAGAAGCAAGAGAGTATGATCCGAAGAATATTGAGCTTATTTACCAGATTGGCATGTTATATGAAAAGAGCGGAAATACGGATAAGGCATTGCAATATATGGAAGATACGCTGAAAATTGACCCCGATTACCCGAATGCCCTGAATTTCATAGGCTATACATTTGCAGATAAAGGAACAAATCTCGACAAGGCTGAAGAGATGATAAAAAAGGCACTTGCAAAAAAACCCGAAGATGGGTACATCATGGACAGCATAGGCTGGGTATATTATAGAAAAGGTGATTACAAGAAGGCTCTGGATGAATTATTAAAGGCTCATGAGAAGCTACCCGATGACCCCACCATTGCCGAGCACCTCGGCGATGTTTATACAACCCTTAACGATTACGATAAGGGCATTGAGTATTTTGAAAAATCCATGAAACTGGAAAGTAAAGATGAGAAGAAGAAGATCATAGAGAAGAAGATAAAGACAATAGAAGAAAAAAGAAAGTGAAGAAAACAGTCATAATTATTTGCATCTTTTCTATGCTTTCCTCTTGTGCGTTATTCCCCCGTAAAACATATATAACATGGCCTGACACGATAGATTATGTGGAAGCGCTTTGCGATATTGATATGTCCTGGAGGGGCATGAAATATTCAGGCTCCATGTCTTTAAAAATGAAATATCCTGATAGATTACAGATCGAGGTTTATGGCCCCTTTGGAGAAACAGTTGTATATCTTGCCAAAAACAGGGACAAATTTTCATTTATGAGCAGTGATGAAAAATTCAGTGATGAAAAAGTTTTTGAGGAAAGATTCGGCATTAAGCTTCACGATTTTATAGATGATATATCTGTTGCACATTACCGGAAAAATGGTCAGGAAGACATTTATTTCAAAAGGGAAAAATATACGGTTATATACCGCCTTGACAATACTGAAAACAGTATATGCTGGAAGGGCAAGGATGGCAGTATTTGTATAAGATTCCTTGAAGCTGTTTTTGATAAAGAGGGGGATATTGGAAAAGGTAGCAGCGGGGAGATGTGATTCCTACGATATTAAGAAGCTTAAGGATTTCTTGTACGCCGGCTTCGGAGAGGTTGATTTTAAGGCGGCACGTCAAAAGGTTCTGCTTAAGCCGAACCTTTTAAGCGGGAAGTTGCCGGAAAAAGCCGTAACCACACACCCGGAGTTTATAAGGGCGATAGCCGAATTAATGCTGGACTCCTCCTGCGATGTTTATATCGGGGATAGTCCGGGGCATGAATCCACAGAAAAAGTCCTTTTCAAATCAGGTATTATGGATGTAGTTAAGCATTGTGATTTAAAGATACTCTCTTTTAATAAAAATATTACAAAAAAATATCAGGGCATTTCCCCTTACAGAGAATTTATTCTGGGCGAAGACCCCGATGATTTTGAAATCATTATAAATCTCCCCAAACTGAAAACGCATGTAATGATGGGCCTTACCCTGGGAGTAAAAAACACCTTCGGTTTCGTTCATGGTATTGATAAGGCAAAGTATCATCTGAGAGCAGGGACAGACAAGGCAATCTTTGCCTCAATCCTTATCGATATTCATAACATTGTGAGACCTTCGATAACAATTGTTGACGGAATCATCGGTATGGATGGAGACGGACCGGGTAGCGGCAGGGCAAAAAATATTGGTTTGGTTGCTTTAAGTAAAAACACGTTTGCTCTTGATCATTATATAGAGCAGCTTGCAGATATACCGTTTATCCTTCCCATAACCTCAAAGGCCAAAGAGCATAGCATGGTGCCTGATTATGAAACAATCTGCGCAGGCATTCCAATATCCCTTGCGGATGATTTTCGAATGCCGGGTACAATGGATATTAACTGGAATCTTCCAGGCATAGTAAAGGGGCTGCTAAAAAATGTCTTTATTAAAAAACCGAAATTAAAAAAAGATATATGCAAGGGATGTGGAGTGTGCTCGCATGTATGTCCCGCAGGGGCACTTTCCGTTAATGAAAAGGCTGTATTGTTTAATTATAAAAAGTGTATCCGTTGTTATTGCTGTCAGGAGATGTGTCCTGAAGGGGCAATTAAGGTTTGACTTCAGGAAAGCAGGATATTTCCCTTTGACTCTCTGATAAATCGTCCGATAATCCAGTAATCCAGTTGAATATTTAAAGCTGTTTCTTCAAATTTTCCGATATCGTCAGGATGTATTGCCATTAATAATCCACCCGATGTTTGAGGATCAAAGAGGATGTCATACAAAAACCCTTCGTTTTTACCCGTTACATGTTCTTTGTAATAATCCATGTTCCTGTATAAACCGGCGGGAATAAAACCTGACCGTGAAAGCTCTGCGGCTTCCTGAAAATAGGGGATTTTATCAGTGAACAGTTCCACACCTATGTTCTTCTTAATCATCTCCTTCAGGTGTCCGGCAAGACCAAAGCCTGTAACATCAGTTGCTGCATGAGTTCGAACGCAGAGCATTGCCTCGGATGCTTTTTTATTTAAAGCAGCCATTACTTTGATGAGGTTGTGTATCGACTTCTCACCCAGGGCGTTCCCTTTAATGCCCGTATTCAGAATACCCGTACCCAGGGGTTTTGTAAGGATAAGACAATCTCCGGCTATTGCGCCTTCATTCTTTATTATCTTATCAGGGTGTACTATACCTGTGACGGAGAGGCCGTATTTTGTCTCAATATCATCAACGCTATGGCCACCCAGAAGGCTTGCGCCTGATTCCCGCACCTTATCAATTCCGCCCCGAAGTATTTCTTTAAGGATGCTTATGTCGAACTGTTTCAGAGAAAAGCAAACCATATTTAATGCCGTCTTCGGTACTGCGCCCATTGCATAGATATCGCTCATAGCGTTTGCAGCGGCAATCTGGCCAAACCAGTATGGATCATTAACAATAGGCGTAAAAAAGTCTATTGTCTGGACAATAGCAATATCATCAGTGATTTTATAAACTCCGGCATCTTCGAACCCTTCAATGCCCACAAGAACATTATCATCCGCCGGTATCTCGATGCCGCAGAGTATGTTTGCAAGGTCCGCCGGACCTATCTTTGACGCTCAGCCGGCACCACGGACATATTTTGTCAATTCAACAGTCATGCTAAATTATGCTCCTTATTGAGGGTTATCCGATTGCCTTAAAACTCCAGCCCCTTGTCTGTTCCGGCAATCGTTCATCCATTTTTTCTATGCCTGAGTAGTAACAACAATTCCCGCTTCTGAGATTATTATCAAAAACCCTTACCTTTCCATCCTGAAAGTTGATTCTGACGTAACAGAATCCTCCCGGCACATTGGAAGCTCTTTCCTCTTCAACTACGCCCATACCCCATCTTAAACATTTTTTATGGTATACCCGATCACCTGCTTTGAGATACAGGAAGCGCTCTTTTTCCATAATATTTTTATAACACATCTTAAAAGCAGTGAAAAGTGAATAAACCGCTACCGGCTAA
This sequence comes from uncultured Syntrophorhabdaceae bacterium, assembly GCA_964532465.1. Lineage (GTDB taxonomy): Bacteria > Desulfobacterota > Syntrophorhabdia > Syntrophorhabdales > Syntrophorhabdaceae > JAPLKB01. The sequence continues at coordinate 96,698 of CAZHHX010000006.1, read as the reverse complement.
AGCCGGTGGTTTTCTGAGGACCTTGAACCTTCTTTGAGTAAAAAAGCTTTTACAGTGCGCTGAATTCCACACACGATGTGCGAGGGGGGGGATTCCATCGAACTTTGCCTGTGGAGGGGGGCGGCCCTCTTACGGGGACAGGTACAAGCCCCGGTAATTTAAATCAGGGATTTTACCTGCTTATAAGTATGACCCCTGCTTTCGACTCTATATTGTATTTTTTTGATTTTTGTAACTCAGCGAGCAGTTCTTTTTCAACGTTTTCTATATATATAATAATCTTTCCTTCAGGTTTTAAAAATCTCATTCCGCTCTTTATATACGCTTTTGTTAGCTCAATAAGAGGGTACTCATCTTCCCATATATATTTAAAAGAGGGCTGGACATATATAAAATCGAAAGCGCTTTGAAGCAGGAAGGGGAATTCTATTTCAAAATGAAAAAAACCGTTCTTTTTTGCTATATCCTTTGATTCGATAAACCAATTCTTTTTTCTGAAAGTTTCCCATGCATATTCTGAACTGTCTAAACCGAAGAGCATATCCTGGACATTTCTGTTTTCAATTAATTTGCTGAAATATGTGGATGTTATGACGTCAAGCGTATCCCTGATTCTTTCCTTGTATATGTTTAACTTAACGGCAATTTCTTTTTTTACCTCTGCATCTTCCTTTATTTTGTCGGAAAGGGTAAAATAAAGCTTATATGTATCTCTGAAATCCTGTATGATTTCTCCCGGGTTTCTGCTGAATAAGTTCATCTGATTTTTTAAATCGGAAAAATCGGGCAGGTCTTTAATAGATATCCCAATAAGCGGGTTGCCTGATTTATAATGCCTTGCCGGTGCACCAAAACGGTTTTTTATTATATTATGGAATATATCGAACGATATGAGCGATTTTTCAACACCATATAAAACATTATTGAGAATATAGCTTTTTAACGTGTATTCATCTTCCCATTCTGCAATGAAGGTGTTCTTCTCCTTGTAAGGGAGCACAAAGGATAAATAAGCCAATTCCTCAATAAACCGGGTTGTAATTGCACCGAATCCGGGCGTCATATCGAGTATCTTAAAGGAAAGCACATCTTCCTTGGTGTACTTTTGGTTGTTGTTCAGGAATACTTCCTCAACATTAAATCCGGTGTGATATCCGTTTTTAACAAAGAGATAAGAGAAAACGTCCGGTGTATCGTATTCATTGATTATTCCAGATTCCTCGATTAATTTGTTTTCTATCATCCCTGCTTCAGTGTGCCTCTCGTTTAAATATATTTCTGTTGATAAAAACTCACGGTCAGGAAAGAATGCTTTTGAGATATGGGCTATTTTGGGATAGATTTCTGTTTTAGTTTTGATTCCCAACAGGGAGTTTCTTGCAAAGGCCTTTTTTTCTTTCAACAATTCTATTTGTTTATCTCTTTCTTCTTTAAGCAACCCGGGAATAGTGTCATTCAGTGCGTTCAAAGAGAATATGTGGTAAAAAAGATGCAGGATTTCATTGTTTTTATCTGAGGACAACTTTTCAATGTCTATTTCGATGAGTTTCATTTCAAAGTTTACGGATCTTTTTATGAGAATCCAGTTTCTACCATTTGTAAGAATACCCCAGGGGGTTTTTATCTTCTTTAAAAGATAGATGAGTTGATATATTGGTATTTTGTTCTCAAATTCGAGGTAGAAACCGCTTATCCCTTTATTGAGAGTTCTCCCGTACCTTTTTAGCAACAGTATGCCGAGAGCATTATCGTAGTATTCTTTTGTGCCCCAAAGCGGTGACGTTGCAACCCTGTTTTCTTCAGCGGTAAAGAGCGCTACATCAGGGCCTTTAATGTTGTCCTCATAGAATTTTGGCTTTGATTCATAGGCATAGCCAAATATTTTTAGAATAGGTTTTATAAGGTGTATCTCAGTATGAATTTCGCTGGCAAATTTTTTTATATTCTCAAATTTTGCCAGTATATCTGACAGGGACAAATATATATTGGTTTCTCCCGGCAAGGAAATAATTTTTCTGATGCCTGCTTCGGAGACAAGCGTATTTCGTAAAATTGAAGGATGCATATTTCCAAAGATGATAATAGATTAATGTCTTTTAGTCAAGGGTGGGGATGTCTTTTTCTTCCTTGTTTAATCCCATCTTGTGAATTCTCTCGATCTCTCTGAGCTTCATTTTTATGATTATAATGAGTCCGATAATAGCTATCCAGAAAATGGCCAGTGTTTGATATACGATAAACCTGTCATATGAGGCAGCAGGGAATACCGCTACCATGTTCTGGGAATAGAGAGGGCTTGTATATATGAGCATGAGAATGAGCAGTACAATAATTTTAATTATTGCAGGCGCTCTTTTGCTTATTGCAGATTTGAATTTTAACATCTGTTCTCCAAAAAAACTATATTCTGAGTCCTCTGTGAGTCCTATAAGAGAGTTTCTAACTCAGAAAGCCCATGACTGTCATAATAATAAAATATAGGGTATATATAATCCCTATCCAGGTAAATAGCGCGTCTCTTTTGCCTTGCGGCGTTTTTCTGTCAAAGAATGGGATAAAAAATAAGAAGAGGATTCCACAGGAAATAAAAGCAACAGCAACCATCTCGCCGTTTAATCCAATAATTTCTCCGGGGAATAACTTTAAAGTCTGGAACAGGAAGAGAAAGTACCATTCGGGTTTAATGTTTTCCGGGGCAGGGGCAAGAGGGTCGGCTTTCTTGCCAATTTCAGGAGGGAAAAAAGTTGCCAGAGTAACAGCTATTCCCAATACTATCAGGCATATTAAAAGATATTTATAGAATCTGTATGGAAAGAAGGGCATTTGATCGGTCCTTTTTTTTATGGACAGAGGTTTGCTTATTACACGATATCGGATGAGAAGAATATGTATGCATACTAAAAATATTGTAATAACAGGAAGAATTGACACATGGAACGCGTGAAAACGGGTCAGAGTCTCACCTGTTACGTCAATACCTCCTCTTAAAAAGTGTTTGATAAAAGCCCCTGCAATGGGGATACTGCCTGCTCCGCCTGTAGCTATCTTCACTGCCGCAAAGGCTTTTTCATCCCATACCAAAAGATAGCCGCTTAGACCGAAAAAGATAGATATGCCAAGAAGGACAAAGCCTGAAAGCCATAACATGTCTTTCGGTTTTCTGTAGGATTTTGAGAGCAGTATACTGAACGTGTGAATAAACAGGGCTGCCATAATAAGTTGAGCCCCCCAATGATGGAAGGAACGGAAAAACCAACCCATATTTAATTTTGTAACAATATCGACGATGCTTTTGTGTGCCAGTTCAAAATAGGGTATATAATAAAATGATAGAACCATTCCGGTTATAGACTGTATAATAAAAAGGAAAAGGGCGATGCCGCCCGTTCTTTTAACAGCAAAGATTTCGATGTTTTTTAAGTTGCACAGCTCTTTAAACCTGTTGTTAAACCTTTGATAAATCAACCTTTATCCCCTTTTTCAAAACGATAATTCTTTCGCCTTCAATTTTAATATCAAAAAACTCAAGTGGTTTTGGCGGAGGCCCCTTGATGTTTTTGCCGTTTTCGTCAAACCAGCCTTCATGACATGCACAATAGAATTTTCTATCTTCCTGTTTGTAGGTGATATTGCATTCCATATGCGTGCACAAGCCCTTCAGCGCTGTTGTAGCTCCATCCGCCTTTCTAAAAAAAAGCCCGACCTTTCCTCCCCATGCAAAGGTTTTTACGGAGTTCGGAGGTATGTTTATAAAGTCATCGGCATCGAGTACCACGAAATCAGGTTCTTTTCCGAGGGTGGGAAAGGCAAACCGCATAAGCGCATAAACACTGCCAGAGAAAAAGGCGAAAAGCCATCCGCCAAAAAGGGCATTGAGAAATTTCCGCCGCGTGACCAGTGAATAATCAATCTTCATCTTTTGTCATCCCGAAAATCTTTTTTGCCTTGTACTTCAAAAGTGTTTTTCTTAAACCTACAATAGAGTCTATAGGCCTTACATCTTTCGGACATGCATCGACACACCGAAGCATTGTATCACACCCCCACACCCCCTTTTCGTTGTTTATCCCTTCGAGGAAGTTTAGATGCCTTTCGTCCCTGGAGTCGAGAATGAACCGTTCAAGCTTTGCAAAAGCTGCGGGACCCACATAATCAGGGTCTCGTGAAAGCACCGGACATGCGCCGTAGCAGGATGCGCAGAGGATGCAGTTAACGTATTGATCTATGTGTTTCCTTTCATCTTCATCCTGTAGAATCTCTTTTTCCGGTTCCGGACTTTTCCTGATCAGATAGGGGTTAACCTTTTCATAGGTATTCCAGAAGGGGGCCATGTCAACGACTAAGTCCTTGATGATTTCGAGATTGGGGAGAGGCTCAAGCACTATTGTGTTGTCGCCGAAAGAGGCAACCTGGGATCTGCATGCAAGATCGATTTTGCCGTTAATCAGCATTGCGCAGGAGCCGCAGACCGCCGATCTGCAAGATGATCTGAATGAAAGCGTCCCATCTATTTCATCACGGATACGTAACAGTGTCATAAGAACCGTCAGACCGGATATTACCTTAATTCGGTATGACTTAAAATAAGGCCGGACATCCGGTTCTTTCATATCATATCGGAGAATCTTGAATGTATATTCATTGGCAGTAATCAATATTTTCTTTCCATGGGCTCATAGTTTGTAATTGCTACATCTTTATGAGAAACTACCGGTTCCCCGTCTCTACCGATCCTTGCAACAGTATGTTTCAGCCAGTCAGTATCATCTCTTTTGTCGAAGTCTTTTCTAAAATGAGCGCCCCTGCTTTCTTCCCTTAGATAAGCCCCTACGGCAGTAGTATGAGCTACTTCGATCATATATTCAAGCTCTACGGCATTAAGAAGCTCATAATTCATATGCATTGTTGAGGAGCCGACATGGACACCTTTGTATCTTTCCTTGATTTTGTCAATGTCCTTCAGTGCCTGTTCAAGTCCGACCTTTTCTCTGAATATACCGACGCAGTTGCTCATTATTTCACTCAGGTCTGCAAGAATTCTGTAGGGTTTTTCATTTCCTTCGCGTATCAGTCTGTATATCTTCTTCTCTATCTCTTCTTTTTTACTGAAGAGGAGCTTTTCATCAAGTTTTATAATGTTGTCCCGGAGATATTTATCGATGGCAGAACATGCGAGTTTCCCGAAGACGATTGTATCGAGAAGTGAATTGCCGCCAAGCCTGTTTGCGCCGTGCACGCTTACACATGCGCACTCTCCGGCTGCGTAAAACCCGGATATGTCGGTTTCACATTTCTCGTTTGTGTCTATGCCTCCCATGGAGTAGTGCTGGCAGGGCATGATAGGGACCGGTTCAAGAATAGGATCAATGCCGATAAAATCGATGCAGATATTCCGGATACCGGGCAGCTTTTCCATTATCTTCCTGGTGCCGAGGTGTCTCAAATCAAGATTGACGTATTTACCGAGAGGATGCTCAAACCCCCTGCCTTCATCTATTTCTGTCTGAATACTCCTTGAAACAATATCCCGCGGTGCAAGTTCCATTGCATTCGGCACATAACGTTCCATAAGCCTTTCATTGTTATTATTGATGAGGTAGCCGCCTTCGCCTCTTGCTGCTTCTGTTATAAGGATGTTGGTGCCGATTAGGGCGGTTGGATGAAACTGGACAAATTCCGTATCTTTTATGGGAGCACCGGCCTTATAGGCAATACCGATGCCGCTTCCGGTATTTATCAGGGCGTTAGTGGAATGGAGATAAATCCTGCCGTAACCGCCGGTGGCAAACAAAGTTGTTTTAGCGAGTATTGGCACTATTTCACCATTTTTGAGATCAAAGGCGATGACACCGTGGCATATATTGTTGTCTGTAACAAGGGACAGAACAAACCATTCGGTGTATATCTTTACTCCTTTCGATACAGCCCTTTCGTTGAGAGTATTGAGCAACGCATGTCCTGTTAAATCTGCCGAATAACAGGTGCGGGGATATCCGGCGCCTCCAAAGGGTCTCTGCGCGATAGACCCGTCAGGGAACCTGCTGAAGGGGCAACCCCAATGTTCCATCTCATACACCACCTCTATTGCTTCCCTGCACATAATCTCTACAGCGTCCTGATCCGCAAGATAATCGCTTCCTTTTATCGTGTCAAAAGCATGTTTCTCCCAGGTATCGTCCTGGCCGTCCGGGTTGTTTGCAAGGGCTGCATTTATACCGCCCTGCGCAGCGATAGAATGTGACCTGACAGGGTGCACCTTGGATAAGACTCCTACATTATATTTGTCACAAAGACCGACTGCTGCCCGGAGTCCTGCAAGACCTCCGCCGACAATGAGGACATCATAAGAAAGCATCATTGCGAGGTTATACTGTACATATAAATAAGGGCCAGCGAAATGATTGCCGCTGTAATATTGGATAAAAGGAACAACTGTTTTTCCTTCTTATATCCAAAATCCAAAATAATTGTCCTTATGCCGTATATGCTGTGAAAGGTAAAAAGTATGAGTATCAGCACGTCAAGCAAGGGTTGGCGGTGGAGGCTGAGCGCCCAGTCAGGCTTCTTGTCTTTTGTGAACAGGAAGAACCCGGTTAATATCTTTATGCCGAGAAGTATTAGAAGGGACACACCGCTGATTCTGTGAAAAAGCCATATAAACATGCTTCATTACATATCAATTGAAATTCTTTCTTGTCAAGGGAATTTAGTGAAATATTTATCGAACATTTATAAAATATCTTGACTTTTGTCAGTGAAGAAACGAATAATAGTACTTTAAATCTGTATTAACTGAATAAAATAAAAACGTCTATCACAGGGGGAAGTTTGGAGGAAAATCCCGTTAAAACAGAATATGCTGAAGATGAAATCAATCTGTTGGATTATTTAATTGTTCTTGTAAAACGAAAAAAACTTATTGCCTACACAACGTTGGGTATTATGGTGTTAACTGCAATTTATAGCCTTATTTTACCGCCGGTTTATATGGCTGAAACGAAGATCATGCCTCCTCAACAGTCAAACCAAAGTGCAATGTCCCAGCTTTTGGGCCAGTTGGGAGGCCCATCCGGCGCGGTCGGTTTGCCCACAGGCGCCTTGAAAACAACCAGCGACCTTTATATTGCTTTTTTGAGAACAAATAGTCTTTTAGACCGTATTATTGACAGACTTGACCTTATGAAATTGTATAAAACCAATTCGAGGGAGCAGGCACGGAGCGTCCTTTCATGTGCGCTTAACGCAAAAGACGACAAGAGAAGCGGAATAATAAACATATCTGTTACGGATAAAGACCCGAAGATGGCTGCTCGGTATGCAAACACCTTTGTTGAAGAGTTGAAATCTTTTAATAAAGGACTTGCCATAGGTGAGGCGAGCCAGAGAAGATTGTTTTATGAAGAGCAACTTGTGGGTGAAAAAAAGACGTTAGAGGCAGCAGAAGAGGATTTAAAAGTTTTTCAGGAAAAAACAGGTATTTTACTTATAGAGCAACAGGCGTTTGTAGCGATTAACAATATAGCAAGCATGAAGGCGCAAATCGCCGCAAGAGAAATAGATTTAAGGGTGCTAAGGACGTATTCAACAAGCAATAATCCTGACGTTAAGAGAGCCGAAGAAGCGATAAAAGCCATGAAGGCTGAAGTAAACAATCTGCAATTAAAAAACAAGATAGAGTATGACCCCATAATGCCGTCACAAGAAGCACCCGGAGCCGCATTGGAATATTTGAGAAAGTTTAGAAATGTGAAATTCCATTCAGTCCTTTATGAATTTATACTCAGACAGTATGAAGCGGCAAAAATCGATGAAGGCAAGGATGCGACGATAATTCAAGTGATTGATAAAGCAGAACCACCCGAGAAGAGATTCAAGCCTCAAAGAACAAGAATGGTGCTTACTGCTGGCATTGTCGGCTTTTTCCTTTCAATTTGCGCTGTTTTTTTTATGGAATATGCAGAAAAATCCTTTTCAAATCCCGAAAACAAAGAAAGAATTGATGAGATAAAAAAACATTTTTCCTCTGGCCTTTTGCCTAAGCTGGAGAATATGCTAAATAAGCTGATGAAAAGCATTAAAACAAATAAAAATTGAATTAAACATTACGGGAGTAAACTCATGATAAGATATTTACAGACCTCGGCAATCTTTTTTTTAATATTTATATGCTGCGGTAGTCTGCCGGCACAGATGACCTCACCTTTAATGCAACAACCTGTTCAACCATACCAAGTTCAGCCGAATTTAGCCGGTCCATACGGGGTAGGGCAAAACCCTACCATTGGGCAGCAATATAATTACCAACAGGTACCGCCGCAGCCTCCTCAAACATTTCAGCAACTTCCTCAGCAAGTTAAAATAGCCGAAGAAAAGCAGTCGGAATTCGAGCGATTTATAACTGAGAAGGTTATTGAAATCAATGAGTTTCAGTTTGACATCATCAAGAGATTGGACGGGATTATTTTCCTCTATTCAGATCGGACCATTAACAAAGGAACAATTGCAGTGCCTATTAAAATTATAAAAATAACTAAAAAAACGACAAAGCAGACAGATAAAGATACATTAAACCAACCGTCAGAAAAAAGAGATGCGTCACAAGTGTATCAGGAACTGGAGGTTACTGATAAACCTGTTCTCATTGATGCCGGTTTCATAGTAGGGACTGTTGACGCAATTACAAGAGCTTTCAAGATGCTGGGCTTGAGGTTGCCCTTTATTGTGTCAACTGATATCAAGCATTTCGGTTATGACCTCTTCAGGCAGTCTTCTTTCAACTCTGCCCAGGGCGCCAACATACCTGTAGGGCCGGATTATGTTTTGGGGCCCGGCGACGAAGTAAAAATTGTTATGTGGGGTGGTGTTGATGGAATCTGGAATGTATTTGTGGATAATCACGGGAATATTGCGCTTCCCAAAGCAGGTACGCTAAATGTTGCCGGTCTCAGCTATAGGGAATTAAAGGAGGTGCTGCATAAGTCTCTGTCAAGATATTTTACGGGTTTTGAGATGAATGTAAGCATGGGCCAACTGCGGACTATGAGGATCTTTGTAGTCGGGAACGCGGAAAGGCCCGGAACTTATACGATCTCTTCATTTTCGTCGGTTATAAACGCTCTTTTCGAGGCAGGCGGTCCGGGCAAAACCGGGACGATGCGGGATATACAAGTAAAGAGGAATGGAAAGACAATAGTTCACCTTGATCTGTATGATTTTCTGCTTAAAGGCGACAAGGCAAAGGATGTGAGACTGCTTCCGGAAGATGTGGTGTTTATTCCCCCTGCCGGCAAGTTTGTAGCAATAATGGGAAGTGTGAATAGCCCCGCCATATATGAGCTTAAAGGGGATACTACTATACCCCGGCTCATAGAAATGGCAGGCGGTTTGGATACTATTGCCTTTACAGGCAGGGCTCAGATAGAAAGGATTGTTGATAACAACAGACAGATTGTGTATGAAGATGACCTGACAAACATGAAAGATAAAGATATCAAGTTGCATTCCGGGGATATTGTTAAGATTTTTCAGGTTGTGCAAGAGAAACGGGTTGTGAAGCTCTCCGGCGCTGTGCAAAGAGAGGGGAGCTACGGATTAAAACCGGGAATGACCGTAAAGGACCTGATCTTGCTGGCAGGAGGTCTTAAATACTATGCATACACAAAGGAGACGGATCTGGTGAGATATTCCGTTGCTGACGAGGGCCCGAAAACGGAAAAGATGCTTTTAAGTCTTGAGAGAGCCATGGCAGGTGACCCGGAGAACAATTATGTGCTCAAAGAAGATGACTACCTTTTTGTTAAGAGCATCCCTAACTGGCAACTACAGCAAACAGTGACCATCCAGGGTGAAGTGCGATTTCCCGGTGTATACCCGATCAAAAGAGGGGAACGTCTTTCTTCATTGATAGAAACGGCAGGCGGTTATAGCGAGTATGCGTATTTGAGGGGAGCGGTTTTTACAAGAGAAAGATTGCGTGATGTCCAGCAGAAGAATATTGAGGACATAACAATGAGGCTTGAAAGGGAGCTTATGTCTGCAAGCTCTGCGCAGGCTGCCACTGCAACATCCGGCGATGAGGTGACAGCAAGAAAAACTGAAGCTGATCAAAAGATGAAGTTTCTTGAATCATTAAGAAAGCTTAAGGCAACGGGGAGATTAACAATACATCTGGGACATTTGAGGCTTTTAAAGGGGAGTGATTTTGACATTGAGATCGAGGGTGGAGATACGCTCTATATCCCTACATCTAATAATATCGTAAATGTGGCAGGTTCAGTGATGACTCAGGGCAGTTTTATATACTCCGGTTCATTAAGCAGTAAAGACTATATTGATCTTGCCGGCGGGGCTTCTCGATGGGCGGACACGAGTAATACCTATATAATGAAGGCAGACGGTAGCGCCATGAGGATGAACAGGGGATGGTTCAGTTGGAATTCAGCGCAGACAAGATGGGAAATGGCCACATTCGGTGAATCGGTAAAGGAAGTTGAGCCGGGAGACACCATTGTTGTCCCGGAAAAGGTGACACGTATTGCCTGGATGAGGGAGATCAAGGATATTACCCAGATCCTTGCCAATCTATTTATTAGTGCCGGTGTGGTAAAGGCCCTCTATTAATAAGCAGGGAAAAAAGAATTATTATTGGCACGAATCCAAAAAAAGTTAGTGAGCTTTATTCTCAAATTCCACAATAATGGCTGAAGAAATTGCTGAAAAAAAAGAACGCAAATAGATTTTGTCTTTTTACAAGTATGGCCTTCTTTTTCGGTGTCATTATTTCTTGTATTCCAAGTTTATGCATAGCCTCAATCGAACCTTTTGGCGGACCTGCCAACTGGGGCGGGACTGGTCTTATGGAGACTCCTACCGCAAGAGTACTGAAGGAAAATGAATTCAGGGCAGGAGCAAGCCAGATTGAGCCATACCGTTACTACTATGTCACTGTGAGTCCTTGGAAAAACCTTGAAATAGGCGGAAGAGTCACTCAAATTTTAGGTGTATCCGGCGGGCTTGGCGACGCATATGGCGACTACAAAGATAAGTCATTTGATTTAAAATATAAATTTGTTGAAGAAGGTAAATATAAACCTGCTGTTTCTATTGGAATTATGGACCCTCATGGAACAAGGGTTTATGCATCGCAATATCTTGTTGCAAGTAAACAGATATACCCCTTTGATTTCTCGCTTGGATTAGGCAACGGCCGGTTCGGAAAAACACAACTACCAAGTCAAGGTGAAGGGTTTAAAATTGAAATGTTCCAAGATGCAAAAGGGTGGTTTAGGGACTCGCAATTTTTCTGGGGTATACAGTTTGCCCCTTCGGAGAAATTTGCCCTCATGATGGAATATAATCCTATCAGATATGAACAACAGACGAGAGATCCTGCCTGGGAAAAATATTTTACTGAACCTGTGAAATCAAAATTTAACTATGGTTTGAGGTTAAAGCCCTGGAAATGGGCGGATATTGGTTTGAGCTATCAAAGAGGCAATCAGCTTGGTGTGAACCTTTCTGTGGCTTTTGATATCGGACAACCTCTGATCCCGATATATGATCATCCATACAAGGAAAAACAAGAGGACAGGACAGCAGTATTGCGTAAGCGATTGGTTAAGGCATTGTATGAGTCAGGGTTCAGTAATATCGGTATTGATGAACAGGGATATGATCTTTATATTGAAGCGCAGAACAACAGATATTATTACAGCACAACGGCGATTGAGGTAATCCTTAAGATTGTAAATAATATTGCGCCTCCGAATACTCAAAAAATTAATATTGTTCTTACCGATAACCTGACTCCGATAATCAGTTTCAAAACAACAAGACTTGATATCGCTGAATTGTATGAAGAAAAGATTACATCCGGCGGGTTTTATCGTCTGTCAAAGATGAGCACGGATGTCGTTGAAACGCCGGATATTAAACTGGAACACAGGAACTACTTTGACTATGGTTTCAGACCTGCCTTCAGGATGTTTCTGAATGACCCTTCAGGTTTTTTTAAATACAGGCTTGGTGTTGGTTTGTGGGGAAGCTACAGTCCATGGAAGGGCGGTTCCTTTATTGCGGGTATTGAATGTTTTCCTTTAAATACTGTTTCATCAGCGAATGAGCCTTCATCGGAACCTGTCAGAACTGATATTGTGCCATATCTGAAGAATAAAGTATCACTCGGAAGATTGATGTATAATCATATATTCAAAACAGCATACAATGTTTATGGAAAATTGGCGTTAGGTTTGCTGGAAATTGAATACGCAGGGTTTGATGGCGAGATTGCCATGCCGCTTGACAAAGGCAGGGTTTTAGTCGGTGTAAGCGGCAGCATTGTAAAGAAAAGGGATCCTGATAACTCTTTCCAAATGAGCAGCCAATATCCAAAGACATATCATACGGTATTTTTTAATACCAGGCTTAATATACCTGAGATTGAAACCACTATAGATGTAAAGGCGGGCAGGTTTCTTGCAGGAGACAACGGCGCCAGGTTAACTGTTGCAAAATTCATTAAAGGGGTGATCCTGTCAGGATGGTATAGCTGGACAGACACCTCAATATTTAAAGACAGTATGAACAGAGGGTATAACGACAAGGGGGTGATGCTGACGTTCCCTCTAAGGCTGTTTAAGGGCTCTGACAGCAAGACTACTTTTAGTTATGGAGTATCTCCATGGACAAGGGACGTTGCCCAGGACATTGATCATCAGACTGTTTTGTTCGATCTTTTTGGCAGAAATCTGCAAATTTATCTTGACAAGGATAAATCTATTTTATATAAATAGACAATCATAATATATATATGCTAATATACATATTAAACAAGGATGAGGGGGATAAAAAAGAAATGCACTCCCAATCAATACAGCTTTTAGGATTCACAACTAAAAAATAAAGAGAGGTGAGAGTATGAGAATGAAAGGCGTTTTTGGTTTATTGGTAGCAGTCCTATTAATTATCGGCCTTGTGATCCCTTCCGTAACTTTTGCGCAGGCTGCTGAAGGCGGCGGTGCAGCAGCAGCAGGAGCAGGAGCAGGAGCAGGAGCAGCAGCAGGTATCGGCGCGGGCACAATAGCAGCGGTAGCAGTCGGCGCAGCAGCAGTAGCAGCCGGTATTGCAGCGGCATCTTCAAGCAGCAGCAGCTCAACAACAACACACGCAACAACTACGCACCATTAATTACGAATACAGGAAAAGGCTGGAAGAGCGAGAGTTTTTCCAGCCTTTTATTTTTTGTTAACATGAAAAAAAAGCTTATAATAAATATTTTATTTATCTCAATTTTATTTTGTCAGTCTTTTTCTTATGCGGCACCGTTATTTGACAGCAATATAGAAGCTGCTCTTTCTTCCGCGGAATCATTTTTTAAAACATTGAAAAGCAAAAATTATCCCAAAATATGGTCGTTACTTAGCCAAAAATCGAAAGACGTGATCATTGATGATATATATAAAGCAGAAGCTGGTGCAGGCACAGTGCACTCAAGGGAAAATATAAATAACGATTTAAATAATGGCGGTACATTATCAAAAGCATACTGGAAAAGCTTCCTTGAAAATTTTAACCCTGATACAGTTTTAGAATATAGTAAATGGGATACGGGTAAATTTGAGAAAAATAAGGGAGAAATAATAATAAAGTATAAAAAAGCTGAAAAGCCTGCAATATTAGTTATGTTCAAAGAGAATGGTTCATGGAAGGTGGGTCTTGTTGAAACTTTCTGGACAAGAAAGAATTAAATCTTAAATTGTTTCATCAAGAAAATCCATCCTGATTGTAATATACAAACAGCAGAATATATAATAATTGCAATGCCATCATCAATATGTGGTAGAAGATTGCTTCAATTCTTATTTTAGTTATAAAACAAAATAAGCAGAATTCTGCTTGATCAGACCACTATGACAGAGATTGGATGTTGCAAATAAGAACCGAAACGTAAAGGTGGAAAATGAGCGATTATGACGATGAAAAACCTGATTGGCGCGAGATTGATAGAAGGAAAGACAGCAGCAGACAATACGGAAGACAGGAAACCGTATACAAGAAAGATCTGCCGAAAGACAGATGGAATGTTGCAAGGAGAAAAGAGGCATTGGATAAGCTGTTTATGGGCGAAAAAGGGACATTGGAACATGAAAAATTATATAATAAAATTCATAAAACTTTCGGGTCAGGCAGCTTTGTAGCAAATGTGAAAAAGTATATTGAAAAATACGGAATACCTGATGATACATCAACTCTTCTTATTATTCTTGACATAAAAGAACAGGACATTGTTTTTAAAGCATGCGACAAAATAATAACTATTTATAGCGAGCTGCCTACAAGGCAAAAAGAGGATGTAAGAAGAAAACTGTCTATTATGAAACTGACCGACAAGTCGGCTGAGGTCCGCGGAAAAGCAGAAGATACATTACAAACAATTCAATAAATAAGCTGTCTTCGATTCTCCTTCGGGCGAGAATTCTGTCAAACCTCCAAGAATCAGGTGTCTGCCTGAGTATTTTGGAATATGTCGTTTCAAGATAATGATACGGAGTATGCTTTACACATTGATATTCTGTATACACGTATACAAAATATCATACAGGACTTTAAATACCAATACATAATATATTTAGATACTTATGATTCATAAAATGTCTGCATATGTGATAATGCTCATTTTTTTTATTGACATTTTACTTGGTAAGGCTATTATAATAGACAGGGAAAGGGTTTTGATGGGCGTGGATAATATATTCCTGAACCGGGCATTGCCAGATCCTTTAAATTATGGCGTTTTTTTCTTTAATCAAAATATTTTCAAAGGGGGTGAAAAACAACAAAACAAGCAGTTGATTTAAAAAAAAAGAAAGGGGGTTAATCATGCAGCCAGTGGATCCAAACTTAGTTGAACAATTGATGTTTTCATGGTACGTATGGGGCTCGGTTTTTGCTTTTGCCTTCCTATTTACCATCATTGGAACATATCTTGTAACAAGGGGGTGGAAAGAATGAACCCACAAGCATTGAAATTCTTACCGATACCTACACCGACTACAGAGATGATTGTATCAGGAAGCATTGCTGTGGGCCTGCTGCTTCTTATTTCAGTGGTCCTCGGCCTTATGGGAAGAAAAAAGATGTCCAAGGGCAGCTTTGATGAGTACCTCGTCGGAAAACGTGATTTAGGCCCCATCATTACCGGCGCCGCGCTCTCTGCTACCTACATCTCAGGATGGGCCTTCTGCGGAAGCACGGGCATTGTCTATGCCCTGGGTTTTTCCGGCATGTGGTTTGCCGGCATCTGGAGCCTTATCGGCATCATTCCCTGTATCTGGCTCGGAGCCTTGAAAACACGGGACTTTTCTAAAAAACTCGGTGCAGCAACACTTCCTGAAACAATCGGCAGGAGATTTGAATCAAAGGGCCTCCAGACTGTTATTGCCGTATCAATGCTCTTTTTTCTCTTCCTTTACTCTGTGGGCCAGTTAAAAGCGGGCGCCACTGTCTGGTTTGCCATGACAGGTCTTTCACCGCTCTGGTGCCTTCTGCTCTCGGTTTTTATTGCCTGGCTTTATATGGTCCTTGGCGGCTATATAGGGAACCAGTATGCCATGGCCTTGCAGGGGCTTGTATTCTGCGTGGTCGGCACAGTTCTTGGTCTCTGGGCCATTATCCATGCAGGCGGTTTTTATAATGTAACCGCCGGTCTTGCAGCCCAGAACCCGAACCTGATGATGCTCATCAACCCGAAGCTCCCGCAGCTCGGTTTTACCCAGCTCATGTCAAGCTGGATCGGCATACTTGCCACGCCGGTCATCTTCTTTACCATGGCTGTGGGTTTTCCTCACAACGTGAGCCGGTTCCTCGGCATGAAGAAAGTCACTAAGAAGGACTACTGGTGGCTGGTATTTGTCGTATGGCTCTTTACAGGCATTCCGATAATGCTCGACTGTTCCAGCAACGGCCTTGTAGCGCGTCTCCTCTATGGGCCGAGCTTCCTCCAGGCTGCAACGATTCACGGCCAGCCGAATGTCTTTAAAGCTGACCTTGCAGCGCCTTATCTTGCTCATGCACTGGGCGGGGCATGGATGCTGGCAGCGTATACGGCAGGGCTTTTCTCCGCAGCTCTTTCGACCCTTGCAGGAATGGTCTTTATTATGAGCGCGAACGTTACCAAGGATATTATCAAACTCTGGAAGCCGGAGGTATCAGACAAGAGCATGCTCTATCTCGGATATTTCCTTATCGCTCTTTTTCTCTTTCTCCCATTCTATTTCGTCCTTGTCAATCCGCCTCCGCTCCTTTCCATCTTCATGGGTATGGCGGCAATGGGCATGGGCGCAGTCTTCTTCTTTGTCACAGCCATTTCCTACTTCTGGAAGGGGGCAACGAAATGGGGCGCCGGAGCCTGCGTGGTCTGGGGCACTATATTCACCCTCTACGGGAGCTGGTCAGTTCTTTTTAAGAAGATGTACGGCATGGGAAGCTACGAGTGGTTCCTTGTCTTAAGCTGCGGCGCTATCTACTTTATCGTAAGCTTCATGACAAAACCGCCGTCAAAACAGCTTCTTGATATGCTCTGGAGCAAACAGGCAGATGATTAAGCAAAGATAGCGGAACAATCATAATCATTAAGAGGGGCTTTCGAGCCCCTCTTTTTTCTCTTCATTCGTTTTGTTTAAATTCAAAAGGAAAAGCAGTATAAGATGAAAATATCCGGAGGTTGTTATGATGCTGATATATGAAGTTATATGGATCGGATTTGGAATGTTTTTGATCGGGTATGGGATTTACCGCTGGATCAATAAAAAGAGAAGGGCATAGCATTGCCTGAATATTCTTTACCAAAGGTTCCTGAAAAAGCCTTTGCTTCTGTAAATACTCCCTGCTATGCGCTCCCTATTGACTCTTTTCAGGACATATGATCTTCTGAAGATCATCGTAAACCGTTCCCTGAGGAATCTGATTCCAGTTTTTATATGAACCTGTCTTGGCATAGTCCAGGGTTTTACCTTCTTTTGTCAGTTCAAATACCTCGAGGACGCAGATTTCTCTTGTCTTGCTGATACAGTTGAGTCCGTAAAGGACAGTCCTGGAATTGAGTTCATCGAATCCCTGATCTGAAAGTTTTGCTGCCCTGCGTTTCTCAATATATGCCTTCTTCCCTTCTTTGCTGTATATGAGCCTGGTTTTTACACTCAGGACATCAGGAAAGGCCTTGCCTGATCCGTCAAAGCGGTAGAAGTGATCGCCGTCCTGATCAGTGCCGTACTTTTTCCAGTCGGTGGTTTTTGCATCATATATTGCCCTGTCGGTGGGCACCGGCTGCTGTGCCGCCTGTCCCTTGAGCCACATGATAAACCATATGGAGACAATCAGGACAACTCCTGCAAAAATCATAGCCTTGAGATGGTGCCTCTTCTTTATTTCTCCGCCCATATATGAACCCCTTTTTTATGTGATGAGACAGGTTATGCCTGCCTGACACTCCGTTTTCCTGAATGATATGAAGAAAAGGGCCGGTACAGTGAGTACAACACCCAATTCCGGCCCTTCCGTATTAAGCATTATGACCGATTATTGTTCCTGCTAATGGAGCACATCAGGGACTTCGGAAGTATCCTCTATGAGGCCTGGAGCAAGATCAAAAAGACTGTCGGGAACAGCGCCTTTCTTGATATTTTTATACTCCACGCTCCAGTTTGAACCGGCAACTTTAACGGGGAAATTATATTCTGTTGAGAACCACTGCTGTATGGTCTCCGTCTTATTACCCTTTTTTGCGGTGATTTCATACTTCTTTGTCGCGTAACCGTTGACGGTCTCTGCGCCGACCGGTTTTCTCACTGTCTCGCCGAATATTTTTTCCTCGATAGTCGGCTTCATGTCCGGCGTCAGCGCTGCCTTAATGTATGTCTTTTCTGCGTTATTGACCTGCCAGAGCAGCCCTTTGTCTCCTCTGACGATTATATAGAGGGGCGTGCTTCCTTTTTCCACACGGCACTTGTTGCCCTTTACATAAATTTTGCCGTTTCTCGTTACCTTTCCTTCCTTTGTTATCATATCTGCTGTAATCTCAACTGCAAAAGAGCTTGAAAGTGTAACGAATAAAAACAAAAATAACCCGCCAAAAACCATTAAACCTTTTTTCATGTTGTCCTCCAATATTGAATTATCTCACTTTATGTACCACCTAATTGTATACAAATCAACAATTATAATAAGCCATGTGCAACTCCCGGGTTTTAGGTGGCAGGCTATATTCCGTGGTATGAATGCCTACACGGTTGTTTGCCGAAAGGTAGCTAACTGCCAAAAAGTTTAACAACTTTTTTTCTGTTAATGTTTGAACAGCCTCTGTCCTGCAAAAACCATAGCCACATCTGCTTCATTGCATGCCTCAATCACTTCAAAGTCACGTTCGGACCCTCCAGGCTGGACAACGCCGGTAGAACCCTGCTTTATTGCAGCGTCAACACCGTCCCTGAAGGGGAAAAATCCGTCGGATACGACAACGGAACCTGTGAGCCCGGCCTTTGCCTCTCTTGTGTATTTCTCTATTTCTATCAGATCCTCCATCTTCCTCAGGCCCTTTTCAGCCTCAAGCTTGAAAACCGCATAAGGTACTCCGTATTTTTTAAATACTTCCTTATCCATGAATTTTGTATATGCCTTGAATACGGCAATCTCAACAACGCCGACTCTGTCCTGTTCTCCTGTGCCTATTGCTACCGTTGCCTCATCTTTTACAAAAAGGGCGGAGTTTGAACTGACTCCTGATTCTACATACCAGCCGAAAAGCATATCTTCATATTCCTTTTCCGTAGGAGCCCTTTTGATCTTATAGGCTTCGCCTTTATATAAGGCTTCTGCCAATTTGAGGTCTTCCCTGCCCTTAATCTTAAAAGGCTGCGATTCCTGGACGATAATTCCTCCATCCATGAGTGACTTGATATCTATATGCCTCTTGAACTTATACTCATGGAGTTTGTCAATGTCTTTGATCTGAAGTATGCGAAGGTTTTTCCACTTCTTCAGTATATCAATGGCGCCGCCTTCAAAATCCGGCGCGCAAACCACTTCGAAATAATAGGGAACCATGGCTTTTGCTGTCTCAACATTAATAGCCTTTGTTGTTACCACAGCGCCGCCGAAGGCGGCAATCCTGTCGCACCAGAATGCCTTTTCAAATGCTTCCGCCGTTGTTGATCCGTAGGCAGCCCCGCAGGGGTTATTGTGCTTCATAATTGCACAGGCAGGTTTCCTGTCGAGGAATTTTAAAATATTCAAGCCGTTGTCAACATCGGTAAGGTTGATCTTCCCCGGGTGCTTTCCGACCTGGAGCATATCCTGCTCTACAACCTTGCTTGTAAGCCCGCCCTGATAATCAAAAAACCTTACGTCTCCCAGCACGATATTACCGTTTGCAAGCTCATACATGGCTGACGGCTGGTCAGGGTTGTCGCCGTATCTTAGGCCGCGCTCAACGTCGCATTTTTCATCAGCATCATAAATGTTCCATACCTTTTTCCTATAGGTAAGCACCTGACCGCCCATGTCAATTTTGATCGTATCAGGAAACGCATCCTTTACAACTTTTTTATACATGCCCTTTATATCTTCCATTAGTTGCCTCCTTTGGTATTAATGGATATTGTCAAAAGTTTCTTTTCCATTGCTCTTATTCTTGAGAAGTTTGTCTTTGTTCTCCTGGTCGGGCTACGGCATTTTAGAATTTTTAATCTGCGGCGGTCTGCTTCGCCTTGCGATCTTCCGACGTACGTTCAGTATGTCTACAGCCTGCAAAGCTCACAGCCCATCCACATCTGTAAAAATTCTAAAATGCCGTAGCCCACTCAACCCGGATTAGCATCTAAGCGATGCAAATCCGGGATAAAAATTCAAACTACTTCTATTACGACAGACGGTAATTTTCATTTCATCTTTGTTAACCATAATAGTAGGGCTCAATGCATTATTTTTAACAGAGCTTTAATCATAGATTCCACATCCAGTCCTTCTATGGTGTATACTTCTTCGGTGTCGCCGGATGCTCCGTAATGTCTGACTCCGAAGGACTCAAATTTGCCTCTGTATCCGTTTTTTAAAAGGTATCCTGTAACTGCCGGGGCAATGCCGGTAAATACATTATGGTCTTCGTAGGTAAAGATATGAGGCTGTGCAAGCGTTTCCCTCATGACATCGTTGTCTATTTCATGCACGCAGGGCATATTGATCACTTTCAGGTTAATACCTTTTTCAGCAAGTTCCTCGGTGATTTTTACAGCCTTGACAACCATGCCGCCGTAGGCAATGATCACGCCGTCACGGCCTTCTTTTATTGTGTCCATTTTGCCGTATTCAAAAGTGTATCCATCCCCGAAAAAGGGTTTTTTGTCATCGCTGCAAATCACCGGCCATCTGTTTCTTCCTGTGGCAACGAGGAAGTTGCCCTCTGTTCCGGCAATGTATCTTACTGCCCTGTCTACCTGATTAGGGTCGCAGGGAACTATTGTTTTAAAGTTGAAAAGGTTCCGCGAAAGACCCACATAATCAATGCATTGGTGTGTTTTGCCGTCAGGTCCCACATCGAGGCCCACATGGGTCAGGATAAGTTTAAGGTTTGTATGATTTATATCGTTCAGCCGCTCCTGATTATATGTCTCGTCAATCCCGAAGGCGCCGAAAGCTGCAAAGAATGTGAGTATACCTGTAGTTGATAATGCGCCGGCAACTGTTGCGGTATTATGTTCCTGGATGCCGCCCTGAAAGAAATAGTCAGGATAGGCGCTGCAAAAATCTCCTGTTTTTACCGAACCTGCAAGATCGCAGTCGAAAGTGCATATTGTGCAGCCTTTACCGATATTTTTGTCGCCCAGGTCTTTTAACGTCTTTCCGAAGGCACTTCTGTTGTCAAGTTTATCATTGTCAATATAGGTAAAGGGGCTGCCCGTATCAACATTGACTGTTTGAACCTCCATGGATGGCTTCCATGTCCATTGCCCTTTCCTTTTTTCCCGGTAAAACTCAAAATTATCTTCCATCTCCAGAGCTTCAAGGGCCTCTTTATATTCCTTTTCGTTTAAAGGATTCCCATGATATTTTTCCTTGTTTTCCATAAAAGGTATGCCGTTGCCCATAACCGTATGGGCCAGCATGCATACCGGATTTTCTGAGCTCCTTGCTTTCCTGAAAGCAGCGTAAATCTCGTTATAGTCATGTCCGTTTATCTCTATAACGCTCCATCCGTCGGACAGGTAATTTTCAATAATATTCTGCGGCATTACATGATCGATACTCCCGCTTATCTGAAGGTGGTTATAATCTATAAGCGCCGTAATATTGGTCAGCTTGTATTTGCTTGCGAACCTTCTTGCCTCGCTTAATTGCCCTTTCTGCTGTTCCCCGTCACCCATGAACACATATGCATGTGCATCTTCTTTTTTTATTCTTGAGGCAAGGGCAAAGCCGCACCCGGCAGAGAGGCCCTGGCCGAGATTGCCTGTCGACCAGTCAATAAAGGGGATGCCTTTTACCACGTGCCCCTCAAAGGGGCTCCCGCCTTTCCTGAAAAATGCTGTTACTTCATCTATAGGCATATGTCCGAGCCTTGCAAGTGCAGAATATACCCCTGGTGATGTGTGGCCGTGGCTTATTACCACCCGGTCCCTCTGCGTGCCCTCCAGTTTTGCGTATGAAAAAAGCACAAGGTACGCGTCGAGTGAAGAAATAGACCCGCCGGGATGTCCTGTGCCTGCCAGTCTTGTCATGGTCAGGATATCACCTTTCGCGAGACGCGATAATGCTTTCAGTTCGATTATTTCCTCATTCGTCAGCTTTTCTCTTTCAAACGGCATCAATTACTCCTTCGATATTATATTTTACAGTTTTCAGCGGTCTGTTTTAAATCCGCGGCTCCTAAGATTCAATCCCGACAAAGGAGGGATAATCCAGGATTACTTATTGAAATAATTGCATTCCTCTTGCAGGAGACACCTGTCACATTCGGGCTTTCTTGCAGTGCATATATATCTCCCATGGAGAATTATTAGCAGGGAAATATCTGTCCACAAATATTCCGGGATTGTCTTCTTAAAGTCTTTCTCTATTTTTTCAGGGTTATCGCTGTCTGCAAGCCCGATTCTCCCCGATACTCTGACAACATGGGTATCTACAATAACTGCCGGTATCTTCCAGGCAAGGCCGACAATCATATTCGCGGATTTTCTGCCGATGCCTTTTATTGTGGCAAGGGCATCAATATCTTCAGGGATATGCCCATTAAATCTTTCAGATATTTCCCGGGTAATGTTTTTTATGCTCTTTGCCTTATTTTTATAAAAACCTGTCGGTTTTATATCCTCTTCAAGCACTTCAAGAGGTGTGTCCAAATAATCCCGGAGGGACTTGTATTTTTTAAAGAGGGAGAGAGTTACCCTGTTAACCCTTTCATCGGTGCATTGCGCTGAAAGCACAGTTGCTACGGCAAGCTCAAGGGCATTCCCGTAGACCAGTTCACATCTGGGTTTGCCATGCATATCTCGCAGCTTGCTTATAATTAATTCGATATTTTTCATGATAACATCGCTGAATGTATCATTATATACCACTTATACCGCAATGTATTCAATGGGAAAAAAGACGGCGGCAAAAGGCGGTCAGGAAGGACAATATGTGATTATTGATCGAGTATTTCCCGCAATGTCTGAAGCAGTTTGCCCGGTAACACAGGCTTTGAGATAAAGTGAAATTCCTTATCTATGATGCCTTTATCAAGAACGGTATCCCTTGTATGACCGCTTATGAAGAGCGCTTTTATATCCGGCTTCATTTTTATGATCTCTTCATAAACTTCTCTCCCGTTCTTTCCAGGCATGACAGAGTCAAGGATGATGATGTCTATTTCCCTATGCCTGGAGAATATCTCCACCGCGTCATTTCCGTCCACAGCCTTTATAACGGTATAGCCGTAATTCCGGAGAATATTGCTGATGATATCTCTTACGGAGTCGCTGTCTTCCGCAATGAGCACTGTTTCCGTTCCGCCTCTGATATCAGCGGCAGGAGCTGTTTTTTTCGCGTCTATGGGCGGCACTGCAGGGAGATAGATGTGGAATGTGGTTCCCCTGTCCGGCTCGCTGTAAACACTTATATATCCTTTATGTTCTTTAACAATGCCGTAAACTGTAGAGAGACCGAGACCGGTCCCTTTCCCCACCTCCTTTGTTGTGAAGAAGGGATCAAAGACCTGATCCTGTGTTGCGCTGTCCATGCCTATGCCTGTATCGGAAACAGATAGGAGGACATATTGTCCGGGTTCACCAAAACCGTGGGCCTCAATAAAGTCCTCTTCTATGGTAATACCCATTGTCTCTATATTCAGAGACCCTCCATGAGACATGGCGTCCCGTGCGTTAGCGGCAAGATTGAAGAGAATCTGCTCGATCTGTGTAATGTCTGCCATGACAACTATATCCTGGTCTGCAAGGACTATATTAAGGGTAATATCCTCGGTAATGAGTCTTTTCAGAAGTTTCTCCGTTTCTTTGAGAACGTTGTTTATGCGCAGCGGACTTAAAACCATAGGCTGCTGTCTGCTGAAGGTAAGGAGGCTTCGGGTAAGCTGGGCCGCCTTTGTTGCGGCAGAAAGTATATGATCTGCATGTGCCCTGAGATGATCTCCTTCGGCAGTCTCCATCTGGAGCAGCGTACTGTATCCTGTAATGACGGTAAGGATGTTGTTGAAGTCATGGGCAATGCCCCCTGCCAGGGTGCCGATGGCCTCCATTTTCTGTGCCTGCCGGAGTTTTGTCTCCAGATCTTTCTCCCGGGTAATATCGATAATGCTTCCAACAGCAGCCGGTTTCCCCCGGTAAAGAATCCTGCTGCCGAGAACCTTAAGGGCAATGACCCTGCCGTCTTTCCTGACGCCTCTGAAGTAGTATTCGATGTTTTTTATCTCGCCGTCTATCCGTTTTTGTACGATTATCTCTATCCGTTCTCTGTCATCCAGGTGAGTAAGGTCCCTGGGATGCATAATGTCCGTAATCTCCTTACCGGCATATCCGAAGATCTCACAAAACCTTTTATTGACGAATCTGAAGAAATCATCCTGGATGATGTAAAAACCGACAAGGGAATCCTCGACAACATTGCGGTATTTGGCCTCCGATTCCTGGAGCGCCTTCTCTGCCAGCTTGCGTTCCGTAATATCCCTGAGCACAGTTATGGAAAAACCCTTCATGAATGTGGTCCTGAGGTCTACATCCCGGGTAGTTCCGTTACTGCAGGTAACGATGAATTCACGGTCCGTTGATCGGCCTGCTTCTGAGAGCATGTCCTGTTTCCATGTGGCGATTACTTTTTTTCTATAAGCCTGGTCGGGGTATGCCTTCTTTAACCAGTCTCTGCCCGAAGGAACATCCTGAAGCGTGTATCCTGTAATACGGGTAAACTCGGGATTCACATACTGGAATTTATCATCCGTGTCAATGAGGAGAACACCGGTAGGATAATTTTCAAGGATGGTTAAGAAGGTTTCTTTCTCCCTCTGAAGCGCTTCCTGCGCCGCTTTACTTTCTGTCTCCAGTTCTTCAACTCTGAGGCGCAGTTCCGCAAGTTCATGAAGAAGTTCTTTTTTGGTTTTTCGACTGTTTTCCAATACGCCTGCTCCTTGAATATTACATGGTATAATTATAACATTCCTTTAGAAAAAATGCGTAATAATTTGTGCAATCCCTTGCAGCGCAGGAGTTTTCAGTCAATAACAAGGCATTTTATTCAGGATCGCTTTGACACCTGACATGATTTGTTAACGGTAAATCTTTATCTTGACTTATACCTATGTGAAAATGATATGTAATAATTGTGTATGCATCTAATCAAATAATTCAGTAATGCAAAACATTCTGAGAAAGAGGTTGTCATGAAAACAATAAAGATTATGCCTTGTCTTGATATGAAGAACGGAAGGGTTGTAAAGGGAGTTCATTTTGTTGATATAAAGGATGCCGGTGACCCTGTGGAAAATGCCGTATTTTATGAAAAAGAAGGCGCTGATGAGCTTGCCATGCTCGACATTGCGGCAACTCTTGAGAATCGCAAGACCCGTCTTGATTGGGTAAACCAGGTATCATCGGTAATAACTATCCCCTTAACCGTTGGCGGCGGTATAGGAAGCCTTGAAGATATCGAGCTTACTCTAAGGGCCGGAGCATCAAAAGTTTCAATAAACAGCGCTGCCTTTAAGAATCCTGAACTTATAAGAGAAGCTGCAAAACGATTCGGTTCCGAAACAATTACTATTGCCATAGATGCAAGGAGGAACAAAACAATCCGCTCCGGTTTTGAGCTTGTTATTTCAGGCGGAACACAGCCGGTAGGTAAAGATGCTGTCGAATGGGCAATACAATGCCAGGAACTCGGAGCCGGCGTGATCCTGCCTACAAGCATGGATGGCGACGGAACTCTTGCCGGATATGATCTTGAATTTACAAGAGCTATAGCGGATGCGGTGACTCTGCCCATAGTTGCCTCAGGCGGCGCAGGGACATTGGAACATTTTTACGAAGGCGCGACAAAAGGCGGCGCTGATGTGCTCCTTGCCGCGTCAGTTTTTCACTTCAGGACATTCAGTATCCGGCAGGTAAAAGAATATCTGAAAAGCAAAGGACTGGAAGTAATATTGTAAAAGGAGAAAATAATGTTTACGGATGAACAGCTTGACAAATACGCGGACGTGCTTCTCTGGGGATTAAAGACTGCGCGGAAGGGCAAATTTAAAAAGGGCGACATTATCCTGATTCAGTATGAACGCCCGGCGCTCAGGCTAGCCGAAATAATTTACGGTAAAATACTTGATATGGGGATGAATCCGGTTCAGCGTATAATGGGCACATATGTAATTGAGCAGGCATTCTATGAGAAGGGAAGTGATAAACAGCTTGTTTTTACAGCTCCCGGTGATAAAGAACTGTATGAGAACCTCCACGGGAGAATTTTTCTGCGCGCCCCTGAGTCGCTCACGCACCTTAAGGACGTAGACCCTGCCAGAATCGGCAAAGTTCTTGTTTCACGAAAACATCTCAGGGAAATTCTCGATAAACGCGAAGAACAGGGGCAGCACGGCTGGACGCTTTGCACATTTCCCACGGACGAACTCGCAAAGCAGGCAAATACAACGCCTGAAGCGTATGCTTCTCAGATTTTAAAGGCATGTTATCTTGATAACGACGACCCGATTCGTTCATGGGAGTCTATTTATAAAGAGGTCATTGGCATAAAGAAGTGGCTGAACAACATGAAGGTCAAATATTTTCATATAGAATCAAAAAATATTGATCTGAAGATAACGCCCGGAGAAAAAAGACAATGGAAAGGCATCTCAGGGCATAATATTCCGAGTTTTGAGGTCTTTCTCTCTCCTGACTGGCGCGGCACCGAAGGGGCGTACTATGCAAATCTGCCTTCCTTCAGAAGCGGCAACTATGTGGAAGAGGTAAAACTTTTCTTTGAAAAAGGCTCTGTTGTCAAAGTCGAGGCAAAGACCGGAGAGGATTTTACGAAAAAGCAGATTGCCATGGACAAGGGGGCATCGAAAGTCGGAGAATTTTCACTGACAGACAAAAGGTTTTCCCGGGTTGACCGGTTTATGGCTGATACCCTCTTTGATGAGAACTTCGGCGGAGAATACGGTAATTCACATATTGCTGTCGGCGCGTCTTACACGGATACATATAAAGGAAATACTGCCGACATGACGAAGGAAATGAAGAAGAAACTCGGTTTTAACGATTCAGCGCTGCACTGGGATCTTGTAAACACGGAGGACAAAACGGTAACTGCGCATCTGGCTTCAGGGAAAAAGCTTATCATATATGAAAGAGGGATGTTTAGGCATTGATACGCGTCATATGACCTTTACCATATAGTAAATTCTTTTTATGATTTCCGAGAAAACTGTAGTTAATCCGGTATCTGATTTCCACCAGTCTTCTTTACCCGGGTATCCTTCTACAGGTTTACAAAAAACTTTGACGCCTTTTTGTCCGCCTGCCTTTGTATAGGCATCACAACTTCTCCGGCTGTGATGCCAGGGTGAAACAAGAATCATTGAACGATAGCCTTGCGCTGCAACAGTTTCCACAACGGTAAGCGCCGTATTCCATGTGACGGGATCTTTTGTCAAAACGGGGATCATCTTCACCTTCCCGAAATCATACCCTTCGCCCTTGAAAAGAAGAGACAGAATATCATAATAGTATGGCGGAGATTTTGCGCCTGACAGAGTATTTGATTTTGAAAAAGGGTATTCCGTGACAAAGATGGTTTTGCCCATATTGTTCGAAAGTAATTGCAGGGATGCTTTGATGCTCATCCTTGCAGGGTATTGCCAGTTTTCAATTACTATTGCTTCCGCAGGCGATACCGTGTTTTTTGCGGAAATGAATGTGACGGCATAATTCAGCAGGAAACTGTGACTTCCGTACATCAGTAAAAATAAAAACAGAACAATAAGGAGTTTCCCCTGCCATGTGGTTTTGAGAACAGTTTTCTTTTGCAAAAAGTAACGGCGAATTTCCATTATAATTTATAGCCGAATTTCCGGAGAAGTTCCTTGCGTTCCTTCTTGTCTTTTTCATCCTCTATGCCTTTGGGTTTTGAGCCGTCTATAACTCCCATAATACCCCTGCCGTCGCCGTTTTCTGCGACTATGACCTGCAAGGGGTTTGCCGTGGCGCAGATGACATGACACACTTCCTGACAGGCTTTTACTGCATTGAGGACATTAATGGGAAAGCCGTCCTTCAGAAATATTACGAATGTATGTCCGCAGGAGAGGGAAAGGGATGTGTCGCAGGCCAGCTTCATAAGCTCCTCATCGTTGCCTTCATACCGGACAAGGCAGGGCCCGCTTGCCTCTGAAAAGGCAATCCCGAATTTCAGAGATGGAGAAGACCCGATGAGTATCTCATACATATCTTCCACGGTTTTTATAAAATGTGATTGACCGATAATAATATTCAGCCCTTCAGGAATATCGATTTGAACGGTTTTTAATTCCATAGCGCAACCTCCTGTTTAATAAATGGGTTTTTGTAAAAAAGTTTTATTCATTAAGCATTTTTCATTTTGTTCGCTTTGTCGGTCAGCGGCATGTCGAGAATGTTCATCTTTGGCGGTCTGCTGCATCTTGCGATCCTCCATCGTACATTCAGTACGATTACGGCCTGCAAGACTTACAGCCCATCCAAACCTGCTCATTCTCGACATGCCGCAGCCCACTCAACCCGGATTCACATATACGCTTATGTGAATCCGGGATAAACAAGGGGACAAGTATATTCATTTTCATTCCTTTTTTCCCTATCCTCCATCCGCTTGCGGCGAGGCAGTTCACTTTTCCTGCTGTGCAATATAACCTTGCTTTATCATAAATTCATAGAGCTTGTCGGCAATATTCGAACCTAGTTTTTTGACGTCCTTCTCGGGGGCGTTCTTGGTAAGGACAAATTTTGCTCCGGCTACGTATGGATTTTTGGTAAGAACAGCCCCGGGCATCCTGTTTTTTTTCCCGTCTGTTGCTGTATCTATAAGGAGATTGGTTTTCCCGTCCATAATTTCACTGAACATCATCCTCACCTGCATTTCCGATGAACCGCTGCCGAAACCGATCATCGCCCTTTTCATGCGTTCGCCTTCGTCGAAGTCCATGAATTCTCCTTCCAGCAGCAGACAGTCCGTAAAAGGAGGAGGCTGTGAAAAAAGCCGCCGGGCTTTTATGTTTTTGTCATTCAATTCCTTTACAATGGATTCCGCCATTGCATCAACAATTTTCTTTGCAGTTTCTTCAGGGGTTTCTTTGCCTGTCACGCCTGTCCGATTTACCGTGTCTTTTATTTTCTGTCTTGCCGGCAGCAGCCCCTTGCTTTTCTTGCTGCCGGATTCAACGTCAAGGGCAAAATCAGCCACATAAACCATTGCGGGCTTTGCAGAGACCTTCGTGCCGGAGGCATCAACGGCAGTTTCCGCAACGCATATTCCGCAAAAGCTTAATGATATGAAAAGAGCTATTGCAGCGAAGGACACGGCCTGTTTCAGGCTTCCTGCCCATGACATCCGCCCGCGGCAGCAAAGGGCGGGCATACAGGCCGGGGAAAAACGTTCCAAAATGTTCATGCAGTTCATATTCTTCATTCTCCTGAAATATGATGTATCACGTTTTTTCGTGAGAACCTATTTCTGTATCAGTTTCTTTCCCATTTCCCACGCGTTGCCCAAATCCTGCCCCAGTCCCCTGTATTTTCTCTCGGACATGATGAGAACAAAGGGGTTTATTTTGCTCAGATCAGGTGTGTCCCCGGTGAGGCAGCTTTCATCGCAATAGGCTGCTACGATTTCCCCGATGAAAAGTTCTTCAGCAGGCAGATCGACAATCTGCACCAGCCTGCACTCGACATTCAAGGGGCATTCCTTAATCATAGGCGCTGTTTCAAGCTTGCCGTAGAATGTTTCAAAAATGCCGGACTTGTCGAATTTCCGTCCCGAGACAATGCCGCAGTAATCGGTTTTTTCGGCCATATCAGAAGAAGGAATATTGACGCTGAATGTCTTGTTGGCCTTTATACCGGGGTTTGTATAATGGTTCTTATTCAGGGCAATGGCTATATATGGAGGCTCAGGGTTCACCATGCTCAGCCAGGCTATTGTAATATAATTGACTTTTTCTTCAACTTTTGCTCCGACAATCGCGCAGGGCATGGGGTAGGATAAAAGCAGGCGGTCGCTCCCTAATTCAATCTTTGACATAATATCCTCCTTGAATAAATAATTGAATATATTGGTCTAATCTAATGTGCCGATCCGGTTTTTGTCAAGGAAGATTTTAGGGTTTTTGACTTTTTCAATGGATATGATTGGAGCAATATTTTGCTGCCCCTTACCCGCGCTTCTGCTGTATAATTGATATATGATCGTCAAAGAGATCAGGGCAAAGACTATTCTCTCCAATTCACAGATTTACGACTATACGGTGAATCCCTATGTGGGGTGCGGCCACGCTTGTATTTACTGCTACGCGAAGTTCATGAAGAGATTCACCGGTCACCATGAACAATGGGGAGAGTTTGTGGACGTGAAAATAAACGCTCCTGAACTCCTGCTCCGGGAAATCACAAAAAAAAGAAAAGGAATTGTCTGGATAAGCGGGGTCTGTGATCCTTATCAGCATGCGGAAGAAAAATATATGCTCACCGGTAAATGCCTTGAAGTCCTCGCGGAGGGCGGCCGGCAGGTTACAATTCAGACAAAATCCCCTCTAGTCCTGCGTGACATTGAAATATTGAAGAAATCAGCCGATGCTGAGGTGGGATTTACCATAACAACGGCTGATGAAAGGGTGCGGGAAATATTTGAGCCCAATGCTCCACCCATAGAGAAGCGGATTGAGGCCCTGGGAATTCTTCACGCGGAGGGGATAAGAACTTTTGCCATGATCGCTCCCATGCTCCCCGGAGCCGGTGAGCTTGCTGAAAAGCTTAAAGGGAAGATAGACCATGTTTTGATTGACAGGTACAATTATCATTACGCCGACCGTATTTATAAAAAACATGGACTTGAATGGGCTGTTAAAGAGGATTTCCTCCAGGAAAAAGGGGAGGAATTAAGGGCTGAATTTAATGAGGCAGGCATATCCTGCCAGAAACTGTATTGAGAAACATCCTGCTCGGAAAGTGTTGACTGTATTAGCTTTGCGGCTGATTTGAGGATTTGCTGACAATGTGTCAGCAAATTGCCGAATGGGTTTTCAGGATGGCGTGATACGGCTGATTTTCCTTCTCAGCCTTCTACTTTATTTTATTGTGCTTAATGAATGTACCGGCACGATATTCATCGAAGGCAGTCTGTAATTCCTCCTGAGTATTCATCACAATCGGTCCGTACCATGCAACCGGTTCGCCTATCGGTTTCCCGGAGATAAGCAGAAATCGCACCTTTTGCGCCTCAGTGGATATCTCTACCTGATCGCCGTCATTGAAGACCACGAGTTTATGATTGCCGATCGGAAATTTCCTTTCCGCGTCAAAATAGCCTTCTCCTTCAATGACATAGGCAAGGACTGTGTGGCCTGCCACAGTTTGCCGGGTAAAAGCTGAATTGCCCGGGATGGTCACATCCAGATATTCCGGATCAGTGACTATATCAGTAACAGGACCCTTTGTGCCATCGACCTCACCGCAAATAATACGTATTTCAACTCCATTCTCAAGGGAAATTTCCGGTATTTCATCCTTTGTCAGCCCGCGGTAGCGGGGCTCCATCATTTTATGTGATGCCGGAAGGTTTGCCCACAACTGGAAACCGCCCATCCGTCCCGACTCATCACCTTTAGGCATCTCCTGATGGATAATGCCGCTGCCTGCCGTCATCCACTGAACATCACCGCCGGCAATTACGCCTGTATTTCCCATACTGTCGCCATGTTCGACGCTGCCGTAAAGAACATATGTAATTGTCTCGATTCCGCGATGCGGGTGCCAGGGGAAACCTTTCACGTAATGGCGCGGGTCATCGGAACGAAAATCGTCGAGCATCAGAAAGGGATCAAAATCAGGAACTTCGCTTGAGCCAAAGGCCCGCCTCAGATGAACGCCCGCCCCCTCGACAGTGGGCACACTCTCCATCACTTTCCGGATTTTTCTAATATTATTCATCATAGCCCTCCTTTTGGATTGCAAGGTATTGGCAAAAGATTATGCCTTATTTTTGTTTACATTTTACACTTGGTCGGGCAGCGGCATGGCAGGAATGTTCATCTTCGGCGCTCTGCTTCGCCTTGCGATCCTCCATCGTACGTTCAGTACGATTCCGGCCTGCAAGCCTCGCAGCCCATCCGAATCTGAAACATTCATGCCATGCCGCTGCCCACCGCAAGCCGGATTCATATCAGCCTTCATGCGCTGATATGAATCCGGCGGGATCTTTTCCAATACTTCGCGCTTCCTACAATGATTCCTTCCTGTAACTGCTTGGCAGCATTAATTATTCCTGCTGGTCTTTCATTGCCTTCTGACAATCCCAAGCGGGGTTCGCCATATCCTTGTAAAACACTGCTTCCATTGACCTTATTTCCTCTAAGCCTACCAGACTGTTGAAATCATTGAAGGTGATCATGCGGTCCAGAAATCCTGCTGTTGTTCCTGTTTCGGAAAGTTCCTTTGCCAGCGATCTCATTGCCCATGATGCCGCATAGACCATGGAAAGTCCATAGGCGACTACGCTGAATCCCATAGCCTGAAGCTGTTTTGCCGTAAACCGGGGAGTCTTTCCGCCTTCGATCATGCTTGCGAAAGTCGGCCCTTTTATTTCCCTGTTGATTCTGATCATCTCCTGTTCTGAAACAGGCGCTTCCACGAATACGAGATCAGCTCCGGCATCCATATATTTGTTGGCTCTGTCTATGGCCTCATCTACTCCATGTACCGCCAGGGCGTCGGTCCGGGCCATGATGACAAAATCAGGGTCGTTTCTGGCATCTGTTGCGGCCTTGAGTTTCGCAATCATTTCTTCTGTAGTTATCACATCTTTTCCTTCCATATGACCGCACCGTTTCGGGAATACCTGATCCTCCAGAAAAAGACCGGCGGCTCCGGCCCTTTCGAAGTCCCTTACAGTTCTTGCCGTATTCGTCGCGTTTCCATGACCGGTATCACCGTCTGCGAAAACGGGGATACCCACCGCGTCCGCTATATAGCGCGTACGGTCAACCATTTCTGTCAGACTGAGGAGAGAAATATCCGGTTTTCCGAGGATTGAGGCAGAGGCAGCGTAACCTCCGACCACAGTAGCTTTGAATCCCGCCTCCTCGATTATCTTTGCCGAGAGGGCGTCATAGGAACCGGGCAGAATCAGGATCTCCTCATCCAAAATAAGTTTCCTGAATAGAGTTGTTTTTTTCATTGTTCCCATCTCCTGCTCCCATAGTACATTTAACGATAAGTCCTTATCTCATTATCGGAAAATGTGACGGATAAAGCAAGGAATATGAGCCGATGAAAATCTATTGCATTTACGGGGCATACCTGCAAAAATAGGGAGATATGATGACTTGTCATGACAAAGAAGACAAAAAGGAACCTGATCGCAATCCGGTTAAAGGCCCCAGGCTTCCCAAATGCTATCAGGCATATATTGATACCTGTCGTTATGGCCATATGATTGAGGATGAGGGTATGCATGAGGATAAAAATGACAGTCAGGAAGAATCCCGCTGAACCTCAATATCTGCGTTGCCTTGTCCATTGACGCAATTTATGTTTATTTTTAAAGACAGCAATAATTTTTCCGACAATGTGTCTGAAAAATTTAGATACTTCAATAAAACTATACAGGCAATGGTTTGCGAGGAATACACTTTCGAGAGCATTTTTTAAAATGATTGCTGAAAATGATGAAAACTGGGATTAACTTTTGTCATATTACATGCCCAGGTCTTAATTCATAGGTTGCTGTCCCGACTTAGCGGATTCAAACATTTTACCGGTAGTCTATCCCATTAATCAAGGATGAAATGGTTTACCCCGCTGCAATTTGCGGGGCAATCAAGGTGGCAATAAAGAGGCGACCCTCCTCTGCGGGAGGACAGGCATAGGCGTACAATAATATTACGTCGGAGGAGCCGATGACGAAGCCAACGATGATAGCACCTTCCCCTTAAAATAGATTTTCATTCCTAATTTGTACCGACAAGTCGGCATGGGTGTTTGATTTAGAATTGGAATTAGAGTCTTACCGATACTACCTTTGAAATGCCTTCCTCTTCCATGGTAATACCGTAGATTGTATTTGAATATTCCATAGTGATTCTGTTGTGGGTAATAAGGACTATCTGGGTCTTACTGCTGATAATTTTGATAATTTCCATCAAAGCCATAATGTTTGCGTCATCGAGAGGCGCATCGATTTCATCCATAAGCGACAGAGGCGATGGCTTTGTATCCATAAGGGCAAGGAGGAATGAAAGAGAAATAAGGGTTTTTTCACCCCCTGAAAGAAGCTCCATCCTTGTAGTTTTTTTACCGGGCGGTTGCGCGAACATGTCTACCCCGGCAATTTCGTGATTGAAAGAGAGATACCCATTGCCTCCCTTAAACAGCATAAAAGTGAACTTTTTAAATGCATCGTTCACTGTCTCGAATGTCTCAAAAAATATCTCTTTAGAGAGGCTGTCTATCTTCAGTATTGTTTTTTTAAGAGAGTCCATGGCATTTTTCAAATCTTCTTTCTGATTTTCAAGAAATGTCGCTCTCTCCTTCAATTCATTATATTCCTTTTCCGCGCGGAAATTTACCTCTCCCAGATCCGACAACGCCTCGACAATCTTTTCTCTTTCTTCCTCCAAGTCTCTGTCGGCAGGGATATTGATTTCTTCGGGAGTTGTAATCCCGTATGCGTTATTGAGTCTTTCGACAATAACATCATGTTTTTCAATGATAACGGCAATCTCTGTTTCTATATTTTCTTTCCTGTTCCTCATTCTTTCCATGTCTTTTGCGACTCCGTCAATACTTTCCTGGAGAGCATGTCTTTCCATGTGAAGGGTACCGGAAGCCCTTTTCAGTTCTTCATACCTTTCAATATCTTTCTCGCATGTTACTTTTAACTTCCCGTAATCTTTTTCCAGTTCTTCTTTCTTTTTTGAACGCTGGCCCATGTCTTTCTTTATATTTTCTGCCTTTTCCTTCTTTCTGTAAACTTCTTCAAGGGAATATCTTATGAGCCCCTCTTTTCTTTCCCTGTCTTCACGGGCGGACTTCATGCGGCCCTTTTTTCTTTCCATATCAATGGTGATTTCATGCCAGCCTGATGAAAGAGCTTCATATTCTTTTTTTATGTCTTCATATGTTTTTTTAAGGGATATTACCTTTTCTTCAATCCCTTCCTTTTCTCTGTCGTATGTTTCCTTCTCTTCAAGCAGCCCGGCAACAGTATGGGCCGGTGTTTCCTCAAAAATATCAATATCAGAATCAAGTTCAAAAAGTCTTTCACGGACTGTTTTTATCTCTGTTTCCGTTATTGCCGTCTCTTTTTCAATTTTTTTTATCTCATCTTCTTTTGCTTCAGCATCCCTCTTCGCCTGCTTATAAGTCTTCTCGCAGTTATAGTATTCGCCTTCCACACCCTTAAGCACGGACATGAGCTGATTGATATCCCCTTGTACTGACGTTAATTCATTCTGGATTCTTTTTGTCTCTCTGAACTGTTTTATGTCAATCCCCTTTTCAGCTCTTTCCTGAAGGATAAAACCTCTTGAATCGACAAAAACATCTTCGTTGATAAATATCCCCTCTTCCCCGTTTTTGATTCTTGTGAGCCCTTCCTCTATGCCGGAAATCCATTTAACATGTATATCAATTTCCTCACCATTAAAGGTAAATACGCCTTTTTCCGGAAAAAATATAAAGTTTTCATCATATTTTTTTACTGTTGTTGTAACAGCATCAGTTTCTCCATCAGTAATGACGTAATAACCCATCTCCTTAGAAAAAAACCTTTCAAGGGCCTTTTCTTTGCCTTCATCAGCCGTAATCATATCAATAAGTTTTTTCGTATCAGGAAGTTTTTCCGGGGCATCTTCCCGAAAACTATTCATCTGTCTTAAAAACTCCTCTTTCCCCTTTTTCTCAGCTTTTAATGTTTCTATATCCCTTTTTTTGTTGTTGATTTCACTGCTGAGATTCCCTCTTTTCGTGAAGGCATTATCCCTTTCGGATGCAAGCAATAACATATGGCGTTTGCGGTTTTCCAATGTTGATGTATGTGCATTTTGTTTTGACTCAAGGACGGCCAGCCCTTCCTTGAACCGCTGCCGTTCTTCCGCTTTCTTCTGTCTCCTTCTCTCTCTGTCTTTTTCCGCTCTTTCTATTTCCGATATCCGGTTATTTACATCGGCAATACTGCTCATGACAACAAAGAGCTTAACCCTCTCTGCCTCCATAGTTTTCTCAATGGATTCTATATTGGTCTTTAATCCTTCCATAGCTGTTTTGAGCCGGACCGCCTCTGTTTCCCCTTTATTCATCAAAGTATTGAGCTTATCCTGCTCCATTTTTAATACTTCTATTTCTTCTCTGTTTTGCGCGATCTCTGCCTCTAATTTTTCCATCCCTCTTATCAGCTCTGTCTGCTCTTTCTCCAGCCTTTTTTCTTCTTCACCAAGATAGTCTATTTCGAGGAGCCTGCTCTCCATATCCTTTTCTTTTCCTTTAATATCAACTTCAAGCTGCCTTGTTACGGTTTCCGTCAGGGAAAATTCTTCCTCCTTTGCTGCAAGCTGCTGTTTCAGTTTGCTTCTCTCCCCTTCCTTTGCCGCAGCCTCTGCGTCGAGACTCTCCCTTTTTTCCCTTGCTTTATTTATCTTCTTTGTAAGCTTTATATATCCGTCTATCAATATAAACGCATCTATCTCAGCCTGTTCATCGGCAAGAGATTTGTATATCTTCCATCTGTCCCATTCCGTCTCTGCTTTTTCAAGCGAACGCACCACTTCGCCGTATATGTCCTCCACCCTTTCTAAGTTAGCCTTCACCTCTTCCATCCGCATGATGGCTTCCCTTTTTTTCTCTTCAAACCTTGTGACGCCGCTTGTCTCCTCGATAACAACCCTTCTTTCATGGGGTTTCATCTGGATGAAAGACTCTATCTTCCCCTGTTCAACAATCGCGTATGCGTTAAGGCCGATGCCGCTTCCGAGAAAAAATTCCTGTATGTCCTTCAATCTTACAAGTGTTCCATTTAAATAATATTCGTTCGAACCGTCCCGATATATCCTTCTTTTTACAATAAAATTATTGCTGCCGTCAGAAAGCTCAATAGCAACCTCTGCTATGTTAACAGGCCGTTTTCCATTGCTCCCATGGAAGATGACATCACCCATGTCCTTTACGCGTAAGGATTTTGTACCCCTTTCTCCCGACGCCCAGACTATTGCGTCAACGATATTACTCTTCCCGCAGCCGTTCGGACCCACTATAGATGAGATACCGTGATCAAAATGAAATATTGTTCTGTTCAGAAAGGATTTGAAACCAAAGAGTTCAAGGCCTGTGAGCCTCATAAAAAAAGACCCCGGGGATCAGGAAGATTATATGGGAAAAGCATTGGAAGCATCATATTATGTTTTTCCGGCTTCTGATTTTTGATTGTGATTTCTATTGTTCTTTTATAAATTTGATCGCCCTTTCTATCCTTTGTTCCACGCTTTCTTTTCCAA
Organism: uncultured Syntrophorhabdaceae bacterium; assembly: GCA_964532465.1. Lineage (GTDB taxonomy): Bacteria > Desulfobacterota > Syntrophorhabdia > Syntrophorhabdales > Syntrophorhabdaceae > JAPLKB01. Next base: position 59,431 of record CAZHHX010000006.1, on the reverse strand, counting down.
GGATGGCTATAACCTCAAATATCCCGGGGCTTACCGTCTTTCCTGAAAGCGCAACCCGTATCGGCTGAATAATTTCTACAACTTTTTTGTTGAATGTCTTAACCATGTCTTCAATCAGCTTTTTTTGTTTGTTTTCATCAAGAAAATCAAGGCTTTTAAGACCGGAGAGAAAAGAATCGAGTATGGGGATGACATCAACAGTTAAAAACTTCTCCCGTGCCTTTTCGTCATAATCAAAATCATCGGTAAAGAAAAACCTGGCCATCAAGGCCATTTCCTTCAGGGTCTTTGCCCTTTCCTTAAGGTTTTTTACGATAGAAATAAGTTTGTCTCCCTCCCTCTGATCCACCTTTATTCCTATTTCTTCCAGGAACGGGATCAATCGCTCCGCGATTGTTTGCTCAGGCAGGGTTTTCAGATAATGGCCGTTAAGCCATAAAAGTTTATCCATGTCAAATATTGCAGGAGATTTGCCTACATGTTCCAGGGTAAAGTTTTCTATCAATTCTTGTCTGGAAAAGACCTCCTGGTCTCCATGAGCCCATCCGAGTCTTGAGAGATAATTCAAAAGCGCTTCAGACAGGAAGCCGTCGTTTTTGTATTCAAGAAGAGAAACCGCCCCGTGTCTTTTGCTCAGACGCGCCTTGTCTTTTCCATGAATCAGCGGTACATGAGCGAACTTAGGCGCCTTGTATCCTAATGCCTCATATATGATTATCTGGCGAGGGGTATTGTTTATATGATCATCACCCCTGATAATATGGGTAAGTTCCATCAATGCGTCATCAATGACAACGGTAAAATTGTAAGTCGGTGTATTATCGCTCCTGAATATGACAAGGTCATCAAGCTCTTCACATTTAAAGGTAATGCTGCCCCTTATAATATCGTCGAAGCTTACCTCTCCGGTAAGGGGGGTTTTGAACCTGATCACATAAGGTTTGTCTCCCTGCGCGTCCTTCAGATCCCTGCATGTCCTGTCATAGGCTGGTTTTCTTCCTTCCTTGAGGGCTATCTTTCTTTTTTCCTCAAGCATCTCGGCAGTACAATAGCATTTATATGCATGACCTTCTTCAAGCAGTCTGTATGCATGTTCCTTGTATATATCCATGCGGTCTTTCTGAAAATATGGCCCTTCATCCCAGTTTATGCCAAGCCAGGCAAGACCTTCCAGGATGTCTTCAACATACTTTTCCTGTGATCTTTCCACATCCGTATCTTCTATCCTCAGCGTGTATATCCCGTTATTATGTTTTGCAAAAAGATAATTAAAGAGAGCTGTTCTTGCCCCCCCTATATGAAGATACCCCGTAGGGCTTGGTGCGAATCTTGTTTTAACCGTCAAGTTACCTCCCGAAAAATTTCAACATTTGATTAGCAATTATATTGTTCTTAAGTATCAGAGCAAAATATACAGATTGTAGATTATAAAGAAAAAAAATATGTTCATCAATGTATTTTTAATAGTGCCCGAGGGCTTACCGTGTGCCGAATGTTTACTGATAACAATTACTTATTTAAATTCATTTGTAAATATGGTATGCTATAGAGTAATTAAGGAAAAGAGCACTGGAGGCAAAATGTTCGAGATAGGAGAAGTGGCTGTATATCCTGGCCATGGCGTCGCAAAAATTGAGTCAATTGAGGACAAAGAGTTTTCAGGCATGAAACAGTCCTTTTATATCATGAGGATTCTTGATACGGACATGACAATCATGGTTCCGGTGGATGGAACTAACAGCGCCGGATTGAGGTGTGTAATAGACTCCTGCGAGGTAAAAAGGGTTTACGAAATATTGAAAGACAGGAACGTTGCTCACGATAATGCTCCCTGGAACAGAAGATACAAAGAATATATGGAGAAAATAAAAAGCGGCTCCATATTTGAGGTAGCAATGGTACTAAGGGAGCTTTACAGTCTTCGCGTCTGGAAGGAACTTTCTTTCGGTGAAAAGAAAATGTTTGAAATAGCAAGAAATTTAATAAAGAAAGAGCTCTCCATCGCATTAGAGGAAAAAGAAGAGAAAATTGAAGAAGAGATAGAAGGTATATTCTTAAAAAATTATAAGGACTAAACGTTGTGGATATAGTCATTCAGGTTGTAATGGTTACGGTCACTACAATCACGGGATACTTCATAATAAAAGAGATTTTTTCGAACGGTTTTCTCGGGCTCTTCGGGGCTATAGGAGGTCTTGCTCTCGGTTACGCCATACTTAAGCTTGAAAACAAGCTGAAAGATATCCAGCTCAAAACAATCATGGGGAGTTTGATAGGGGCCACGTTAAGTCTTTTAGTCGCTAATCTTTTCATTTCAAAACTCCTTCTGGCTCTTGTCAAAGATATTCCCATAACCTTACCTATATATATTCTGTTCTATTTTGTAATGGGCTATCTCGGTTTCAGGATAGGCGAAAAAAAGAGTCAGACAATCGACCTTTCAAGGCTTCCGCTTCTCGATAAAATGGAGGAGACAGAGGATGCCAAAATTCTCGATACAAGCACGATCATAGACGGGAGAATTGCCGATATATGTGAGACAGGTTTTATTGAGGGCGTATTTATCATCCCCCAGTTTGTATTATATGAACTCCAGCACATTGCAGACCATCAGGACCCTATCAAGAGAACAAGGGGTCGGAGGGGGCTTGATATACTCCACAGGATGCAGAAACAGGCCTATGTGAAAGTAAAGATCGTTGACTACGAATTTCCAAAACTTAAAGATGTCGACACAAAACTGATTGCCCTTGCGAAAAAACTTGACGGCAAGATCGTAACCAATGATTACAACCTTAACAAGGTTGCTGAATTGCAGGGTGTGGAAGTGCTGAACCTGAATCAGTTGGCAACTGCGTTGAAACCGGCGATACTGCCGGGCGAACTAATGAACACAAAGATACTTAAAGAAGGAAAGGAATACGGTCAGGGCATAGGATACCTTGATGACGGTACCATGGTTGTTGTTGACGATGCAAAAAAGCTCCTCGGTAAGACTGTGGACGTAGTTGTAACAAGTGTGTTGCAGACTACTTCGGGCAGGATGATTTTTGCAAGGCCGAGAGGGCATGCTGAAAAGGAATTTTATTTTCCTGATGAGCATAAAATGGAAGATCAGGTGAGTTAGAATATGAGGACTATCGCTATTATATTAGCAGGAGGTACCGGTAAAAGAATGGGTACTTCCATAAATAAACAATTTTTACTCCTTGATAATAAACCTATTATTGTCCATACATTACAGGTTTTTGACGAGTGCAGGCAGATAGACAGCATCTATCTTGTGGTAAATCAGAAAGACCTGCCCGTTATGCAGGAAGAGATTCTTGAGACGTACAAATTTAACAAGATCATGAAACTTGTAATAGGCGGACGCCTCCGTCAGGATTCTGTAAAAAACGGGCTTGAAGCCATAGAACACCCCTGCGATAATGTTATAATACATGATGGAGCAAGACCTTTTATCTCCCCTTCTTTTATTGAAAAAGGGATTTTTCTTATGGAAATGTTTGACGCAATCATCCCTGCCATGCCTGTTAAGGACACAATAAAGGTGGTGTCAAAAGAAGGATTTGTCGTAAAGACCCTGGAAAGAGACTCACTTTGGCATGTACAAACGCCTCAGACATTTAAATATGATATGATAACAAAGGCATACAGGGAAGGCATGACGAAGAAACTTTACGGATATGATGATGCTACTTTTTTAGAGAACATGGGTAAAAAAGTAAAGGTAATCGAAGGTTCTCCTTACAACATTAAAATTACAACCCCCGAAGACTTAACCATTGCGAGAGGTATTCTTTCCCAGCTTAAAGGCGCTATATGAGGGTCGGCGTAGGCTACGACGTTCATCCCCTTGTCAAGGGGCGAAAACTCTTTCTTGGCGGAATAGAAATACCTTTTCACAAGGGACTTTTGGGTCATTCAGACGGCGATGTTCTTATACATGCTATTTGCGATGCGCTTCTGGGCGCCATCTCAGAAGGCGATATCGGCACGCATTTCCCTGATTCCGATGAAAGCATAAAAGGCATTGAAAGTATTAAAATACTTTCATATGTAGCAGGGCTCATGAAAAAAAAGGGGTTCAGTGTTGTAAATATTGATACTGTTGTGGTTGCTGAAGAGCCTAAAATATATCCTCACAGAAAGGCAATATGCGACAAAATAGCCGGTATACTTGACATGGAAGCGGGACGGATAGGCGTAAAAGGGAAAAGCACTGAAGGACTTGGTTTTACCGGCAGAAAAGAGGGTATCGCGGCCCACGCAGTGTCCTTAGTTGAAGAAAGGTAATAGTGACATATACCCCCTTGCAGGGGCGATTTATCAAGTAGTAACTTACAGCAGAAGTGGAAAAGGTTAAGTTGCTCAGAAGAGGTAGCATCATATGGTTAGGGTAAGATTTGCACCAAGCCCGACAGGGTATTTACATATCGGCAACACAAGAACGTTACTGATAAATTATCTTTTCGCAAGAGCCAAGGGGGGCAGCCTTGTTCTCAGGATTGAAGATACGGATATAGAAAGGTCTCATGCAAGATATGAAGCTTCCATTATAGAGGATTTAGAGTGGCTTGGCATCACGTGGGATGAAGGACCTGTGCGGCAGTCTGACAGGCTTAACATATATTTGGATTATGCAGACATCTTACTTAAAAATAAATCTGCGTATAAATGTTTCTGCACCATAGAAGAACTGGAAAATATGAGAGAGAACTCTCTCAAAAAAGGCGAGCCTCCAAAATACAACGGCACATGCAGACATCTTTCCGATAATGCGGTAAAGTCTATGGAACAGGAAGGCAAGCCATATGTTTTGAGGTTTAAATCCCTTGAGAAACAAATCGGATTCATTGACGATATTCATGGAAGAATTGATTTTCCGCGTGATCATGTAGATGATTTCATACTAATGAAACAGGAGCATACGCCTTCCTACAATTTTGCCGCAACAGTGGATGATATGCTCATGGGTATTACCAATGTTATCAGAGGCGCTGACCACATTTCCAACACGCCCAAACAGATAATGCTCTTTGAGGCATTAGGTCATAAGCCGCCGCAGTACGCGCACCACTCGCTGCTTACAGGCGACGACAAAAAGCCTCTAAGTAAAAGACACGGCGTTACAAACATCAGAGAGTTCCGAAATACCGGGATACTGCCGCAAGCTTTAATGAACTATGTCAGCATCATAGGGAGAAATGTAAAGAAAGAACTGATGGACATGGAAGAGCTTGTTGATACATTTTTACTCAACTCGCTGTCTTCATCCGATTCTGTTTTCGATATGGATAAGCTCCTGTGGTTTAATAAGGAGTATATAAGGAACGTTCCGGCAGAACTTCTCCTGAAAGACATTGGGCTTGCTCCTGATTTAAAGGAAAAAGTGCTGCTTTTAAGAGAAAATGCAAGAACGTTGAATGAAATCAGGGATATGTTAAGCATTTTTGACGGGGTTGATATTGACGGGGATGGCATTGACTATCTGAAGGCACAGAAAGATATTCGTAAAATTATTGAGATTATAGAAGTAATCCTCAAAAACAACAGCAATATAACCTTTGAGCAACTGACGCATGATATCCAAAACACAACAAACGTTAAGAAGAGGGATATGTTTATGATGCTCAGAATAATCTTTACGGGTAGAAAGAGCGGGCCGCCGCTTGGAGAGCTGTTTCATTTAATTCCGAAATACACTATCATAAAAAGGATAACCGGGTTTATTAGTCTGATTTCATGATATTGAGATGCCTATAAAAACTTATTTTTCTTCCATAAAAACCGTTTTCCGTAATCTTTCTTTAAAGACGCAGCTTCTTCTGATTCTCTTTTTCCTCCTTGCCGTTTCAATAAGCTCTCTTACGATTATATATTCAAGAACAGAGGAGATGATTTTAGATAAAGTAACAGAAAATATTGATGACATTACCAAGGCTATCCAGATAAGTGTGGAAGAGCTCACCTATAAGGGGAGCAGCACAGACAGATTAAAAAGTTACGTTGAAATGCTGAACAAAAAAGGAATTAAGGAAATATCGATCTTGAGCGATAATTCCGAGGTAATTGCCAGTTCTGATCCGAAAAAAATCGGAACTACAGAAAAACTGGGTGAAAAAAAAGCAGTCAAAAAAAAGAATTTAATGATCACAGCCAGACTCGGTGAAGAAAGCAAAAAAGATACCCAGCGGCTTTACAATGTAATTATGCCCGTATCCATTAAGGGGCAGAACATTGGTTATATACACATCAATATGGTGCTTGATGATTACAAGCTCCTGCAGCAAAAAAACCATCTTACGAGAATCCTGAGCATGCTCTTTGCCTTCAGTATAGGCGCCGTTTTCAGCCTTCTCATCGCAGAAAAATATACCGAACCCATAAAGAGGATTGCCGAAGCAAGCAAGCGGATAGCCCAGGGTGAATTGGTAAATATTCAGGACATGAACCGTAAAGATGAAATCGGTGTTCTTGTAGAAAGTTTTAATGATATGGTTGATAAGCTGGGGGAAAGAAAGGAACTGGAAGAAAAACTTAAAAAGACGGAACAACTGTCCATGATAGGCCAGCTTTCATCAGGAATAGCTCATGAAATCAGAAACCCCTTAAATTTTATGTCATTATCAGTGGGACATATTAAAGAGAGAATTGATGAAGAGGATATCCAGGGCAAGGAAGACCTTATAAAGCTCCTTGATAACGTAACAAATGAGATATACAGGGTTAACGGTCTTATCCACAATTTTCTTTTTCTCGGGAAACCGATAACATTAAACAGGGAATGGATATTACCGAAAACACTCATAAATGAAGCCCTCTACATTTTGAAAGATAAGATCAGACATGGCATTGATATAAATGTCGTTTCTGAGGACGATGGGCAGCCCATAAATTGTGACAGGGAATATATGAGGCTGAGCATTATAAACCTTTTACTGAACGCAATTCAGGCCATAGAGGACAAGGGGAGCATTTTTGTTTCATTCGGCAGGGAAGACGCCTGCTCCTTTATCAGCGTAAAAGATACCGGAAAAGGCATAGAACCTGAAGACATTGAAAGAATCTTTGAGCCTTATTATTCTACAAAGAAACTCGGTATAGGTCTGGGACTTGCTGTTACAAGGAGATTTATTGAAGAACACGGTGGAAATATATTAATAGAAAGCGGCATAGATAAAGGAACGACAATGAAAATCGAGGTGCCTGTTTTGCATGAAGTATGACAAAGGCAGTATATTTTTAGTTGAAGATGACAATAATCAACGAAATATTATAAAAACCATTCTCATGAAGGAAGGTTTTTATGTTGAAGACACCGACTGCGGGAAAAAAGCGATTGAGCTTTTAAAAAACAGTTCTTTCGATATAGTGCTCACCGATTTGAGGCTTCCTGATATAGATGGTACAGAAGTAATCAAGGAAGTAAAATCATTAAATAAAATATGTCATGTAATTGTTATCACGGCATACGGCTCCATACCATCTGCAATTGAGGCAACAAAACTCGGAGCCTTTTACTATCTTGAGAAACCTTTCGAGAAAGATCAGCTACTCCTTGTTATAAACAATGCGATGAATCAGTCAAGGCTCATGAAAGACAATATCATGCTCAAGGACCAACTCTTTGACAGGTTTACATTAGACAATATTGTCGGTGTTCACGGCAGGATGGAAGAGATCTATAAGATAGTAAGAAGAGTGGCCCCTACAAGTTCTACCGTTCTAATATACGGGGAAAGCGGTACAGGTAAGGAGCTTTTTGCTAAGAGTATCCATTACAACAGCCTGAGAAAGAATAAACCTTTTTTTGCAATAAACTGTGCTGCCATACCTGAAACACTGCTTGAAAGCGAACTCTTCGGTTACGAGAAAGGCGCATTTACCGGGGCAATCAGCCGTCATACCGGTCTGTTTGAGCAGTCGAACGGGAGCACCCTCTTCCTCGATGAAATAGGCGATCTTACCTTTAGCACCCAGGCAAAATTATTGAGGGTGATCCAGGAAAGGGAGGTACGGAGAATTGGCGGAAAGGAAAACATAAAGCTTGATGTAAGGATAATTACCGCAACAAACAAAAAACTCGAGGAAGAAATATCGAATGGCAGGTTTCGGGAGGATCTTTACTACAGATTGAACGTGATAGCCTTCACCATACCGCCGCTTCGGGACAGGGCAACAGACATCCCCCTCCTCGTTGAGCATTTTTTAACTAAATTAAGGGGTGATCACGGTAAGAACAAGGTGCTTACAAATGAGGCATTACAACTCCTTATGAGATACTCTTGGCCCGGCAACGTAAGACAACTTGAATCTGTCATTGAACGCGCTTATGTGATGTATGAAGGATATACAATAGACATAACGCATATGCCCAAGGAAGTTAAACACACCGCGAATACATCTCCTTTTTACGAGAAGCTGTTGCATGCCTCGGACTATCTTATCGACGCGAAACTAACCGCCGCGGAATACAGACTGTACTTGTATCTCGCAAAAAACGATCTTACTGACAGCAATCAAAATGGTCCTCTTGATCCTAAGGCTATCACCGAGCGGCTGGGGATCAACAGAGACACCTTTTTTACGGCAATGTCGAAATTAAAAAGTCTCGGTCTCTATGATTATAAGTACACTAAAAAGAAACAGTCGGAAATATCCGACTAAAATATAACGTTATAGTCGGATATTTCCGACTATAGATTTGACTCCGATTTATCATATTTTATGATCTCTAATTATATTAGACAATTAGCAAATCTTCTCCTCGTGGCACGGCATATGCATTAAAATATAATATGAAGTTAATAATAAAAAAGGAGGAGGTGAATAGAATATGAAAAAAGTATTAATGATCGTTCTCGCATTGGTAATCAGCGTGGCATTTGTTTCCATGGGCTTTGCTCAGGCACCGAAGGCAGCAGATAAGGCACCGGCAGCAGATAAGGCAGCACCGGCAGCAGATAAGGCAGCAGTAGGCGCAGATAAGGCAGCAGCCGACAAACCTGTAAAGGCAGACAAGCCCGCAAAGGTAAAGAAACCAAAAGTAAAGAAAGAGAAAAAAGAAGCAGCACCGGCAACAGATAAGGCTCCCGAGAAGGCAGCAGAGAAGGCACCGGCACCAGCAGCAGAGAAGGCACCGGCACCGGCAAAGAAGTAAAAACAAAACTTGTCTAATAAAAAAGAGGGTGGACTTATCTACCCTCTTTTTTTTATGTCTTTTATATGTCCTATATGTCCTATCTGCCCTATGCCCCTCCCTATATATTCATGGGGTCTGCTTCAATACGAACACCTGGCAAACCGTAGATTGATAAAAGGGCTTTTTGGAAAAGCATTTCATCGCCTCTCAGGATTAGCTTCCACCTGTAGAAATCCCTCCTCTTTTGTTTCATAGGGCCTGTTACATGCTCTGTCAGCCCTTCCTGTTCCAGAATCCTGTTTATTTTATCAAGTATCTTTAGACCGGCTTCCTCCCTCTTTTTTTCCACAACTATCAAAAAAAACCTCGAATAGGGCGGGAACTCGGCTGCCTTTCTCTTCTTCAGCTCTTCCGTATAAAACCTTTCCAAACCAAAAAATCGTACCGGGTTAACGGCCAGTTTCCTGTCCATGAAAAAATAAATCTCTTCAGGTGTCAGAATGTCCAATAAGTTCATAAAAATCTGAAACATCTTCTCCTCTGACCTGTATCCGGCCATCCTGACCAATTCTTCCCATCCGACAAAAATCATTTTATTTATATGCATACCATATATTTTGGATAGAGACTGTGTTCCTATAAGAATTAGCCGGCGGTCATCCGAAATGTCGGATACTTTTTTTCTTAATTTCTTAATGGTTTCGGCAGTAATGTTTACAATATGAGAGTCCGTAAAAATTGTCTTGAGTTCTTCTTCGATATACTCCGCACCTACATAAGCAGTACGGATAAGATTGCTGCTGCAATAAACACATTGATCTTCATATGTGAAGCTTTTATTACAAATACCACAGGCAAGCATGTTGCCCTTTTTGTTGAGGTTCAATACTCCTTCGCAAAAAGGGCATAGAAATGTCCTTTTGCATTCGAGACACTGGATGTGAGACATATAGCCCCTTCTCGGTGTAAATACGGCGACATTTTCATTCTTTTGCACTGCATCGGTTATTACAGCTATAAGTTTGTCCGGCAAAACATCTTGTCCGGCAAGGCCTTTTTTCATTAATACAATTGAATATTTTTTGTCTATCTGTTGCTCATTTCCAATAACATTGAACTTTCCCTCTTCTCCATTTTTAAACATCTCCATAGATGGTGAAGCGCTCCCGAAAATAATGGGGATATGTTCTGCGTCTGCCAGTCTCAGAGCTAACATATTTGCATTATAATTAAATCCCTCTTCATTCCTGTATTCATCTTCCTCCTGTCTTTCCACAATAATAAGAGAGAGGTCGGGTATGGGCAAAAAGATGCAGCTCTTGTTGCCGAGAATCAAAAAACCGTTTCCATTTCTCGCCTTAAAATACGCGTCCATTTTAGCTTTGGCATTAATGGCTGACCCATACCAGATTACATTATTTTTGAATCTGTCAGCAAAGGTCTTATGATAAAATCTTCCTGCTGCGTAGTAATCAGGAAGCAGCATAAGAACGTTTTTCCCTTCACTTATAAGTTCGGATATGAATGTCATATAGTATGCAAGACGATTTTCTATATTTCCTATATATAACGTTTTTTTAGAAACCGCCTTCGCTGCGCCTGTTTCCCGGGACGGTTCAAAGACTTTTTCGGCAAAAATATCGCGGAGTTCTATAACGCCATCTTGAAAATATTGAAAAATTGTATCCTTTCCCGTGCTTTTGTATGCCTTTTTCAAGGAAATTCCCTCTAATGCCGAGGAGCATGGCGCTAAACTCTTTATAACAATATAGTTTTCAATTTTAAGCGTTTGCGGAAGAGCATACTTAAGCACCATGCCTATAGGCGTCACATAATAATGGGAAGCCCACTCACACAAACGGGCAGTCATACCGTCAATCAATGGGAATATGTCCATTATGTCGCTGACGACTTTCAGGCCTGCATCGTCTTTTGCTTCAACATCAACAACAAACCCCGTCAATGTTTTGTTGTGAAAGGGAACTGTTACCCTTGAAAAGGGTCTTATAAAGGATTCCCACTTTTCAGGCACTGAATAGGAAAAGGTTTTAGCTATAGGAATAGAGAGCGCAACATGGACAATCATGAAGAAAGCAAAAAATCTTTATAATCAAGGCTTTTAAGAAATTTTATCTGCGCAATTTCTTCTCCAAGAAAGCGGCCGCCTATTTCTTTGAATGTATCAGGTGAGTCTGTTACAAAATATTCGCATCCCCCTTTTCCTGTGTCATTTAAAATACCTTTTTTTTCAAGGGTCTGCTGCACTTCTTTAGCGGTTTCCCTCCCGGTATTTACAATAGTTATATCCTTGCCCACAACCCTTTTAATGACATGTTCCAGAATAGGGTAGTGAGTGCAGCCCATGACCAGTGTATCAATCCCTGAATGCTGAAAGTCATTCAGATACCTCTCTGCCATGAGGAAGGCAACTTTATCATTTTCAAGCCCCTCTTCCACAATGGGAACAAAAAGAGGACATGGTTTTGCCAGCACCTCTATCCCGGGATTGATTTTCTTTACAGCCTTTCCATAAGCCATACTGTTAATTGTGGCTTTTGTGCCGATAACGCCTATCTTCTTTGTTTTTGTATATCGTACTGCTTCTACTGCCGCCGGGTAAATAACTCCCAGAACAGGTATGGGCAGCCTTCTTTTAAGGATGTCCAGCGCCAGCGCCGAGGATGTATTGCAGGCAATGACAAGGACTTTAATTCCCTTTGTAAGCAAAAAAATCGCGCTTTCAAGGGCGTATTTTGTAATGGTTTGGGGAGATTTATTCCCGTATGGAAGCCTTGCCGAGTCGCCAAGATAGAGGATATGTTCAGAGGGCAGGAGTTTCTTTACCTCCTTCAGCACGGTAAGCCCGCCTATGCCTGAATCAAACATACCTATTGAAAGCGTTTTCACGGAAAAAGATTATTTTAGATGCAGGGAAATGTCAAGCTAATAAGGCAGTAAGCTAAACCACTGTAAATAGTTTCACCCTTTTTGGAAACATTTTTCGTCTTTCGGGCAAAATTTAATATGGCAGAGAATGCCGGACAGTTTTAGCAGGTAATGTTTTAAATATTTTACTCAACCGAAAAAATACTCTTGACAAAAAAATACCTGCATTATATAAATTGCTACTATATATAGTGTACATATTGAATAAACATACTAAATATTGTGGTACAATTAATGCCGGTTAAGTTTTTATATTTTATTATGAGGCTCTAACCGAGCTTTGATTCACTTTTCAAAAAAACCCAGGGGGGTTAAATGGAAACAACAGATTTAAATCTTTTTGTAAGGACATCAGAAGAAACAATATCGGATTGGAACAGGTCGAGAATAACAGACGCCCTCATAAGAGAAACATATATAGATTATGATACGGCAAACGAGATCAGCAAAGAAGTGGAGCGGATGATATGGAAATCAGAGGTAAAGATGGTAACTGCTCCGCTCATCAGAGAACTCGTAAATGCAAAACTTATAGAAAGAGGACTTGAGAATGAAAGGAAAAGGCATACAAGACTTGGTATGCCTATGTATGACGTGGACAGCCTCATCCTCCATCCGAACAAAGAGAACGCCAACGTTCCCCACGGACCGGAGGCAACCAATCTTACTCTCGCAGAAAATATCAAGAAAGAATACGCGTTGCTTTCAGTATTTTCACAGGATGTAGCTGATGCCCATATGAATGGCGACATTCATCTTCACGATCTGGGTTTTATCGATAGACCCTATTGCAGCGGACAATCATTAGAATATATTAAAAAATTCGGGCTCAACCTCCCGCATTCTTTATCTATGGCAAAACCCGCAAAACATCCTGAGGTGCTCCTTGCCCATCTTGTAAAATTTGCCGCTGCGCTTCAGAGCAATTTCGCGGGCGCAATAGGCTGGGATGCAATAAATATCTTCTTTGCTCCATACCTTGAAGGTATGAGTGATGATGATGTAAAGCAGCTTGCCCAAATGCTCATATTCGAATTTTCACAACAGGCTGTTGCAAGAGGGGGGCAGGCAATATTCTCCGATATTAATCTGTACTGGGAAATTCCAAAACATTTTGTTGACACGCCTGCCATTGGACCTTCCGGTCAATTTACCGGTAAAACTTACGGCGAATATGAAAAGGAAGCGCAAAGATTTGTATGGAAGTTGTTTGAGGTATTTAAAGAAGGTGATGGCGCAGGAAGGCCCTTCTTTTTTCCAAAGCCTCTTGTTCATATTACTGAAAAGTTCTTTAAAACCGACGGCTATATGGATTTTCTTAACCATATTTCCGATGTGGCTTCCGATAAAGGCAATACATACTTTGTATTCGATAGAGGTGAAACTGCCAAGATATCCGAATGCTGCCGTTTAAGCTTCAAGCTTGAAGCGCATGACCTTCTGGATGCAAAACAGCCCTGGAGAATGAGGTACTGCGCCCTGCAGAATGTTTCAATAAACCTTCCCAGAATTGCTTATCTTGCGCATGGCGACGATACAAAACTCCTCAGTCTTCTTACAGAAAAGTTTGTCCTTACAGTTAAAGCCCATAAGGAAAAGAGGTCTTTTCTTGAAAAACTCCTCTCGCTCGGAGAAGACGGCCCCCTTTCCCTGCTGACCATGAACAGGGATGGAATGCCTTATCTCAGATTCAATCTTGCCTCACATCTTGTAGGCATGGTGGGACTTAATGAGATGGTTCAAATCCACATTGGCGAAGAGATGCATGAATCAAAGAAAGCTCTGAAATTCGGTCTTAAAGTCATTGCTCATATGAACCTGATAACGGAAAAAATCAGGACACAGGATAACATGAAGATTGTCCTTGAACAGACCCCGGCAGAGAGCACAAGCTACCGGTTTGCAAAGCTTGACCTCCATCACTTTTCACCGGCATCGGGGAGGATTGTGAAAGGCGATATTTCAACAGGAGAGGTCTATTATACGAACTCCACCCACCTGAATGTAAAAACCCATATGAATCCCATTGAAAGGGTCACAAATGAAGGGGTATTCCATCCCCTCATAGAGGCCGGATCAATCTCCCATGTATGGCTCGGTGAATCCCAGCCGACAAAGGAGGCTATAGCCGATTTTGTCATAAAAACCTTCAGATATACTTCGAACGACCAGATTGCCTTTTCTCCGGAATTTACCATTTGCAACACATGCGGCAGAACCTCGAGAGGGCTCTATGAAATCTGTCCTTCATCAACATGCAATTCGCCGGATGTTGACGGTATTACAAGGATTACCGGGTATTTTACAAAAATATCAGCCTGGAACAAGGGCAAACTTGGCGAACTGAAAGACAGATACAGGAATGCAGAGTTTTTCGGCGGGCAAAAAAAAGCGGTAAACGAATAAAAGCATAGAGCTGAGACTTTAAAGGCAAGGATGCCGAACCCCTCCTCCTTTTCTCTTGGCTATATTAAAAGGGAGGAAGCATGGGTATTGTAAAAATCTTTTACAAGGATGATTGTCCGATGTGTCCAAGCGCGAAAAATCTGCAAAAGAACTTGAAAGAAAATAATGTAGGCGTTGAATCATATAATGTAGGAACAGCAGAAGGGCTCGCTGAGGCAACATTTTATGGGATTATGGCGCTCCCCGCTGTAATTATCGAAGATGAGATGGAAAATTCCCTCGGGGAGTGGAGAGGTAATGTGCCAAAGATGGAAGAGGTTTTAGATGTTGTGCGCGGATCATAAATTCCCTGCTAAAGGTTTTATAGAGACAAGCTTTATTGACTGGAAAAAATATCTCTCATCGGTAATTTTTTTCGGACAGTGCAACTTCAGATGCCCATACTGTCATAACAGCAACCTCGTTCTCCGCCATGCTGAAATGGAAGATATCCCCTTTGAATATATAATACTTACACTCAGAAAATATAAAAAATGGGTTGACAGGGTGGTAATCACCGGCGGAGAACCAACCGTTCATATGAACCTTTTTAATATCATTTGGAACATAAAAAAAGAAGGCATGCTCATTAAGCTTGACACAAACGGGTCATCGCCTGCTGCAATCAAAGGCCTTGTAAGTGAAGGCCTGATAGATTATATAGCTATGGATATAAAGGGACCCATTGACAGATATAAGAGATGGTGTGGTGTTGACGTTGACACGAAAAAGATAGAAGAAAGTGTGGAATTTATTCTGGAAGGAAAGGTTGATTACGAATTCAGGATGACTGTTGTTCCCTTCCTCCACAGGGAGGAAGATATTTATGAAACAGCAGAATATATAAAGGATGCAAAACAGTTCTATATACAGGAGTTCAAACCCCATAATACACTGAACCCGGACTTTTCAGCTATTAAACCTTTTTCATCTGAAAAGGCGGAAAAGATCAGGCAAAATGTTCTCAACCGCATTGCCGGCAGCGAAGAGTCCCTTGCGTTAATTCAATAAAGCATACTGAGATAAAAAACTACCCCGCCGCAAGCGCAAGCCCATCTACACGGGTGTTGATTACTGAGTTTTTGTTTTGTTTGCCAATTTTCTGTCAAAAGTGAATAATATCATTCCATAATTATTTGCTTTCGCATGAATAATACAGTCCACAATGTCTAACGAGGTCTCTGCAAACAAATTTAAAGCCCCGCTCAATTCCTTTTTGTCTTTATTTACTATTCCCTTGTATGCAAGAAACTGGTTTAGTTTTTCTGACACCTCCCGTCTTGGTACGTTATAATATTTTAAGAGAATGTAGACACATTCAACAAGGACGCTTTCAAGAATAATGGCAGTCTCTGTACCTGTTCTAACCTTTTCAAATACAAACTGGGCTTTCCTGTAAAGCTCGTCATTGTCCTCCAGGAGATATCTCAGAATAGTATTTGTATCAGGCAATTTAACTTTTTGATTTTTCATGCACTATATCTCCCGCAACATCTCCCCATACCATTTCCCTGACTTCTTCGATAGGCTTATATTTTTGTGCATATTTTTTCATAGAACCGCCAATGCTCAAAACAGGCTTAATTATTATTCTTTCATCTACAACTTCAAACTCTACAACGTTCCCCTTCAACATGTCTCTTATTTTTTTCGGGATTGTAATTTGCCCCTTAGAAGTAATCTTTGCTGTCATATTCATTTTTATTTCCTTACCATTTAATATTTCATTAATAATTATTATTGTAATGCATAATTAAATTGTAATCAAGCATTTTCAGCACCCCTGTCGATGGGCTTGACGCAAGCGGACGAGGTATCAAAACATAAAGAGGTATCAAAACATAAAACTGAAAAAAGCTTTCACAGCGGGATACGGGGGATTTATCCCCACAGGTTAACGAATCAATACAGCCATATATGATCTAACTCATCTCCGCTCCTGCCTCCAGTCTTTCTTTCCCGTACAATTCTGGCCGGAGAACCGGCTACAACCATATTCGGAGGAACATCCTGTGAGACTATTGAATTGGCGGCTACAATCGCCTGCTCGCCTACTGTCACGCCGGGGAGGATAATGGCTCCCGTATATATCTTTGCATAGTCCTTTATGACAACAGAGTTATACTCTCTTATAATATGGGAAGATTCCGAATGGGTATGAGTGAATATTCTTACATCCTCAGTTAGACAAACCTGGTTTCCGATAATAACACCGCCCTTTGAGTCAACAAAGACACCACGGTTAAAAAAGACAAAATCGCCGACCTCTATGTTCTGTCCGAAGTTGAATCTGAAATTTTCCTCTGAGATAAAACCAATGCCGCATTTCTTAAAGAGATGCTCAGCAATCAACCTTCTGAATAACATTGCAAAATTTACAAAAAGACACATGGGCAGCTTATCAAGAACATCCCATAAAAAATGAAGATATCGCTCCCTGGATGTAAGGGGCGGTTCGCGCCCCATGGGGAGCAATTCGCTGTATAGCGTCAGCTCTTTTATAAGCTCAAGGGAATATTCAGGACCTTCCATAATGCGGAGGATTCGTTGAGTTCCCTCTGCATCAAGCCCCGATTTAATAATCTCTTCAATCTCTTTCAGCTTTCCTTTGAGTATCTTCTCCATATACACTCCTCTACGCTTTCCGCAGGATAACTCATTCTCCTATTGTAGCAAATAATATTATGATTTTACTTAATCCACACTACATTTTTTCATCAGGAAATATGTTTTTCTGTTTTCTCTGTTCTATATTAAGATAACCGGAAAAGCCCTGTTTAGAAAATTTGTCTGCAAATATAGATATTTCCTCAGAGCGAAATAATTATCAATATAGCATATACATTTTAATCAGTTATAAGTTCCTATCAATCTCACTACAAGCAAAGAAGTTCTCAAAACAATAAAACTGAAAAAACTTTCGCATCGAGTTATGTGATATTTACTCGCTTAATATTAAACTTCAATATCATTAACATTTTAATATTTTTTAAGCTTCATTCATATTTCTTAAAATATTTTAATTTTTTGCTTGACAATTTTTTATGCCGTTGCTATAAAATTAAAATAGTTTAATAAAAGGAGGTGAAGTTATTATTTTCAATTGTTTTACTAAAAGCGAATTATACAGTTTATTCAAAACAAAAAAGGAGGCAAGAATGAAAAAATTATTAGTTATTATGCTTGCATTGTTTCTTGCAGTTCCCGCTGTTACTTACGCAGGAAGCGCAACAAGCAGGTACGATGTAACCCTCGGCGGTTATGTTAAGTTCGATATGGGCTACAGCACGAAGGGTACAGGCGCAGACTTCGGCGTAGCACCACTTTCAGGCAGAAACGGAAATCAGATTCAGAACGATCAGTATGGCAACTTTTTTGCAGCATCAGGCGAGACAAACTTAAATATCCTCATTAAAGGTCCTGATGGTTGGGGCGCAAAGACATCGGCTTATGTTGAAGGCGATTTTTTTGGAGCATGGGCAAGCCAGAATTATGGATTGTTTACCCTGAGACATGCATGGATGAAACTCGATTGGGGAAACACAAAATTGACCATCGGCCAGCAGTGGCAGGGCTTTGGCTTAGTGCCAACCTATGGTGGCGCTCTGCTCAGTTTCACCAATTTATCAAATGTTATGAAGGGAACCCGTCAGCCTCAGATTGTTCTTAATACACAGCTTAACAAGAACTGGGCTTACATGGTAGGTATTATGTCTCCTGCCAGCACATTAGGTACACTTGGCGGTAATACCCAGGTTAACCAGTACACCAGAAACGGACTGCCCTTTGCAGAAGGCGAACTTACTTGGACATCTGATGCATGTGGAAAGATCGGTCCCTGGCAGATGCTCTTCGGTTTAGGCGGTTATTACGGTCAGGTAAAAAATTCAGCAGCTTATGCTACTGCTGCAGGAGCTACCAAATTTGCTGATGATACAAGTCCTTCTTGGGCAGCAATCTTTAAAGGCTTTATACCCATTATCCCTGAGAAAAAGGGAAATAAAGCAGGCGCTCTTTCTTTATCAGGCGCTGCTATGATGGGTCAGAACTGGTCCTGGATGAACCCCGGTCCGACAACTGCAACCGGTTCAAACGTAGATTATTTCACAGGCGCAGGGACAACCGGCTACAGAGATGCATCACCCACAGTTTGGGGCGGATGGGCACAGATGACATATTTCTTTACTGATAAACTTTTTGTCAACGGTTATTATTCTCTGCTGACGGCAAATCTCAGTGATACTTACAGACAAAAATTGACAGTTGCCAATAATAGCGTACCTTGGTTTAATGGTCCGAAAAACAACCAGATGTTTGCAGCCAACATCATGTATGACGTGAACGCTGCAATGAGAGTAGGTTTTGAGTGGACCAATGTGTATACCCGCGCTGCATCTATCGTTAATGCTGGTGCTGTTGGAAATTATGACACAAAGAACACCGTCAACTCATTCAGAATTGGCGCATACTACTTCTTCTAAGAAGAGGATACAAGAGCATTTTAAAAGAGGGGGAGCTTTTGCTCCCCCTCTTTTTATTTCTCTCATAAAAAATACACAAACAGCGAATAATCGGGATTGGCCTGTATAGCAAAAACAAAAGAAATCAAAATAATATAAAGTCGTAATATACTGCTTTCCGGAAACATTGAAGCTTTAAAATAAATAAGTTTAAAAGCACTGCGATTGTCATTTTCTGTTATTTCTCGTAATTATGTGGTAATGCCCAATTCGCTCCGTTCGCTTAATTTGCCAATACTGTCATTTTCGCGAATACTCTGAAGGGCACAAGCAACGGGTACGATTCAATTGCGAAGCAACATCCGGAATAGGACTGGATGCCGGATCAAGTCCGGCATGACGAACTTTGACATGTTTAATCGCAGGATCAATATTGTCTGTGGATACAGAAGGCTAATTACGGCCTCTAAATGCATTAAAAGTCAGCATTGATCAATTTCTCCGCAAATGTTGCGGAGAAATTGCAAAACAAGGATCAGCCTGGGTTTGTAAAAGATATTTAAAGTGGTGGGAACAGTTTCCACCATAATTGCGGCAAATTTATTACCAAACCAGAAAAAGGCTCCTCAAATGAGGAGCCTTTTTTATTTGTCTTTCCCGATTATTTTTTGAAAGGATTTTTTACACTATTGCTTTCAGTTTTTCCTTCAGGTTTTTTGTAAAATCCTTTTCCACGTCTTTTGCCTTTGCTCTCATAATCCTGTCGCCGAACATGGCAAGCTTTCCGACAATGCTCACATCTGACGCATACTTAACTTCAACCGTGCCGGGAGCCACTTCTTTCAAATCTACAGTGGTCTTGTTTTTGAAGTGACCGAGTTTTGTTACGTCTTCGCCTTCGCCTTCAATCTCAAGGTGTGTCGGTTTCTCAATCTTTGTCATCCTGTTTACAAATTTCAGTTTTGCGGTAATGATGCCAACCTTCTGTTTTACAATACATTCATAGGAATTTTCGTCAATAACTTTGACTGACTCAGTTCCCGGTATGCATGTCATAATACTTTCCGGTTTCAGCATGAAATCAAATAACTTATCAATAGGTGCATCTACTGTAAAGCTTCCTTCTATAATCATAAAAACCTCCTGTTCATTGATTAACTAACCTTAGTTAACCTCTTATTTACTTTTTGGGGCGTGCCTTTTCAATGACATCAGCCAGAATCTGATAGCTTGCGTTTCCCGGTGTTGTTGCCTGCTCAATCATAAGGTCTATAAATGATAAGCCCTGGGCATTAACCCATTCTCTGTGAGGCTTGTCGCCTGTGCCGAACATATGCCTGGCACAATCTATTGCGCTTCCTGTTTTTGCTTTCTTACCGCATACAGGACACATTACAGGATCATTTATCGGATCGCTCATATTTCTATTCCTCCTCTTTTATTATTTCCCTTTGGCTTCTTTCTTTTCTTTCAGCGCGTTGAGAATCATTTCCGGCCGTACCGGGCATTCCTTCATCTGTACACCGAAAAGATGGAAAATCGCGTTTCCTATTGCCGCGGCAGTAGGATTGGTTAAGCCTTCGCCTGCTTCCTTCGCGCCATATGGTCCTTCGGGCTCGTATGTGTCAATTTCTGCAATATTTGCCGGAGGCATCTCTGTTGCACGAATCATCTTGTAGTCCACCAAGTTCGGATTCATTAATTTTCCATCTTCATAAGGCATGTATTCAAGGTAACCGTAACCGGCAGCCATGGAAAAGGCTCCTTCGAGCTGTCCGATAAGACCGAGATGGTTGATCGGCTGACCACAGTCATGGGCTGTCATACTATCAACAAGTTTTATCTTGCCTGTTTCCTCATCAACCTCAACTTCAACACCCTGAAGCATATAGCTGTATGCCGGGGAGATCATGCCTTTGCGGTGAGGTGTATAGTAGCCTCTGCCCACAATTCTCTGACCGTCTTTACCGCGGAGGGCCTTTCTTACGAGTTGAACAAACTCTTCTCCTCTTTCCGGCCGGGCAATAGCATGGACCCATCCGTCTTTTATATCAAGATCATATACAATGTTTAACCCTGACTGTGCGTAAGCAAACTCAAGGAGCTGTTTCTTTGCGTCTTCTGCAGCCATTTTTACCGCGTTGCCTGTCATGAGGGTCTGTCTCGAGCCCCATGCGCCGAGGTCGGCAGGGCAGTGATCCGTATCACCTGAATGTACCTTTATGTCTCCCACTTTGACACCCAGAGCTTCTGCGCAGATAATAGCCATAGTAGTATTTGAACCCTGGCCTATTTCCTGTGCGCCTACATGTAATTCTACAGTTCCATCCTGATTGATGGTAACAACTGCGGACGAAAATGAATAAGGAGTGTCAAACCAGTTGAAGATACCGCCTGACATAAAACCACAGGCAGAAAGGCCTATAGCTCTGTTGGCAGGCAATTCACCCTTTGATGCGATCCATGTTTTGATTTCATCGTAGCACTGATCAATACCACAACTTGCGATTGTTGCCTGTCCCGGCACTTCGTAGCCTTCGTGGTGAGAGTTCATCCTTCTCATTTCGATGGGATCAAGGCCAAGGTCAGCGGCGATCCATTCGATCTGCTGTTCCGAACACCACATAGCCTGGGGAGCGCCGAAACCGCGCATTGATGTTGAGGGCAATGTATTTGTGTATACTCTGTAGCCGTCATAGCGGTAGCCCTTCCATCTATATGGGAAAGAGTGAAAAAACCCGGTAAGGTAAAGGGCTGTTGCGCCCATGCCTGTATACGCCCCGCCGTTGGTAAATACTTTGGCTTCACGGGCGCAGAAGGTGCCGTCTTTTTTCACGCCGGTTCTTACATAGTAGAACATAGGGGTACGACGTTTGGTGGCTATGAAATCTTCTTCTCTTGTATAAACGATTTTAACAGGTCTGAAAAGCTTCATGGAGAGTACTGCGCTGCAGAAGACTGCTCCGTCAAGTTCGAACTTGCCGCCGAAACCGCCTCCTACATACTTGGCAAGTACGCGCACATCGCCCTCTCTCATGCCGAGCACACCGGCCATAAGAGCCTGCATGTAATAAGCAGACTGGTTGGATGAATAAATGGTCATCTTTTTTTCCGGTGTGTAGCTTGACACAGCAGCACGGGTTTCCATACACATATGCGCCTGTCCGCCGCATTTGAACCAATCTTCTCTTACGTATTCTGCTTCATCGAATGCTTCTTCCACTTCGCCCCACTCAATATGGCGGGTTACATTGATATTGCGCTCAAAACCTTCATGAATTTCAGGGGCGTCCTTTTTTATGGCATCCAGCGGCTCGTAAACTCCTTGAAGCACTTCATATTCAACATCAATGTAGTCAAGAGCTTTCTCTGCGATTTCTTCCGTTAATGCGGCTACCGCTGCAACCGGCTCGCCGATGTAGCGGACCTTATCAAGAGGCAGTATCTGTTCATCGCAAAGGTCTTTATATCGCCGCCAGATTCCCTGCTTGACTCCGAGGGTGTCTTTGCCTGTCACAACACCATATACGCCTGGGATCTCCAGGGCTCTGCTGTAATCAATGTTCAGGATTTTCGCGTGAGGGTGCGGGCTGCGTAATATTTTACCATAAAGCATGCCCGGCAGTTTTACGTCAAAGGTATATTCTGCACGACCGGTCACCTTTGCTATACCGTCTATATTATGAACATGAGTGTTAAGTACCGTGAATTTCGAATGTGGGTTTATTACGGTGTATTTGTTCATGATTTTGCCTCCGTATATTTACCTTTTGCCGTTGCGTCTATTGCCCTGACGATACTGTTGTAACCGGTGCAACGACAGATATTCCCTTCAATACCTTCTTTTATTTCCCATTCTGTCAATTCCGTGCTCTCATTGAGCAATGCCTGAGCGGACATGAGCATACCGGGGGCGCAAAAACCACACTGGTACGAGCCATTGTCAAGGAATGCTTTCTGGATAGGCGCAAGCTTGCCGTTTACTTCCAGTCCCTCAACAGTGGTTATCCGGCAGCCTTCAGCCTGCACTGCCAGTACTGAACATGATTTTACGGCCATATCATTGATCATTACCGTGCATGCGCCGCAGGATACTGTATCACATCCCCTTTTTGTTCCGGTTAAGCCTATATGGTCTCTTATTGCTTCAACTAAAAGTGTTTTCGGGTTTATATATAACTCATAATCCTGCCCGTTTACATTGAGCGTTAATAATATCTTTTCCATATTTATCTATCCTCCTTTCTCGGTTAGCCTCTTGCTTCTTCCCAGGCCTGTTTCAACATCCTCTTCGTCAATACGCCCAGGATATGTCTTCTGTGTTCTTCGGACCCATGGATATCAGCAACAGGTTCACAGTCTACCGATGCCAGCTTGCCTGCCTCGGCAAAAAGGTTTTCATCGTATGCCTTCCCAATTAACAACTCTTCAATCCTTTTAACCCTTATCGGCGTCGAACCGGCATTGCCGAGAACAACTCTTACATCCTTGCATGTTCCGTTATCGTTGAGTACAACAGAAGCTGCAGCCGCGACAATACCCATATCGCTTTCAAGAAGGTTGAATTTCTGATAAGCTGCGCCGCTTTTCGGCTCCGGAGCTGGTATGTGGACTTCCAGCACTAGTTCGTGATCCATGACTGTTTCAAAATAATCGACAAAGAAATCTTCAAGCGCTACTGTCCTTTCGCCGGCAGCATTTCCTATTTTTATATTTGCCTTTAATGCGATCAGGACAGGTCCGGGGTCTCCCGCGGAATCGGCGTGTGCAATGTTGCCGCCAATGGTGCCCCAGTTTCTTACCTGGATAGAGGCAAGCTTGTTTTCCATTGACACCATTACAGGATAATACTTCTTAACTACATCGGATTTCTCAATGGCACGGTGAGTAGTTGTCGCTCCGATTCTCAATCCATCCCCAGCATCAAACTTTATGTAGTCAAGTTCTTTGACATGCTTGATGTCGAGTATGTATTCCGGTGATATCATACCCTGTCTCATTACAATCAGTAATGACTGGCCGCCGCATATAACCTTGCAATCTTCGTGCTCGGCATACATGGCAAGCATTTCCTTAAGCGAACCAGGCTTTAGGTAATTAAAATCATTAATCATAGTCCTCTCCTTTCTTTTATCATTAGTCCTCTCCTTTTTTACCGCTGTTCTTCTTTATCTTTTCTTTGCCCGTCTCTTTTTTGCAGCTTTGCTCTCACTTCCGCTACCTCTCCCACAATATCTTCAACATTCTGTATCCACTTAGGACTCGTCTGAATCCCATCCGGCATCCCAAATTTTTCATCCCGTACTTCGCTGCCTTTTATATATTGGGCCTTCAACTCATCAATCTGGCTTACGCCGAGAGAAACCCCATGATATTCCTTGGAAAAACACAGATAAAAATGCCTTCCCCTGTATATGGCGCATTCAGTGCAAACCCCCTTTGAAATCGGACAAGTCATCTTTACTTTTGCCATAAAAAACTCCTTAAAACTCTATTTCAATATAAATAACTACAAGTGAAATTATTTACAATATTTATTTAAATGTCAAGCTAAATATAACACATAATAAATTTACCATAATAAACAAT
Organism: uncultured Syntrophorhabdaceae bacterium; assembly: GCA_964532465.1. Lineage (GTDB taxonomy): Bacteria > Desulfobacterota > Syntrophorhabdia > Syntrophorhabdales > Syntrophorhabdaceae > JAPLKB01. Next base: position 34,843 of record CAZHHX010000006.1, on the reverse strand, counting down.
ACATTTACAACACGCTGTTTTTCGGACAGTTATTTTATTATTATATTGTTTACTATAGTGAATACATATTGAATTGTTGCGCAGAAAACTCTTTTTTTTTAATCAGTGTATACAATTATTATTGACAAAGATGTTGCGATTGCTAATAATTATGGATAAGCAAAAAATAAGAGGAGGGTTAACCATGAAAGTGAAGTATTTTTATCGTTTTTTTATTTTAGTATTGTTTGTATCTTTCTGTCTCGTTTCATTTCCTAATGGTGCGTCAGCGCAAAAAGTAATCACGCTCAACTATTCCAACTTTTTTCAGGCAGGTCATAAAAACAGCATGATTTCAGAGCAATGGTGCAAAGAGATCGAAAAAAGAACAAACGGCAAAGTTAAAATAACATATTTTCCCGGCGGGACACTGACGCCGGCACCTCAGACCTACGACAGCGTGGTAAAAGGTATTGCCGATATCGGTTTTAGTGTTCTTGGTTATTCAAGGGGAACATTCCCTATGATGGCAATGATTGATCTGCCCCTCGGTTACAAGAGCGGCATGGCTGCAACCAAGCTTATAAACGAATTCTATAATAAATTTAAACCAAAAGAGCTTGATAAAGTTCATGTTTTATATCTCCACGCCCACGGCCCCGGAATACTGCATACCAAAAAACCGGTTAACAAGCTTGAAGATTTGAAGGGCATGAAGATAAGAGCGCAGGGCAGCGTTGTGCCTGTAGTGCAGAAATTGGGCGGCGCCCCCGTCGGCGCGCCGATGCCTGAGACTTATGATGCACTGCGTACCGGCGTTGTTGACGGATCCATGGCCCCCTATGAAGCCCTTGAGGGCTGGAAATGGGGCGAAATCATTAAGTCCACAACTGAGTGCTACGGCTCCGCTTATACGGCAGGAATGTTCGTTGTTATGAATAAAGACAAATGGAATGCCCTTCCTCCTGACATACAAAAGGTATTTAATGAAGTAAGTGCTGAGTGGATAGAAAAGCAAGGAAAAGTATGGGATGAAATAGATAAATTGGGCAAGGAATTTACTATAAAAAAGGGAAATAAAGTTATACCGTTGTCAAAAGAAGAGGATGCAAGATGGGCAGCAGCCGTAAGGCCGTTGCTTGACCAGTATGCAAAAGATGTAACTGCTAAAGGTCTTCCCGGTGACGAGGCATTGAAGTTCTGCCTTGACTTCCTGAAGAAAAACTAATAAACCTGCTATAAGCTCCTTTAAGGGGGATGTTCAGCATCCCCCTTCTGGAGTTTGGACATTTGCCGCTCAAGTATAAGCATAGGTCACCATATTTTTAGCAATGTTTCGCTTCAGGATGTCAGTAATGGGGGCTCCATTGATTTCCTTTCTGAGTTGGGTAATGAGATTGAGCGTTGAAGATAGAATGGCCTTTTTCCTCCATTTTGGTAAAGAAGTAAAGTCGTTAGTACGTCCAGGATCGAATGCTTTCAACCCTGCAAGAAGCAAGAGACTGTAGCTGGCAACGGCAAATGCCGGTTCTCGGGGGACAGTTTTGTCGGACCAGACCTAAGCATTGCCTACACCAATGGTGTCCTTTTGTTCACGATGATTTACCTCAATTTGCCGGTGCGAATGAAACGGTCCTTTTTCATCACCTTTTTTGAAAGAGCGGAAACGAGAGATTCCCTTTCTAATGTTATGCCAAACATCTTTTCGGCGTCTGCAATAATTTCAGAAACATGAAGCGGTCTTCCAGCCTCGGTAAGTACGCTAAAGACAATACCTGATTGGGACATACTCTTCTTATGTGACTTATCCACTTTATTGGAACCTCGCAACTTCTTCAACACCCGTACCTGTACTTCCAGCAATTTAACCATGCTCTCAAGGATTATATCACGAATCTCTTTTTTTCCATACCGGCGCCTCCAATAAAATTGGTGGTATTGTCAAAAGTTTTTTTTCATTGTTCAGTACTATTGTACATTTATTTAATGTTTTCTCCTTGTCGGTTAACGGTATCTTCGGGATTGTCCATCTTTGGCGGTCTGCCGCGTCTTACGATCCTCCATCGTACATTCAGTACGATTACGGCCTGTAAGGCTTGCAGCCCATCCAAACCTGAACAATCCCGATATGCCGTTAACCACTCCAAGTCGGATTCACATAAACGTTTATGTAAATCCGGCGGAAATGAAGAATTTTCTTCGTTCCCCATACTTCCTTCTCCCTCACCCTGTTTTTTCTTTGTAAACATCTGTCAATACTCATTTTGTGTACCATATTTTTATTTATATTTTGACAATACCTATATTTTTGCCTGTGATTCCCAGTCGTCTTTTACTATTTTCAGAATTTCCTTACCCTTTTCACTGTAAATCTGAATTCCTTCCCAATTTGGTTTTCCAATAATCTTCTGCATGAGAAGGCCGTCTGTGCCGAACCATCCGGGCAATAGACCTCCGAGGAAATAACCTCTCCCTCTGAGGTTTTCCACGGCACTTTCGACCCATGGCCGGGAGAGTTTAAGCCAGACCTGAATAACAACTATTTCCTGATCCCGCATCTCTTTTTCATATCCGTCGAATATTGAGGGGAAATTGTCTCCGGCTTCATTGACTGTCAGGCGAGCTACCTTTGCGGAGTCAAAAACCTGCCTGCTAATCTCCGTAGACAGCCCCTTCTCCGGTTTTTCCCCGGAGAGGCTGAGAGTTCTTTTATCTTCTATGTGCGCGTATATATATTCAAGCGCGTCTTTATACGCGGATGGCACATAAACAGTTTGTGGTCTGGAGCAGTAGTTCCTGAACATAAGCAGGCACGCAACCCTTCCGGACGCGGTGCCTTCTTTCGTATATGCCCCGGCAGGCATGAGGTCCACTTCAAGGGCAGTTGTAATTTTTGCAAAGACATGCCAGGATTTCTGCATGTAGATGTTATTGCAGACAGCTTCACCAAAAACGGAATCAATGCCTGTCCTGGGCGCCATGACCTTGCAGACATATTGATTTATATTGTTAATAATATTGTTTTTCCGGTATGAGGGCAATACAAGTCCCTGACCTGCCTCATAGACCTGAGGATTCGGGCAGGACCGGTAAATGGCTTCGTATGCTACAAGATCACCCTTGGATGTCCGCGCCACAACAGGTATATTCTCAAGGGCATGAAAGGCATTGATGAGTTGATCCGGATCATATACGAGTTTTACCGGATATCCGTTGCCGTAGACTGCCCTGAAAAGTTTTGCCACGCCCGGAGCGTCTTCAGGTCTGAAGTCGTCAATGACAAAGGGCTGGTTCGGTTCTATCAATTCTGTCTGGAATTCTTCTTGCGTCATATTCGACTCCTTTTTGCTATTGTTTGCATAAGCGCGGCAGCAAGCAGGCCCAGTATACCGCAGAGGTAGAAAATAGTATTATAGCCCCAACGGTTTATTAAAACACCTCCGAGAAAAGGCCCGATAAAAAATCCGCCCTGCATCATCACAAGTGAAAGGTTGAGATTTGTTCCCCTGAAGCGGGGAGGGGAAAAATCAAACATCAGGGCATTAAGGAGAGGCATTACTATGCCCCATCCGAGACCGATGAAAAAAGCGAGGACATAGAACATGCCTGTGTTGAAGATAAAAGCAATCAGGACATAACAGATTGCAAGTCCGGCCAGGCAGAGCGCAGTAAGTGTCGCTTTATTCAGTTTGTCAAAAAAAGCCCCGCCTGTGAGTCTGACGCCGATCATTACGGCAGTTGCAATGGTGAAAAAATAACCGGGGTTTTCTATACCTTTTGTGTGACTATATTCTTTTATGAAGAAAAAGATGATCGTATACGTGCTGTACAATAAAAGGTTGACAGTAAATAGAATTGCTATGCCTCTATTTTTTAAGTTGTCACGTAGTCCCTGCAAATTTATGCCCTGTTCATCGATGGAGCGGCTATGTCCTACTGACTGAGAAGGTTTAATCTGATATGCCAGCGATAAAGAAAGGGCCATCAGGAGTGCGCTGTACATGAGGGTTGTCTGAAAATCTGCCGGTGTTTTATTTGTTGCCGTGAGAATGGGCGGCACTATTGAATAGGGTACGAGTCTTACAATGGATACGAGCCCGAAGGCCTGCCCGCTTTTTTCTGAAGGGATATAATTGACCAGCATTGCCATAATGGCAGACATGAGGCAGACAAAGGCAGCGCCGTGAAGCACCCGAACAAGGATGAGCGACGGGAGTCCCAACGCGAATTTGTATGAAAACAACATGACCGCCATTCCCGATATACTGATAAAGAGCCATTTTCTGGCATTGACCGCGTTTAGATATACGGAAAGAAAAGGCTGGAGCACAAAGCTTGCCAGAGAATCCGCGCCCATGAGAAATCCGAACCAGGCAAAGGCAATACCCAATGATTGAAGATAGTTCTGGAACTGAAAAAAAACGGCCATAACAGCAGCGGCAAAAAAGAAAATGGCATTTAAGGCAAGAAATTCTTTTGTAAAAAGACTGTGTTTTTGCTCCATCATTTACCCAAGGAGGCGGAAAAGGAGGTTTTGCGCTACAATCCTTCTATACTCCGCGCTTGCCCGGATATCGTCAATCGGGGAGACCGTTCTTCCAATGATCGGCATCAAGGCTTTAAGTGTCTCTTCGGATAAAGGCTTGCCTGTGATCGCTGTTTCGGCATCTTCCGATGTTACAATTGCGGGGCCGACACTTCCCCAGGCGAACCTTGCTTTTTCGACAATCCCTGTTTCTGTTGTCCTGATGAGAACCGCAAGACTTGCAATGGATATGGCAAGGGACCGGCGCTGCCCCACTTTTTCAAAGTGATGAATATTATAGTCATTGTTGTTTTTAAGCCATAGACCGTACAATATCTCGTTTTTTTCAAGCGTTGTTTTTCCTGGCCCGACAATAAAATCTTTTATGGGTATGCATCGTGATTTACCTTCAGAGCGTATTTCCACTTCCGCGTCCAGTACATATAATACCGGAAGAGTATCGCCTGCGGGAGAAGCCGTGCAGATATTGCCGCCGATAGTGCCCATATTTCTTATCGGAGGCGAACCTAATGATTTTAATGCTTTTATTAGTATAGGAAACCTCTGCTGAATAAGGGGGTCTGACAGCAGTTGACTGTGCGTGCAGCCTGCCCCGATAAAAACAGTAGCATTCCTTTCCCTGTATATACTTTTTAACTCCTTTATTCGCTCAAGGCAAATCAGGGTTGAATGCTTATATGCATTTGAATTCCTTAATTTTACGAGAAGATCGGTCCCTCCGGCATACAAAATTGCATTAGGCTGTCTGTTGACAGCTTCAAATAATTCATTCAATGTATTCGGCAGAACTGTGACCTGGAAAGCAGGTACATCCTGCACAAGCTCTGTGCTATTTTGCTTATTTGCCGGGACACCCGCAAGCGGGTGTTTGCTTGCCTTTTCTACGGCTTCAACAATCTTCTGATAACCGGTGCAGCGGCAAAGGTTACCGCTTAAGGCATCCTGTATTTCTGTTCTTTCTGGCTGAGGATTGTTCATAAGAAAACTTGCTGCTGCCATAACCATGCCGGGAGTGCAAAATCCGCACTGTACAGCTCCGTATTCTATAAATGCTTCCTGAAGGGGGTGTATTTTTCCTGCTGCCGCCAACCCTTCGATGGTAGTGACATTGCGGCCTTCAAGCTGGGGCGCAAGCATAAGACAGGCGAGCATATTTTTGCCGTCAACGAGGATTGTACAGGCTCCGCAATCCCCTGCGCCGCAGCCTTCTTTTGTGCCCGTCATGTGCATGTCTTCACGGAGAATATCTATCACCCTTGTTTGTGGTTCTGTTTCTATTTCAACAGATCTGTTATTGAGGACAAAAGATATCTTCAACGAACGCCCCCATTGGTTAACTTTTCCCTTAAAAGTAAAAGCACTTTTTCGCCTGTAAAAGGGGCGCTGAAGATTCTGATCCCGCATCCGTCAGCTATGGCATTTGCTATGACAGGCATGGGGCCGCTCATAGCGATCTCGCCGACTCCTTTCATGCCGAAAGGCCCTGATTCTTCTTCTATTTCCACAGGGATGGATATAATTTCAGGCACATCCATTGATGTGGGAATGGTATATGTTGCAAGATTTTCAGTCAGAATCCGTCCGTCTCTGGTCTGAAAAGCCTCTGTCAGCGCATAGCCTATGCCCTGGGCAATGGCGCCCTGAATCTGCTGTTCATAGGTCTGGGGATTGAGCACCTTGCCCGCATCCGTAGCCGCGAGATATGTCTTAACCTCAATACTGCCGGTCAATGTATCGACCTCCACGTATACGAGATGTGCTCCGTAGGAATATATTAGGTGGGGGCCCATGTAGATAACATCAAGTTTTTCCTGCGCTGTGGGCATCCTGAAATAATCTGTGCAAACCCGTTCCGAATCATCGAAAAGACGGGCTATATCAATGAGAGGAATTTCCCTTCCTGATGGAGCATGTTTTACACAACCCGGCTCAAAGATAAATTCATCCGCTGTTGAGCCTGTAACAAGGGCGGATGTCTTCTCGGCTATGCGTTTTTTAAAAGCGCGCACCGCTCCTATAAGGGCATTGCCGTATGTATAGGTGGTGCGGCTTGCCGATGAGGAACCTGACGGTAATGTACGGGCTGTGTCAGGCAGAACCAGTTCCATCATGGACCCGTCCTGCTTCAGGATGTGCCCTGCAATCTGCACGTAGGTGCTTGCGTTGCCCTGTCCCATGTCTACTACGCCTGCATAGACCCTTATCTTGCCGTCATCGGTGAATTCAATCCTGGCAGTAGCCTGATCCGGTACAGCAGGCGGGTAACCCATAGCATGCCCCATACAGGCAATGCCTACACCCCTTATTTTATGAGGCCCGGTGCTTTTCTTCCATTGATCCTTATCATGCCACAGAGGGTGATGTGAGATGGTTTCGAGACACTGTGCCGCGCCTACGGAATGGGTAAGGGTAACACCGAGGCAATTTTTGTCGCCTCTTCGCACAATATTTTTAAGGCGCAGAGCAATGGGGTCCATGCCTAGTTTTACGGCCAGCATATCCATCATCTGTTCCATGGCCGCTGTTACCTGGGGCACGCCGAATCCGCGGAAAGGGCCGCCAACAGGATTATTGGTGTATACACACCAGCCCTTAGCACTTACATTTGGTATACGGTAGGCTGAACCTGCATGCTCAACTCCGAGGGTCATGATCTCCCCTCCTAAGGAGGCATAAGCTCCGCCGTTGTAATAAAGCCTGCATTCGAGAGCCTGGAGTTCTCCGCTGAGATTTGCACCGAGTTTGTAATACATCTTTGCTGAAAGGCGTTTTACACCGGCCAGAAAGCTTTCTTCACGATTCCACCACATCTTTACCGGTTTGCCATGCGAATGAAGTACGGCAAGGCCCAGAAGACACTGAACGGTAATGCCGTCCTTGCCGCCGAAGGCGCCGCCGAGATAGGGCGCTATAACCCGTATCTTTTCCATTTCAATACCGAGAACGGGGGCGATCTCAAAGCAATCGCGGAAAGGCGTCTGAGTGGAAGCGACAATGACGATTCCTCCGTTTACCTCCTCATATGCCCAACCTGTCTCTGTTTCCAGATAGGCATGTTCCTGAAAGGGTGTATCAAAAATGCCTTCAATTGTTATGTCGCAGGATTTCAATGCTTCCGCACCTGCTCCGGTTTCAACCGATACAGCCCTGATCACATTGCCTTCCGGGTTGTCTTCATGTACCCTGGGGACAATGTCGCCAAGGGCCTCCTCTGCGTCAAAGATACCGGGCAACAGTTCATAATCAAGGGAAATGCTTTCAATGGCTTGTGTCAGGATTTCTTTATTTTCTGCCAGCACCAGCGCCAAAGGCTCGCCGCAATGGCATATTTTTGTATCAGCAAGAACAGGCTGATCTTTACAGACTACCCCGATTCTGTTTATACCGGGAATATTCTTAGAGGTCAGAACTGCAACCACACCAGGGATATTTTGTGCTTTTTGAATATAAATGTTTTTCAGCACAGCATGGGGAATACCGGCTCTTTTTACTCCTGCCCAGAGGAAGTTTTCACTGTAATAATCGGCTGCATATTTTTCCTCACCTGTTGCCTTGGTGCAGGCATCAGCTCTTGGTGTTGTTTTTCCGATCTGAAGATATATCTGTTTATCTGCCATTGCATCAACCGGATGAAAGGATATTTTTCAGGGCTGAAACAAAAGCTTCCATGGCTTCATGTTTCCCAATGCTGACACGTATCCAGTTCGGGAACCTGAAGCCTGTCATACTGCGGATCATAACACCCTGCGACATAAACTTCCTGTATGCAAGGGTATCGCTCATAGGCAGTTTGATCATTATGAAACACCCTTCTCCTGATTGAATCTGGAGTTTTAATGGTTCTAATGCTGTTTTCAGATATTCCTTCTCTATCCTTATAAGGTCACGGGTAGCCTGTACATGGTTGTCATCGTCAACTGCTGCCAGAGCTGCATCCTGCGCCACCGTATTTACTGAATAAACTACGCATGTGCGCCTTATAATATCTACAACTTCCAGGTTCCCTGCAAGATAACCGATGCGCAGCCCTGCAAGTCCGTACATTTTTGAAAAGGTACGAAAGATTACAAGATTCGGATATTCTTCAAGGAGTTTCATTCCGTCAGGGAAATCGGGGTTTTCGACAAATTCACAATAAGCCTCATCGATAACCACAATCTGACGTCCTGCTACTGCATCCAGAAAACGGCGGAGTTTTGCCTCATTCCAGTAAGATCCTGTTGGATTGTTCGGATTACAGACAAAAAGTATCTTTGTGCGCCCGTCAATTCTTTCAAGCATTCCTTCATCGTCAAATCCGAAATCTTTAAGAGGGACAAGGCGGGCTTCAAAACCGGAGAATGTAGCTATCCATTCGTAGACAGCAAAGGTCTTGTCAGCAGTTATAATATTGTCACCTTCCTGACAGAAAGCCTTGATGACAAAGGCGATGACCTCATTAGCTCCATTGCCGAAGAGAAACTGGTCAGGATCAAGGTTGTGTTTCTCGGCAAGCCTTTTTCGCATGTAATAGGAGTCTCCGCTGGGATAAAGACCTGTCCTGGGTGGCCAAAAACGCCTGACAATATCCTGGGCGGCAGCCGGAGGTCCCAGAGGATTTTCGTTGTTATTGAGGCGATAGAGACGGTCACACCCGTATAGCTTCATTAATTCCGGATCAGGTTTGCTTGGAATATAAGGTTCAAACTCCCTGATGTATGCCGGAACAAGATTGTTTAAGGGAACATCAAGCATGGGTCTATCTATATTTCGCCTGTGTACTGGAAAACGACTATGTCTGCCGTGCCGGCGTAGGGAAGGATCATTTTGGGTATGAAATTATGTTCTATTAAGACTGGAGTAAGATTTGCCTGCCAGGCATGTCCAAGATCGATCTCAAAAAGGATGTTAAGCATATTCTCGGTCTTGAATATTTGTAGGTGTCTGCCAAGGATATCGGGGAAGTCTGTGCCGTCCCAAACAGCTCTGAGCCTGACAAAATTTTGAGATTTGTCAAAACGGGGAAAGAGTACGGCATGGGGAGGACGTTTCTCTCCTCCATAATTTGTTTGAAGTATATTGCGGGCAAAAAAGAGGCGTTTATACGTTTCATGCAGAAAAGGCAAAAGATCAGAGTGTGCCCATACCTGCGAGCCCGGATCTTCTTTGTGGTGTCTATAGTAGAAAGGCCATAATTGTTTTTCTCTGTCAGGCAGCAGGAAATCCAGCGATCCCAATAATTCGAAGTAACCCTTGGGCAATTCAGGTGTGGCGAATACATCCACCAGACAGACTGCATCTGTTTTTGCAACAGCCATGAGAAAATGATCAACCAGGGCTTCTGCCATATGGAATTCCTCCGGCTGGTTGAAGAGATAGGGGCCGTAAATTTCAATCATTCCGGCGCCTGCAATCCGCCATACTATCCCGCCTGCTATAGTTCCCAGACCATCAGAGGCAATAAGGATATGATAACGGTCGCTTGCAACCATATCTGCAATTTTTCCGGGAAAAAAGAAATCAGCAGGAAAAAGGTGGTTCGGATAGTGTGAAAGAGTATGGCGAACAAAAATCTTAAGCGTTTCGTTGTCAGGGGAAACAATGTTGTAATGAGTGAGCGGCTTTACAGGATTGATATCCTCTTTTATAATCCTTGGATATGATTTTTCTTTTATAAGCCCCACGCCAAAACCTTCCCTGGCGTCATGGAGTATATAGAGTTTTTCAACTGACCTTGAGGCAATGATAAGACCCATTTGCCTCAGGTCTGTCTCGGTATCAAGGGAAATATTTGCAGTGAGGTTAAAAGCACGGGGGTCAAAATTCCGGCCATCGAAAAGGAATTTTATACTCGTATAGTAAACACCGTTTTCTGCTTCTATGACAATAGCCTTTCTTATTTGATCCGATTCGGAGAGATATACAAAAATTTCTTCGCAGGCAAGTCTCAGCTTTATCAAATCGGGGGCCTCAAGCCCGAAGGCTGTTGCCGATTCTTCTACAAAAGATATGGCAAGGGGAAAATATGTCATATCAAGGTATGTTTTGAGAGTAACTTTTTCTCCGTGCTTTGTCAGACAGACCTCCATATAAAGAGCATATATTCTGAAGCTGTACATTTATACCAAGAACCGGGATTTCCGTCAACGCTTTTGGAGTCAGGACGGCAATTAACGGCAATATGTTGACTACAGATTTTTATCATTGTAGTATACAGGCGGTTAAACCATAATCTTTTGCCTGGATTATGAGCTTAATATTTATAAACCATTTTACAGTATTGAACCGAAAAATAACAAATAGGGGCTCATATGGAATTGATTAAATACATAGTGGATTTTATTTTACATATTGATGTTCATCTTGGAGCTATTATAAAAGATTACGGTCTCTGGACATATCTAATTCTTTTCATTATAATATTTTGTGAAACCGGGCTGGTAGTTACTCCTTTATTGCCGGGGGATTCTCTCTTGTTTGCTGCCGGAACCTTTGCCGCTATCGGTTCGCTTGATGTGCTCTGGCTGTTCCTTATTCTTTCCGCCGCTGCAGTTGGAGGAGATACGGTGAACTACTGGATAGGTTGTTTTGTCGGGCCAAAGGTTTTCCAAAAGGAGCATCGCTTCCTGAAAAAAGAATATCTTGACCGTACACACCAATTCTATGAAAAATATGGCGGTAAAACAATCATTATAGCAAGGTTTGTACCGATTATCAGAACCTTTGCGCCTTTTGTTGCAGGCGTCGGGAGCATGACATACTTGAAATTCATAAGCTATAATATCATAGGCGGCATTGTCTGGATAGCAATCTGTGTTTTTGCAGGATATTATTTCGGCAATCTGCCCTTTGTGAGAAATAATTTCAGTCTTGTAATACTTGCTATCATTATTATATCAATACTACCGGGAGTTGTTGAGTTAGTGAAACATAAGTATTCAAGCAGGTGATAAGAGGGCAGGCCGGTGTTTAGGGTAATCTATAAAGAACCGGGTTATTTAAGCAGTAGAATATTCATAAATCTTCTTTTTTTGATTTTTTTCAAAGTTTTTCTTTTATGTAGTTATGCGTCGGCAGCAGACAGAACTATTACCTTTTATGCTGAAGGCAAAAAAACATTATGTAGTTTCAGAGCCGAGCTTGCTGTTACACCCGAAGAGCATGAAAGAGGCTTGATGTACAGGAAATCCCTTGCCCCCGATGCTGCTATGCTGTTTGTCTTTCAGGAAGACAACACGCGATTTTTTTGGATGAAGAATACTTATATACCCCTCGATATGGTGTTTATAAATTCAGGACTTGAGGTAACCGGTATATACCGATCTGCAAAACCTCTTGATGAGACGACAGTAACCTCGTGGTCTCCTGCTATGTATGTTCTGGAAATTAATGCCGGAAAGGCTTATCAGTGCAGTATCAGGGTTGGTTCAAAGGTAAAATTTAAAAATTATTGAAAATTAAATTTCTATGGCTCAATAAATCGGCAAATCCCCGGCTCTGCCAGATGTTATGATTCATATAACCAGCGAATTTACATGTAACGATTAACAGAACCCCCCTTAAATCTCATGGGTTACTTAAGTTATGAACAATTATTGTGAAAAAGCTGTTTGTAAGTTGTAGAAGTTAGACTGCAACATACTGATATATTGAATATAATTCCTAAATTGATTACTTATTAGGCAATTAAAAAACCCAATAGATACAGCGTCTAACAAAGAAACAGGATATCCAGGGGCCTGATTTCCAATAAAGAGACCAGGAAAAATATATAAATATTATCAGTATGTTACAATGGACTAATTTACATCGCCTGCAGATGCCTCTATTTAATGGCTTTTTTGTATCCCTTTTATCTGTTTGTGAGTTAAGGTGCAATTATAAAATGAAAGTTTTTTTATCGATGATTGACAGGATGATGGACATAACAAAAAATAAAAGGTATAATAGTTGTCCGTATCTTGCTTATGACACGCCGCAAATAGTCTGAAATAAAAATGCATGATGCCATTTGATTGACAAAGAGGTAAAGGATATGTCAGAAGAAAAAATTGAAATGAACGCTCAAAGCGAGGGGAATACAGGCGAGAGCATTGAAGAGGAAGAGAATTTTGCCTTGTTGTTCGAGAAAAACAGCAAGCTTCCCGGACGTCTTGATCCCGGCCAAAAAGTTATTTCCAGGGTAGTCAGTATTTCAGGGGATTTTGTTTATGTTGACATGGATGGTAAAAGCGAAGGCGCCATAGATCTGAAGGAGTTCAAAGATGATAAAGGCGAGTATTCAATCCAGATAGGCGATGAGATTGAAGCTTTTTTTGCGTCTTTTCAGGGTGGTGTAAAAAGACTTACAACCATGAGACACGGTCTTTCTATCCTTAACCTCAATGGTATCCGCGATGCATATGATGCAAATTTACCTGTAAGCGGAAAAGTAACTGCCGATCTGAAGGGAGGTTTTGAGGTACATATCGGAAAGGCGAGATGTTTCTGTCCTTTCTCTCAAATAGATATGAAAGGAAGCCGTGAAAAGGAAGCATATCTTGGTCAGGTTTTTTCCTTTAAGGTTGTCGAGTATGGAGAAGATGGCCGCAATATAATACTTTCGAGAAGAGTCCTTCTGGAAGAAGAGCGAAAGGTTGAGCTCGATAAGGTCAGACAGACCCTTGAAGTGGGGATGGAGATTATCGGAACAATCCGCTCTATCCAAAAATTCGGTGCTTTTGTTGATATTGGTGGTATTGACGGGCTTATCCCGCTCAGTGAAATAGGATGGGGCAGAACCGAGAACACGGGAGATGTACTATCTATGGGTGAGGAAGTTACAGTAAAAATTATAGGTATTGACTGGGGAAAAAACCGTCTAACCTTGAGTCTCAAAGCGACTCAATCAGATCCGTTTATGAGTGCAGCAGAGAGATATCCCATTGATAGTCAGGTTCATGGGACCATTGTGCGACTTACACCCTTTGGTGCTTTTGTGAATCTTGAACCTGGTGTTGATGGATTAATTCATATTTCCAGGCTCGGCGCAGGAAGACGAATTAAACATCCAAAAGAGATTGTTGAAGAAGGTCAGGTTGTGGATGCTTATGTGCATGATGTTGATCCGAAGAACAAAAGGATATCCCTTTCCATGGAGCCGAGGCTTAAGCATGAAGCCGTTGTCATGCCCCAGGTTAGCGATATACTTGACGGTGTTGTTGAAAAGGTCCTGCCGTCAGGTATGATCTTAAGATTGAATGACGGGTCAACAGGTTTTATACCGAACTCGGAGATGGGAACTCCCCGCGGGAGTAATCATAACAGAATGTTTCCTGTCGGAACGGGCATGCAGGTTATTGTAAAAGAAGTTGACAGTAAACGTAACAGGGTGACGCTGAGTCGAAGCGGTGTGTCGGAAAAATTAGAACAGGAAGAACTCAGTCAATACAGGAATAAGGTTGTAAAGGATGAAAAAACCGACAGCAGCCTCGGCAGCCTTGGAGAACTCCTGAAAGCTGCAATGGAAAAGAGCAAAAAAACAGGATAATCCCTGGCTCCATCACGTGCTGTTAATATAGTGAGTAAATGACCCCGCCTGCAAAGCGGGGTTTTTATTTAAAATTATTTTATACCAAGTCGCTGTCAAGCATTATAAGTCTGATTTGCCGGGCATAATACCAAGCAAGCTTTCAAATATTCATTGTTTATTTTTTGAAAGCTTGCTTGGTATTAAATGTCGTAAAATAATAATAACATGGCGAAAGTCAGGCAAAATGTTATATTATAAAAGTCTGATCTTTTTATCTTACTGATTGCGGCGGAATGATGATGAACGTAAGACGTTATGGGATTACCTTCCCGCCTATGAGCATAAAGTTAAAGCTATTAATTTTCCTTATTCCTTCGATACTTGTATTGTTTGGAATATCAATGATTTCCGATATTAAAATAACTCAAAAAACGATTCTCGAGCATATGGGTCACGAAGTATATTATTCCGGACTTTCTATGGCAAACGAAGTAGAAACGTTTATGCAGTCTTCACAAAAAATCGCTTTGGATATGGCGAATACAATCGAAATTACCTCTCAGTTGAATGATAATTTCATAAAAAAGTTGTTAAAAATTAATGTTAAAAAAAATTATGACGTTTACGGGTCAACCATATCATTGTCTCCGGGGGCTACCAGGCTTGGATATTATGCTCCATATTATTATCGAAAAGGAAATGATATCAAGAATAAATCATTGGCTTCTTCCTATGATTATCCTAAACAGGATTGGTTCAGAATACCCATGGAAACAGGGAAAGCTTCATGGGGAGAACCCTATTATGATGAAGGCGGCGGAGATGAATTTATGGTTACTTTTTCTGCTCCTATTTTCAGGGACAGTTCTCAGATCGGCGTGGCAACAGTGGACATAAGCCTTGATAATCTGATGCATAAAGTGCAATCGATGAGGGTTGACAATGAGGGGTATGCTTTACTTTTAAGCAAAAAAGGCTACATTATTTCTCATCCTGACAAAAGGCTTTTATTAAAGAAAATATTGCCCCAACAAATAAAAGGTTTTCAGAATAGGTCTGTCAAAGAGCTGCCTGAACTTATGATTCTCTCCGAACTTATGACTTCAGCAGGTGTCCGATCCAAAGCAATCACAGATCCCTTTACCGGCAAGGAGTCCTGGATTATTGCCATGCCCATAAAATCTGCTGGATGGACGCTGGGGATTGTTTATCCATATAATGAAATTATGCGTAAATTCAATAATGTACAGTATTTATTAGGGATTTTATTTATAATCATTGCAGCCCTCATGGTTGTTATAATGTTGTGGATATCTTCTACAATTACTTCTCCTGTTTCAACCCTTGTAAAACAGACAGAGCGTTATGCCGAAGGAGATTTTAATAACCGACTGGATGAAACAAAAGGCTCTAAAGAAATACAAAAACTCTCAAACGCCTTCAATGCTATGGGAGGAGCAATAGAAGAGAAGATTAAAGAATTACGAGATACACAGAGAGAAATTGTCTTTCGTCTTGCCCTTGCTTCTGAATATCGTGATACTGATACCGGTATGCATATAAAACGCATGAGCCATTATTGCGCTGTATTAGGGAAGGCGTACGGACTGGACGATGAGGAATGTGATTTATTGCTCCATGCAAGCTCCATGCATGATATCGGTAAAATAGGTATTGCCGATGCCGTTCTCCTGAAGAAGGGGAAACTTGAATCTGATGAGTGGAAAATGATGCAAACTCACGTTCAAATCGGCGAAGACATTCTTTCAGGCGGGAACTCAAGATTAATCCAGATGGCGCAGCTTATCGCTTCAACTCATCATGAACGCTGGGATGGGTCGGGCTATCCAAGAGGCATTAAAGGGGATGAGATACCGGTTGTCGGCAGGATTGCCTGTATCTGTGATGTTTTTGACAGCCTTACATCGGAGCGTCCTTATAAGAAGGCATGGACAGTTGAAGAAGCATTGGATGAAATTAAGACAAACAGCGGCAAAATGTTTGACCCTTATCTAGTTGAATTGTTTATACGCATATTGCCGGATATAGCTGATATCAAGAACAGGTTTGCCGAATAACCGCAGTATTAAATATGGAACACAGTTATGAAACAATTCGGAGGGCAAGATGATGCATCACGAGACAATGCAGCATAGACTGGTAATGCTTTTCACAATTATAGCAATTCTCTCCGGAATTTTCCTGACTCCTGAACCATGTTTCCCCCAGGATAGCAGCGGCGGTGCTGATTATGCACGGGTGGCCCGGGAATTGCGCTCTCTCGGATCCGATCCGACTCTCGCTCAAGTGCAAAATTTCCTCTCGGCATTGGAGCAATCTTCCGGGGGTAAGCCTTCAATAAAGGTACTAAAAGATTTTAAAACAGGTACTGAGAAATCTTCTCTGGGAAAAGAAAAGTGGAAAGAGTTTGCGCCGTCGGAACAGGGCATCATGTCAGTCATCCGCGATACCCTGCTTGCCTCTGTTGCGGAAAACCTTAAGTTGAGGGCAAAAAAGGGATTGCTTGGCAGCGCTGTCGCCGTAGGCTACAGCGGCAAGTGGACAATAAAGACAAAAGAAGAACTGACCTTTGACAGCGATTTTGATGCAAGCCTCTTTGCAGAAATAATGGGGGATAGCAACCCCTTCAAATCGGAGAACATCCTTTCCGAGATTGACCGGGATGTATCCCGGAAGCTTGGAGTTGCAAAGGCAGAGAACCTGAGCATTGTTCTCACGGGATCGGGGTTTGAAGCCATTGCCGACGTCTACGTCAGCTCCGGAGGTAAGAAATGGGCTGTCAGGGAATCAATGAACAGGCTCTACATGATAGAACCTGACGGCGCCACCAGGGACATATCCCACGTTCCTCAAGCCCTTTTCACCACTATGTACGAGCGTCTGCTGGCCAGATATTATCCTCAACTGGCAGACCCTGCAACAGGAAAATTGCGTCAAGGGCTCTCCCGGGAAGAGATACAAAATGTCATCGCCGCCGCCGGTGACAAAATTCCCGGAACGTACAAGATATTCAAGGAAGGGTCAACATTCACCCGGCAGGATGCGGCCACGGCAGCACTTGATATGATATTTCATACCTCGGAAGTTTCGGATGCAACCACCCCCCAGGAAGCCTTTGCAAAAATTGCAAAACAGGCTGCCCGAAGCAGCGAGGTATTTATAGAAGGTATGCGGACAGCCCCGATCTGGAATAATGACAAGTTTCTAACAGCCGAAGACAGGGCATTAATGAGGGCATTGGCAGATTATGAAAAGGGCAAGATAAAACTGTCAGCCCTTAAACGCTCCTTTGCCATAGCCCGGGCAAAACTGCCTGATAACCCTGAAGCGTGGTCCAGGGGACAGGCCGAACAGTTGCAAACCATCCTCAATGAGATGGAAGCTGCGGCAGTTGATTTCAGAGCTAAGACGGGCCCTGTTGAAAGCATGATGGATGTGAATGACAAATCCCAGAGCAAATTCAGGGACCGGATGATTGAGCTCATGAAGAAGCAGGCTATTGCCGCCCACTTTTATCATATTCAGGAGATCATCAATGCCCCTCCTGAACGAAGAGCAGCAGCCCTGCAGGATTTTTATAAGGAGTTAAAAAACATCAGTGACCATTATGGCGACAAAGGAATAGCGGCGATGTGATGGATTGGGTCAATCAGTCCATTCTTGAGGTTGAAATCATGAATGAAATGGCCTCCAAATATCCCAAAGCCTACGATGCTCTCGTGAAGCTGCTCAAATCAAGACCTGAGGCAAGGAAGAGGGTTATTTACCTCCTGAAAGAAACGGAGATGGGCCAGAAAGTGCTGGAACGTACCGGCAAACTGCTCGAAGCCCCGGAAAAAACGCCTCTATTAGGAGAACCTGAGTCGGGAATCTGGAATTCCATGTCAAACTTCATACGGGAATATGTTGATGCCCATAGCTTCCGGACGCAGGGCCCGGCATTTATTGTTGCCTGGGCCGGGGATCTGGCCATGGCAGCTTCCATGGTCGATCTGGCGATGAATGCCAAAGACAACAAAGAAGTAGCAGTGGGCGTTGTCCATTCCATCGTCACATTCTGGCCGCCTGCAATGATTATCGGGGCTTTTGGACAAGCCTATGCTATGCCGCAAGGCACTGATAAACTCAAAGCTTACGAGAAAGCCCTTCTCATGCTCTTTGTTCCGGAAATCATGCTGCCTGATATGGTGGGAGCCATTGGCAGTACTATTGCTACCATAGCAGCTACGCTCTCCTTTGACAATCAGTTGGATGCACTCTATTATCTTTCTACACCGCAGGGTTTTGACAAAGGTGGTGCGCTCCTGAAGATCGGCGACGAACCGCAATGGCCTGCCACAATCACAAGGGAACAGTTCCCAACAAAAATCCCGCCCTTTCCAAAGCTGAATATTGATGTGGACGAGGATCCCCGCGGCAGCAATATGAATGATTTCTACTGGTGGCTCTTTGTTCAGGAAGGGGGGAGCAAGGAACTGCAGGATATGATCGCCCGTGCTGCAATAAAGGCCAAAGGGCTCATAGGTGAGACAGCAGGGGGAGTCAATGTCTTCATGAAGCTTACCGTGAGAAGGGTGGTACGCGAAACCATCATCAACGGAAATGTGGGCATTTTCAAGGAAGACGGGCCTCTTGCCTCTGCAGCCGGCAATATCCGCAAATACGATCAGGCAATTGCCGATTTTGCCAATGCCTTTTCCTTCAGCCTGCCGCAGGAGGGGAAATGGGCGGAAAGAACAGGTGTAAAACCCGGCGATTTTGGCAGCTTTGAGAATCTGACCATCCCGGATTGGGCATCGAAACTGGACAAATCACAGGTCCGGGCCCTTGCCCATATGTACTGGAACCGTGAAAAATGGCGTATCAAGACAAAAGAAGCTTTTCTAGACGCCGTAGTAAGGACGCTGGAAATCAGAGAGCGGGCAGAACGGGAAATTAGAGACAAAAAATATAAACCCCTGCTCGAAGAACTCCAGAAACTTTTCAAGGATTTGCAGATCCCTGACGCAGGCAATGCCGCCTTTGAGACTGCCAGCGGCTACAATATGCTGGCAAAGACCTGGTCTGCTCTATTCGGAGCTGATGCTTCACACGACAAACAATTGAAGATGCAGAAGACTCTCGACGCCTTCATCGACGCATACCGCAATGTCGTCAAAATAAGAAAGGCTATTGAGGATACAGCCGTGTCTCATGTTGGCGAGGGACTAGCCCCCCGCCCGTTGACAGGTGAACTTCCCCTTCTTTCCGAGCCTTCCATGGATTTAAGCATAGCCGGGAATTTTGCCAGGAACTTTCAGGAAATGGGCAAGATACGAAGCAATATGGAGTTCATAAAAAAGGCAAAGTTAGACAGTGAGTTCGACTCAACGATGTACAAAAACATCTACCGTTGTGAATATTCCCGGATTTATTTCGGGCAGCTCAAGGACTCAGCTGAATATTTGCGGAAAAACAAGGTCTATGCCTGGGAATATTTTGCCAAGAGAGATATTAACGAAGTTGTACAGAATGCCGAGACACAACTTTCCAACTCAAAAAAAACGTGTCCCGAACTCTGGAAGAAGTTCCGCGATATGTACGGTTATGAAATGGACTTTCAGGTAGAGATTACAGCCCCTCAGGAAATACAGGAGGGACAGGAGTTTAATGCGATTGTAACAATGAAGGCAAGCCCAAAAGCCAAGGAAGGGGAAGAAAAGAAGCCCATGGGCGAGGTTCCTGAAGCAATGGCCAAACAACTCCGGTATACATGGATTATAAGAGGCAAAACGATCCCGACAGGGGCGAACCCATCTTTGAAAGTTAAGGCAGAGAAGGAGGGAGAATACACTCTCACCGTTGTTGTCAGCAAGGCCGATTTGAGGCAGACACCGGAGAGGCTTGTTGAAGTGGGAAGAAAGAATGCAAAGATTAAAATAACCAAGGTGTGGAAGCCTACAATAACCCTTGTAGCACCCGAGACGGGAACAACAGGAACTACGATAAATCTTGCCGCCGATGTTGTTGCCGACAAAACCCAGACCGCGCTTCTCAGTCTTAAATGGTTTGTCAATGGAGGTTTGTTGCAGAAAGGCAGGAACACCACGGCATCCTTTGTGCCGAAGGACCCGGGGAAACACACCGTGGAAGTGAAGGTTTATTTACCTGCGGCTGGAACAGAATTTGAAGTTGCAAGGGATGGAAAGAGCATTGATGTGACATCGCCATGGAAGCCGTCGCTTACCATTTCAGGCGATACCCAGGGTGAAGCTGAAAAAACAATAACATTAAAGGCGGACGTTAAAGCGGATGCTACGGCAAAAAAAGCAGCACATGTTGAGTGGGTATTGGAAAATACAGGAAAGGTCGTAGGAACAGGGGAGAATTACTCCTTTGTTCCCGGTCAGTCAGGGACATATTCTCTGAAGGCCATTCTTTATATCGTAGCAGGAGGAACCGAATTCCCCGTGGCCACTGATACAAGGCGCATTACAGTGACTGATACAACGAAGGATAAAGGCAAGGACGGCAAAATGGATGGCATAAAACAGCCGCCGAATTGTTCCTACGAATATGGCGAGTGGGGCGAATGCAGCAGGGCAACGAAGAAACAGACAAGAAGTGTTACAGTGACAAAACCCGAAGGATGTGTTGAGAAACAGAAACCTGTCCTTGAACAGGGCTGTACGCCGCCGCCATCTGAAGAAGATAAGCGAAACAGCTACCTTAACTGTCTTTGCAGATGTTACTGTGGGTGGGCAGGGCATATCGGCGTGTGGTATGATCCTGAAGGCAAGTCCATTCCTGAGTCCCCCAGCACAGGCCCCTGTTTCGGTGGCGCCGGAGCTTTCGGCAACACGAGAAGACATCATTTTGGCTCACCCAATGATTGCGCGAAAAGCTGCTGGGAAGGTGTCTATGGTAAAGGAACATATGATCCGGCAAAGGCCGATAAGATAAGGAAGGATGAGAACAAAAAACACGCGAAGCCCCTTGTTGTCAAAATCAAGCCCTCGAAAAATCCGGCTGATTTCGGAGACATAATAGACCTTTCCACTGAAACATCTGAGGGTACTGGCGGTTACACATGGAGTTGGGGAGGGTGTGCGCAGGACGCGAAAGACAACACTGCGAAAGTTGTGAATACGAGAACTTGCACTTCCTGTGCCGCAACAGTTACTGTAACCGATCAGGACGGCAACACTGCATCCGATTCTGTTACTATCAAGTGCAATGCCATGAAAGTCAAGCTTACCCAGGAAAATCCGAAGGATAACAAATTACCCATCGGTAGCAAAGCCACATTTCTCGCGGAAGTTTTTTCCGGTGACAAGCTTGCAAGTGGAACGTTTTATTATATTTGGGAACGCAATCCCGATGTGACCTTTGGGGATGATCCAAAGAACCCTATATATGAAATAAAAGAAGGCGCACAGAGCCGCAACACGGCAAAATTCGGTAAAGTAGGGACAATCCCTGTATGGGTTAACGTACTCAAAGAAATAGAGGGCCGCAAGGCGACAATAGGAGAGTCGGAACAGATACAGATGGAGGTTTCAAATCCCAAGCTTAGTCTGACAGTCGATAAGAAAACACCGCTTATCGGGGAGACAGTTACTATTACGGTAAAAGAAGAGCCGGCAATGAGTGATGATATTATTTCTTTCTGGTGGGAGATTAAAGGGTCAGCGACAAATCCGGGGCCGGTCCCCAATATTCCTAACAGCCGTGCCTATTCCTTCAAACCGAAGGATGTGAAACCTGTCTTTGTTACATTACACGGAAAGGCAAAAGACGGAGGTGATGATCTTGGGTCTGCTGAGGTGACTATTACTGCCCAGGCATATCAGGTCAGTATCAGTGAGCCGAAATATCTCGAATCACCGCCTGAGATATGGCAATGCGACACGCAGCTCGGACGCGCTCAAAGCTGTGGAATGGTTAAGGTTAAACCCAATCAGTTTACTGTCAGCCGCGATGTTTTTATGAAGGCAACTATAACACCTCAGCCTGAAGCGCCGCGTTTTAAATGGGTAGTAGACCCCGCGGGAAGCTGCGGTTTTCCCGGCATCAGCAGTGAAATCAAGCTCAACTGCAGCAATACCGGAACCTATAACACAAAAGTGGAGGTAAGCAATTCCGATAATGCTAAGCTTGGTGAAGCAACACAATCTGTAACAATTTCCATATCCCAGGAACAGCTTAACGGATCAAAAAAAGGCAAAGAAGCCCACGACAAAATTCAAAAAGCCAAAGAACTTGTTGCCCAGGGCAAACTTGATGAAGCGCTCTCACTTGCTGATGAAGCTGCAAAACTGGATGATAAAAACACTGAGGTAAAAACGTTGAGCAGTAAGTGGAAAAAAGAGAAGGATATGGTGAACAAATATATTGCCGATATCAAAAAGAATATTGTTGAAAAGAAACTTGCCGATGCTGAGAAAAATCTGAAAGAAGCTCAAAAACTGCATCCGAAATATTCGCCTGTAGTAAGCGCGGAAAGACAGTTAAAGGACGCAAAAGATGCTGCCGGTAAAGATATACTTGCAAGACTTACGGCAGCAAAAGAGATGGTCGCGAAGGGGCAGCTTGATGAAGCGATAAAGCTTATAGAAGGAACAACCAAGGCAGATCCGCAGAATGCGGAGGCAAAAAAACTTTTTGAACAATGGAAAGCCGATAAAGAATCCATAACCTTACATCTTGCAAATATGAGGAAGCTTATTCCGGCAAATAAAATTGCTGAGGCTGAAAAGGAACTTTCGGAACCCAAAAAACTCCACCCTAAATATCCGCCCGTAATTGAAGCGGAAAAGATTCTGAAGGACGGCAAAGATAAACAAGCCAATAAAGATGCCGCGGACAAGCTCTGGAACGAAGGTACTGCTCTGTACAATCAGAAGAAAATGAACGAGGCGCTGGCCAAGTTTAAAGAGAGTACTAAATATCAGAGTACACCGGAAAGAATCAAATATATTCAGGATTTGGAAAGAAGCTTTGTTATCAGGGATAAGACCAATAAAGATGCCTCAGACAAGCTCTGGAACGAAGGTATTGCGCTGTACAATCAGAAGAAAATGAATGATGCATTGGCTAAGTTTAGAGAGAGCATTAAATATGGGTCTAATGTCGAACGGAATGCTTATGTTAAAGATCTGGAAACAAAAATGGTTCAGATAAAGACTCAGTGTCAACGTTTGAATGATGAGGGTGCAGGCCTTCAGGCTGCCGGCAGGCTGAAAGAGGCTTTTGTAAAATACACGGATTATCAGAAACTCTGCCCGAGCCCTGAAATGGAGAACCACATAAAACAGGTCGAGATGAAAGTGAAAGAAACAGAAGAAAAGGAGGGTAAAAAGGCCTATGCAAAGAAGTTAAGAGATGAAGCATACGCTCTCCAGCAGCAGAACCGTCTGAAAGAAGCAGTTGCCAAATACAGGGAAAGCCTTGCCTATTTGTATGATCCTGAACTGGAAAAATATGTGAAACAGGTTGAAATGAAAGCGTCTGCTCCAACGCCTACGGCTGCTCCGGTCCAACAGGTTCCTATGCCCCAGCCGCCTGTTGGCGGCAGGGCATATACATCCCGACCAATGGATAATAACCCTCCTTCACAAAAGTCTGTTGTGATTATTGAGACTGGCAACATAGGAGGAGTCCAGAATAATCCGAATTGCAGGCCTGAATTTTCTATCGCTGTACCCCACAGAATTACCCTTATCCGGAACTACCACTGGAATTACGGCAAAGGAGCGCCTGGTGGTACAATTAGCCTCAGAAAACAGGATGGCACTGTCTATGGTCCATGGCAGACATCTACCGGTTCAGGGCAGGGCGGCGCCCAGAATATAAACTGGACGGCCTCTCCGAATATTGTTCTGCCTGCGGGCACATATATGGTTATAGACTCCGATCCTGCCACATGGTCGCAAAATTCACAGTCCAAAGGCTGCGGATTTACAAGGATTGAAGGTTTTGCCAATTAATATTGTCTTCGGTTTCAATACAATTTGCCTTGACTTTATAGCCGTTATTTACTATAGTTTTAGGCATTTTTGGAGGTGTATATATGGGAATTGGACTTCTCGGAAAAAAAATTGGAATGTCGCAAATATTTCTTGAGGATGGCAGTGTAGTGCCTGTTACGGTTATTAAGGCGGGGCCGTGCGTAGTAATTCAAAAGAAGACAGAAGATAAAGAAGGATATAATGCCCTTCAGGTTGGCTTTGATGAAATTACAAAGGCAAAGCTTGTTAAAAAGCCTCTGAAAGGACATTTTGGCAAGGCCAATGTGTCCCCTATGGCATTTATCAAAGAATTCAGGATAAATGCAGAAGAGAGTGAGGCGAACGATGCTGGTTCACAAATCATGGCTACTATGTTTGAAAAAGGCCAGTATGTGGATATTACGGGTACGTCAAAAGGAAAAGGTTTTGCAGGCGTAATGAAAAGGCATGGTTTTGCCGGCGCGCCCGCATCTCACGGTACGCATGAATACTTCAGACACGGTGGTTCTATCGGACAGAATATGACTCCAGGCAGGACGATGAGAGGCATGAAGATGCCGGGGCATATGGGAAACAGAAGGGTTACCGTTCAAAACCTTAAGGTTGTGGAAGTGCGGGGTGATACAAATGTTATTATGATTGAAGGTGCTATTCCCGGACCGACTAACGGATATGTAATAATCAAGAAAGCGGTAAAAAAAGCAAAATAGTTTCATCGGAAAATTTTTGGAGTCTGCTTTCAGGGTGATACCCTTTGAATTGAGGTTCTTAGTAACTGACGCCCTGTAACGCGAGTTGCAGGGCGATGTTTTTATCGGTTTGTGTTGACAAGAAAGATATCAAAATATAGATTATTCCCATGTTTACCCTTTACGTGAAGGATACTTTTTCTGCAGCCCACAACATAGACGACTACAACGGGAAGTGTGAAGCGTTGCATGGCCATAATTTCCTGGTTGAGGCAATTTTTACCGGAGAACACCTGGATAAAGGCGGGATACTTGTAGACTTTAAAATCCTGAAAAACTACCTTAAAAATGTCCTTGATGCCCTTGATCATCGGTATTTAAATGAAATACCGTTTTTTATGGAAAGATCGAGTTCTTCTGAGTACTTATCGATGTATATATTTAATGAATTAAAGAAACTTTTTAAAGAAAAAGAAATAATATTAAAAGAAGTAAGGGTATGGGAATCGGAGAAGACATATGCAGCATACTGTGAATAAAAACGGCATGATTGATGTTCAGAATATGTACGATTTTCGTCAGATTGAGATCGATAAAGTCGGCGTAAAGAATGTAAAATATCCGATTGTAGTGCTTGACAAGACAAACGGTTTTCAGCATACAATTGCTACAATAGATATGTATGTCAATCTTCCGCATAATTATAAAGGTACACATATGAGCAGGTTTGTTGAAATACTGCACGAAAATAAAAGTATGATAAATATGAAAAATTTCCCCGGTATTTTGAGGGAGATGAAAGACCGGCTGAATGCGGAAGCCGCGCATCTTTTAGTGAAATTCCCGTATTTTGTGAAAAAAGAGGCACCTGTTTCAAAGACTCAAGGCTATCTTGAATATCAATGTGGTTTTGTCGGACACATGGATGGTACCGGGAAGATGAAAGAATTTATTGTTTCAACCTCTGTTCCTGTAAATACGCTCTGCCCATGTTCACAGGAAATAAGCGAATATGGAGCGCATAACCAGAGGGGTATTGTAAAGACGGACGTCAAGTTCAGGAGGTTTTTCTGGATTGAGGATTTGATAAATATTGTTGAGAGTTGTGCAAGCAGTGATATATATACGATACTCAAAAGGGAGGACGAAAAATTTGTAACAGAAAATGCTTTCGCCAACCCGAAATTTGTTGAGGATGTTGTAAGAGGTATTGCCCAAATACTTGAAAACAACGGAAATTTTACATGGTTTTCCATTGAGGCAGAAAATTTTGAGAGTATTCATAATCATAGCGCGTATGCCTATCTTGAAAGAAAAAACCAGGGAGGGAGTATATGAGAAAGATTGTTTTAATATTTTGCGTAATGTTGTTGTGTTTCTCAGGATGTACATATTTTCAGAAAACGGCTAAAGATGAGACACCACCACCCGGACAGGATGCTTTAAACCAGACTTTTCATGGTTTTCCCGATATTCCTATTCCGACGGAACTCAAATTTGTAAGAGAGAAAAGTTTCATATATGAAACTGCAAATTTGAAGGCAGGAGTTATGTACTTTAGCGGCAATGTTGATTTGCAGTCGCTTGAGAATTATTTTAAAATCAATATGATTAAAAACGGCTGGAAGTTTATGAACAGTTTTAAATTCAAGGATGTAACGCTGAACTTTGCGAAAGACGATAAAACGTGCAATATAAAAATGGCAAAAGACAGCTTTAACGCAGAAGTGGAAGTATGGGTCGGCCCTGCTTCTTCAGTTGATAAAGGTTCTGTGTACAAAGGAAATGATTTGAAACAGATGAATAAAGATTGATGATGTCGGGGGCATCTTGAGTTAAGGTACCCCCTAATTTCCATCCTAATGTGGAATTTTCAAAAAATTGATTTCATAAAAACCGTATCAACGCAGAAATATATTGCCTTTACCGGTTCCGGAGGTAAAACGAGCCTCATGGAACATTTGGCTGGAGAATTTCTTAAGCTGGGCCGGACTGTAGCAATTACAACGACAACAAAGATTTTTGTAAAAGAGCCATATCTTTTACTTGATGAAGTCCCTGTTGTACAAGCCGGCAGTAGCTTTATCAGAGTGGGCAGGAGAAACGAAAAAGGAAAGCTTACTGCAGTAAGCTTTGAAGATATTGATATGCTTGGCAGTATATACGATGTTGTTCTTATTGAGGCAGATGGAGCGAAGGGTATGCCTCTTAAATTCCCGGCAAGCTATGAACCCGTCATACCGCCTTTTTGTGAAAAAGTTATTGTTCTATGCGGACTTGATGCCCTTCATATGAAGGTAAACGAAACGGTATTCAGATGGAAACTTTTTTGCGAAGCAACCGGAATAAACGGTGATGTTTTAATTACCAGCGATATCCTTCTGAGGTTTTTTTACGAAGATGCTTTTTTAAAAGATATTGATATTGAAAAGTGCCTGATTGTCCTGAATAAGTATGATGTATTGAATAAAAATAGCGAAGCAATTGAAACCGGGAAAGAAATAATATTAGGAACAGGCTTTAAGGGGGTTATAATATCGAGTACCCTCTTCAAGGTTTTTTATGGAATCGAAGTCTTTAACTTGTAGCTTATAGCTGATAGTTTTATCGAGAGATGTAAGCTGTTAACCATGAAGTATACGATTTAGCTTGATTTTTATGAGGAGATTCATTTAACTATCCCATATGGACATAGACAGCAAAAGCAAAATATTATCTCCTACCCTTGCGGATATTTACCTTGAGCAGGGCTATCTCGAAAAAGCGATAGAGCTATATGAAAGGCTTTTAAAAAGGGAGCCTGAAAACGATTTTTTTAAAAAGCGCATTGTTGCATTAAAAAGGGAGTTGAAAGAACGCAATAAACTGCCGGGATTTAAGAGAATATTAAAGAAGAAGCTCTGGTAGGCATGTTATGAGAGAAAAGAGGATCGGAAAAATCCATAATATTATTCATGAGAAAAGCTTAGACGCATGCATAATAAGGGGTATGGATAACATATTTTACCTTACGGGGTTTAAAGGTTCTGAGGGCACCCTTGTTATTACAAAAGGAGACATGTTGCTTATTACGGATTTCAGGTATGTCACACATGCAAAGGAAATAACAAAGGATGTCAAGATAGTAGAGCTTATGAGCAAGAAAAACGTGCTTTCAGAGATATGCGAGCAATATGTGATCAGACACATGGGGTTTGATAGCTGTCATACAACGTATAATATGTATAATACGTGGAAGGATAGTGTCCAGAATACTGAATTTATTCCTCTGGGAAATGAAATTGAGGAAATAAGGCAATGCAAGGAACCTGATGAAATTGATGTAATCAGAAAAGCTGTTGATATTGCAACGGATGCATTTATAGAGGTTTTTGAAAAGATTTGTCCGGACAAAACAGAAAAAGAAATTGCCGATGACCTTGAATATACAATGAGGCGAATGGGAGCGGATTGTCCGTCCTTTGATACTATTGTGGCTTCAGGTCCAAGAGCGGCGCTTCCACATGCTGTTCCGACAAATAAGAAAATAAAAGAGGGGGAAGCGGTTATCATTGATTTCGGCTCATGCGTGGACGGCTATTGCAGCGATGAGACCTGTACCATATTGGTAGGGGAGGTTAATGAAAAAATCAAAGATATTTTCAAAGTAGTGAATGATGCCCGTGAACTTGCCCTGGAAAAAGCTAAGGCCGGAATGTCTATAAAGGATCTGGATATGATTGTCAGAGGTTTTATAGATGATGCAGGATATGGGAAGTTTTTTGGGCATGGTACAGGGCATGGAGTCGGGGTGGCTGTCCATGAAGCTCCTTCCATTAATAGTGCGGGAAAGGGGATACTGGAAGAAAATATGGTGATTACGATTGAACCCGGTATTTATTTGCCTGCGCTTGGAGGTGTAAGGCTGGAAGATATGCTCCTCATTACAGACAACGGTGCTAAAGTGCTCACGCATATCAGAAAGGAAATGTTACAAATCAGTGTATAACGGATATGATTATAATAGGTCCTATACGACATATAAGACCTATATTTTTTACGCTAAGGAACAGGAGGTTTTAATGTTAGTTTCAACGGCAGAGTTCAGAAAAGGTTTAAGAATTCTCATGGAGAATGAGCCATTTGTTATAGTTGAGTTTCAGCATGTGAAGCCCGGCAAGGGAGGCGCCTTTGTCAGAACAAGGATAAAAAGTCTTATCAGTGGAAATGTTCTTGACAGGACTTTTCGCTCCGGAGATAAGGTTGAGTTGCCTGAGCTGGAAGAAAAGGATATGCAGTTTCTGTATAAAGAGACTGACAAATACTATTTTATGGATACGAATACCTACGATCAACTATATATTGATGAGGAACAACTGGGTGATGCAAAAAATTATATGAAAGAGGGGCTGGTTATTGAAGTTCTGATATATCAAGGCAAGACAATCGGGGTGGAGATCCAGAACTTTGTCAGTCTCTTAATAACCAGTACAGAACCTGGGGCCAAAGGTGACACTGCGCAGAATGCAACAAAGCCGGCGCTACTTGAGACAGGTTATACAATCCAGGTCCCGCTTTTTGTGGATGAAGGCGACATTGTAAAGATAGATACAAGAAGTGGTCAATACATAGAAAGGGTAAAGTGAGTCGGATTCAGCTCGCACAGCGAGCGAGAAGGGGAGGCTTCGACGGCTTTGCCGGTGGAGGGGGCGACGCGAGCCCCGGTAATAGAAAGGGTTAAATGAACCTTTCAAGTTGTTCAAACCGCTTAAATAGCTTAAACGAAGGTCTGATATATGTTTATAACATTTGAAGGTGTAGAGGGCAGCGGCAAGACAACCCAGGTAAATCTTCTCTATGAGTACCTTGTAGATAAAGGGTATGAATCAGTAAAAACACGGGAACCAGGTGGAACTGTCTTTGGAGAGGCTTTAAGAAAATCTCTTCTGCAGCCTGATATACATGTATTTCCGCTTTCAGAGCTTCTTTTGCTTATGGCCATGAGAGCCCAGCATGTGGAGGAAGTGATTGAACCGGCACTACAGGAAGGGAAGATCGTTATATGTGACAGGTTCACAGACGCAACATATGCATATCAAGGGTATGGAAGAGGTATGGACCGGAGGATTATCCAGACTCTCGACGGGCTTGCTACGAAAGGTATACAACCGAACCTTACGATACTTCTTGATTGTAAGGTGGAAGAAGGATTTAAGAGAAAGGTGGAACGGGATTTTTTGATGGACAGATTTGAAAATGAAGCGCTTTCTTTTCATAATAAAGTTAAAGCAGCATATATTAAGCTATCAATGGAAGAGCCCCGGAGATTTTTTGTAGTTAATGGCAATGAGGAAGTTGAAGAGGTGCAAAAAAAGATAAAGGATAAAGTAGAAAAACTTTTAAAAAGTTATGGGATTTAATGAGATTGTTGGTCACGAGAAGCAGAAGCAGATGTTCTTGTCTGTCCTGAAGAGGAAAAGGTTGCCCCATGCTTTTTTATTTACCGGCCAGGAAGGCATAGGAAAAAAGAAGACAGCAAAGGAATTTGCAAAGTATATTCTATGTGAAGAACATAACAACTGCGGTATATGCCGTCCCTGCATAAAGGTCGAGCGCGGTATGCATCCTGATGTCATAATTATCGAAGACGAAGATTCCATAGGTATTGACCAATCGAGAACTATAGGCAGAGAGGTCTATGAGTATCCCTACGAGGGGGATAAAAGGATAATCCTGATCGACAGGGCTGATACAATGACTCATGAAGCTGTAAATGCCCTTCTTAAGACCCTTGAAGAACCTCCTCCTTTTAACATTTTTTTTCTTATTACATCCTCGGAAAGGGATGTCCCATTGACTATACGGTCTCGCTGTGCAAGAGTCAGTTTTAGTCCGCTCTCAAAAGAACGTTTGCAACAGTACTTTATGGATAATGTAAATATGGATGAAGGGAATGCTGATTTGTTGTCTCGTATTTCGCAAGGGAGTATCGGCTGCGGACTTTTCTGGATGGAGCAAGATCACCTTGTTTTGAGGCATAAGCTTGCGGAACTGATTATGGGAAAAGACAGGAGTTTTATACACGCGACCTTAATGTCGGAAAGGATAGTGAGAAGCCATAGAGAGTTGACAATGTTTTTGTCGTTCCTGCTCTCTCTTTTCAGAGACATGTCTGTTATGAGCGAATACCGGGAGTCATCTATGATGATCAACAGGGATGTGCTGGAACTTCTCAAGGCTGAATTCGTGGATACAAGATGGATTGAGGCTTCGATCAGAAGAATTCAGGAAACTTTTGGCATGTTAAGGTATAATATAAACAAACTTCTTGCTATTGAAACGATGTTGTTGGATATAATGGAGCAGAAATGAAAAGTTGTTATATAAAAGTTGACATATTAACAAGTGTAATTGAAATGGAAGTGTCTGAAGATGTAAAGGCTGGGGATTATATTATCAGTGAGATTGATAAAGGTCTCTGCCTTGGAATGGTTGTATCTGAACCGCAGGAGACGACTAAAGAAGGCCTTAAGAAGGCGACTAGAAAGGCGACTGAGAATGAGGTTGCAGAACATTTTTCTTTGAAAGAAAAAGAAGGATACGCTTTCAGTTATTGTAAAAAGAAGATATTGGAAATGAATCTGCCGATGAAGTTGTTATATGCGGAATATCTTTTTGGCGGCACAAAACTCCTGTACTATTTTGTTTCTGAAAGCAGAGTAGATTTCAGGGAATTAGTGAAGGAACTTGCGAAAGAATTCAAGATACGGATAGAGTTAAGACAGGTTGGCGTGAGAGACGAAGCAAAGATAGTCGGAGGTCTCGGTAATTGTGGAAACGTATGCTGTTGCAGGAGGTTCTTGAATGCCTTTTCAATAGTTTCCATTAAAATGGTAAAAGAACAGAGCCTTGCATTAAACCCTGCAAAAATTTCGGGAATATGCGGCAGGCTTATGTGCTGTCTTGCTTATGAGTTCGATATGTATATGAATTGTAAGAAAGATTTCCCGAAGGTCGGGAAAAAGGTGGCTCTCCAGCAGGGAGAAGGGAAGGTTATAAAACATAATACGTTATGTTCCACAATGACTGTTGAGCTTAATGACGGCAAGGAGGTTTCTGTATCTCTGAGTGATATCAAGAAGCAATAATATTGGATAAGATATGCACTACGATGCATGAAAAGGGACTTATGACCTTCTGTCAGGCATCAAAATAAAAAAATAAGCGTATAAAAATAAGTATTATGGAGCATGTACATGAATAAGCATTATTATGTAACAACGCCGATCTATTACATTAATGACGTCCCCCATATCGGCCATGCATACACAACGATAGCTGCCGATATTATAGCCCGTTATAAAAGGATATGCGGGTATGACGTCTTTTTTCTTACCGGTACGGACGAACACGGGCAGAAAGTAGAAAAGGCAGCAGAGCAACAAGGAATTCACCCTAAAGAACTTGCAGACAGGATGGTATCCAGGTTTACCGATCTATGGGATACCCTCAATATTACCAATACAGGCTTTATCAGGACTACCGAGGAGAGGCATAGAAAGGTTGTACGGCAGATATTCGAAAAGGCCTATGAGAGCGGAGACATATATCTCGGAGAGTACGAGGACTGGTATTGTGTGCCCTGCGAGAGTTACTTTACGGAATTACAGTTAAAGGATGGAAAATGCCCTGATTGTTTGAGGCAGCCTGAAAGGTTAAAAGAAGAGAGCTATTTTTTCAGGTTGTCGAAGTATGGAGACCGACTGCTTGCTCTTATGGAATCGCACAAGGATTTTGTCATGCCCGAAGTAAGGCGCAATGAGGTTGCAAGCTTTGTCAAGGGTGGTTTACGGGACTTGAGTATAAGCAGGACAAGCTTTAACTGGGGTATTCCGGTTCCTGCTGACCCAAGACACATAGTATATGTCTGGTTTGATGCGCTTACCAATTATATAACAGGGATAGGTTTTCCCGATGACATGGACATTTTTAACAAATTCTGGCCCTGCGATGCCCACCTTATGGGCAAAGATATTCTGCGGTTTCATGCCATATACTGGCCGAGCTTTTTAATGTCTGTCAATATTGAGCCGCCCAAGAAGGTATTTGCACACGGTTGGTGGACCATAGAGGGACAGAAAATGTCCAAATCTCTCGGGAATGTTGTAGATCCTCATGATATTGTCAAGACTTACGGAGTGGATGAATTCAGGTTCTTTATGTTCAGGGAAGTACCCTTCGGTCTTGACGGTGATTTTTCAAAAAACGCGCTTGTTCACAGGATAAACGGAGACCTTGCTAATGATTTCGGAAACCTCACGAGCAGAAGTGTTACCATGATAGGAAAGTTCTTACAGGGTAAGATTGAGAGGCCGGAAACAAAAGGTGGTATGGACGAGTATGTTGAGGAAAATATTGAACGGCTTGTAATGGAATATCAGAAGGATATGGAAATTTTTGCTTATCATAAAGCCCTCCAGGATGTCTTTGAAATAATGTCTATTTTGAATAAATATATTGATTCAGAAGCCCCGTGGAAGCTTTCCAAAGAGGGCAATGTGAGGATCAAAACGGTTCTGTATAATATATGGAACGGATTGAGGATTGCAGCAATGCTTCTCTACCCTTTTATGCCGAATAAATCCCAAATTATTTGGGATGTTCTTGGTATTGGCAGAAAAATTGAGAAAGCTTCATTTGAACACGAGAAAGTTTTTTATTTTACTGAAGACATTTCCTATATAGATAAAATAAAGCCTATTTTCCCAAGAATTGAAGGATAATGAAGATTGCCTATCATGGATTACTGCAAACTAATTTTTCAGCCCTTGGCAGATACAAGCCTTTTTTGCAAGACCATAAAGTGCAATGAGTGTAGAATATGGCCTTTATTCCGATAAAAAAAACGCTTGACCATGTTTTAAGGGAATATAATATCAAAGGTGATATAGATGCTCATAAAATATTCTATCTCTGGGATGATATAGTGGGAGAGAGGACAGCGCGACATACCAAACCTGCAAGAATAGGAAATGACACTCTTTTTGTCGAAGTAGACGATCCTTTATGGCTGACCCAGTTGCGATATATGAAAATAGACATACTGGATAAGATCGAAAAGAAAGTAAAGAAAGGTGTTTTGAAAGATCTGAAATTCTATCTGAGGCGCAACTGATGATTATACAAAAAAAGAGAATTTCAGTGGGAACAAGCAGGAAAAACCGAGAGAATATGCCTCGCAACCTTGAAAATCAAGGTTGCGAGATCATAAAAACAGACTGTAATTGTCCGAATATAAAGACATATTTAATTATTAAAATATATTTATCTATATAGCTTGACATCAGATGAAAAATAAGTATAATTAGGACTGCTTCAAGGTTACATGATCTTTAAAAAACAGTCAGAACAAAGGCGGCAAGTCACTTATCACATAGCATCGGAATAAAGGCTTCCAAAAAAGATTTTAATTATATCCCTTGACAATGGCTGAAAAAAAAGTATAATATGCACTGCTTTAAGGTTGACTGTTCTTTGAAAACAAGATAGTAGGTCCTCGTTCAATAGATTTTGAACAAGATTTTTCGGTTTGTTTTGAGAGTTTGATCCTGGCTCAGAACGAACGCTGGCGGCGTGCCTAACACATGCAAGTCGAGCGCGAAAGCCCCTTCGGGGGCAAGTAGAGCGGCAGACGGGTGAGTAATACATAGGTAATCTACCCCCGAGATCGGGATAACCCTGCGAAAGTGGGGCTAATACCGGGTAAGACCACGCAACACAAGTTGTGCGGTAAAAGGTGGCTTGTATTTATACTAGCTATCACTTGAGGATGAGCCTTTGGCCTATCAGCTTGTTGGTAAGGTAAAAGCTTACCAAGGCTATGACGGGTAGCTGGTCTGAGAGGATGATCAGCCACACTGGGACTGAGACACGGCCCAGACTCCTACGGGAGGCAGCAGTGGGGAATATTGGGCAATGGGCGAAAGCCTGACCCAGCGACGCCGCGTGGGCGATGAAGGCCTTCGGGTCGTAAAGCCCTGTCATGTGGGAAGAACTGTTTCGTGGCTAATACCTGCGAGATTTGACGGTACCACAGGAGGAAGCACCGGCTAACTCCGTGCCAGCAGCCGCGGTAATACGGAGGGTGCAA
>CAZHHX010000005.1:0-115699 GCA_964532465.1 uncultured Syntrophorhabdaceae bacterium | reverse complement strand
AAGTGGGGAATAAACGCGGCCCTGAAGGTGGGGAATTAATTTGGCCCTTGACAGTGCCCATTTCGGAAAGAAAGCAGTGCCTTTGGCGAAAACCACGTAGTTGCATCCAAGGCAAAAACAGCGCAGCGCGTATTTAGGGAATAAGAGACTGGCGGCAGAGAAACTGAACATCAGCCTTGCATCCCTTTACCGGAAATTAAAGAAATATGAAGTGATGTTGAAGTCTATATCTTCAGACGCATACACTACTGAGCAACCTAACTCTGTTTCATTAGAGTTGCTCAGTAGTGTATCGCCACGGAGGGGCTCTTTTCGTTAATACCAGTCTATTTTCTTTTTCCAGTCAGGTTCAAGACGATCGTCATAAATGTTTTCAAGTTTTTCCAGGAGACGTTTCCAACCTGATTTGGCATCGTATTGCAGGATGTCTTCGAGAAAAGGTACTATCTCACCGAGTTTATCTTTTGGTAAGTAAGCTCTTGCTCCCAGGTCATGCGATTTCTTCAGCGCTTCAGTGCTTAGAGCATGGGCAGTGAGCATAGCTGTCTTGAAGTTACGGCTTGCTGCAAGTTCCAGAAGATCGAATCCTTTGACTCCCATAATATCGAGAATAACAATATCATAGACATTTGCTTTCAGCATTATGGCGGCTTCCTCATAGGTAGTGGCTTTGTCGAATTGGCAATTTGAACATTCGGTGGTAATCTCTTCTTCCAGTACCGACAACACATCCGGCTCATCATCAACAGCAAGAATCCCTTTTCCATCTAATATCGATTTTGCCATATTAAAATCCTCCTTTTGGATACCATGCCTGTTTATGTCTATACATCGATACTTCAAAAACTTCAGAACAAATTTTTCTACCAACTTTATCATGGGGGCGTCAGATGTTTGCGGATCTCCTTTTTCAGTATCTTTCCCTGCGGGCTTTTGGGT
Organism: uncultured Syntrophorhabdaceae bacterium; assembly: GCA_964532465.1. Lineage (GTDB taxonomy): Bacteria > Desulfobacterota > Syntrophorhabdia > Syntrophorhabdales > Syntrophorhabdaceae > JAPLKB01. Next base: position 114,760 of record CAZHHX010000005.1, on the reverse strand, counting down.
AGTTCTTTCCAGAATTCAACAGATTTCGGTTTTTTGTATCCTGCCAAATGTTCCCCACAAAATTTAATAATATCCTCTCCGGTTACACTGGCCCCTTGTTTCAGAACAATAACAGCCTTCGGCACTTCACCCCAGTGTTCATCGGGAACGCCGATTATTGATACCTCAAGCACAGCCTGGTGTTTATAAAGTATTTCCTCGATCTCTCTTGGATATATATTGACACCGCCGCTTATTATCATGTCATTCTTTCTTTCCACTAAATAGACGTATCCATCTTCATCAATTCTACCAAGGTCACCTGTGTGCAGCCAGCCGTTCTTCAGCTTCTTTTCCGTTTCCTCCGGCATCTGCCAGTAACCTTTCATAACTGCCTCGCTTCTGCCGATTATCTCTCCTACCTCACCAATAGCCACGTCTTTATCATTCTCGTCAACAATTCTGATCTCGTAATTAAGTGCCGGTTTGCCGGAAGAAGCAAGCCTCTTAATCTTTTTCTCGGTGCCGTCAAGGATATGATCTTCAGGTTTTAATACTGTAGTAAAGGGTCCGCTTTCAGTCTGGCCGTATAACTGGGCAAAACCGCATGGAAAAACTTCAAGAGCTTTTTTCAGAAGCTCTACATGCATAGGTGCACCGGCGTACAGAATAAGCCGTAAACTGCTCAAATCAAATTTCTTTATATCAGGTATCTGGAGAAGGCTGTGGATCATAGTAGGTACCATCTGGCACCTTGTAATTTGCTCTTTTGAAATATATTCCAGAACCTGTTCCGGATTGAAACCCCCTTCCCGTCTTATATAAAATGTGTTTGGCATAAAAGAATGCCGGACTATATTGTCTTCACAGGCCACGTGGTACATTGGAAAGGTTATTAATACACGTTCGTCATATTCAACCCGCAGTTCGATTACGCTTGCCACAGCGTCTGACATAAGGTGTCTATGCGTTCTCATTGCACCCTTTGCTTTGCCTGTTGTGCCTGCTGTAAAAATAATACTGAGTACATCTTCTTCAGATATTTTGATATTTGGTTCATAGCTCTTCCCTGTGGCAAGAACCTTTTCATATTCTTCCATATATGGGAACACTGGTGCCTGAAGGCATATGCAGTGATTCGCTGATTTGAATTCAGGCAGAAGCGTATTTATAATCTCACTATAATCCTCATCTAAAAAAAGGAATTTAGGAGCCGAATAGTCCAATATATCAAAAAGCTCGCCTTTTGTGAGATGGTTATTATAAGGGCAAAAAATACCTCCTGTCTTTGCTGCTGCAAAATATATTTCCATAAATTGATAGCAGTTATGAACAAGTGCCCCTATACGGTCACCTTTATTCAGCCCCCTATCTAATAAAGCATTTGCCAGGCAATTGACCCTTTCGTTCAAAGTTTTAAAATCCATTTTTGCCTCTTCCGAGACAATAGCTGTTTTTGCAGGAAATTTATTTGCATTTCTTACAAGCATATCACCGATGACCATTATGATTTACCTCCTCCTGTTGTATATGTAAATGTGGCATGTCTGCCTTATTTCATAAGTAAATTAGGCAGCCAGGTTACCAATTCCGGAAAAACGAACAGTAATGCCACACAAAGGACCATAGAAATGAGAAAAGGATAAACACCTTTGTAAATAATGCCCATTGGTACTTTGGTTATATTCTTAACAATAAAAACGCAGATGGCCACCGGCGGAATCACCGAACCAATGCATACTGTAAGAGCAATCATAATACCCGCCCATAAAGGGTCATAACCGAGTTTTAATACAATAGGAAAAAAGATCGGGGTTGCGAGGATCATAAATGCAAGGTCATCTATAAAGGAGCCGCCTATAAGATATACTAAGAAAATGATAATCATTATCCAGATACGGTGTATCGGCAGTGCGGTAATCGTGTCAGCTGCCACCTGGGGGATTTGGGTAATGGCGATAAAATGGCCCAGTATCGCTGATGAAGCTATAAGCATAAGTACCATACATGCAGTGCGCAAAGATTCCTGAATCGATTTAATAAAGCCTTTGAAATTAACATCCCTTTTTAGAACACACAGAACAAGCACAGCAAATGCTCCCATGCTGCCTGCTTCCGTGGGCGTAAAAATACCGTACATAAGGCCGCTTATCAATACGAGAAATATGACAATGGGCCATATTACATTGGGAACGGTCTTCCATCTTGCCGGCCAGTCATATTTTTCGCTCTTTGGTCCAATGGACGGATTGATTCTGCACCATCCGAAAATTACTACCATGAAAAAGAGGGATAAAATAAGCCCCGGTATTACGCCGGCCATGAAAAGCTTGCCTATAGACTGCTGTGTTACGATACCGAAGACTATTAGGGTCACGCTTGGAGGAAGCAGGATGCCGAGCGTCCCTACTGAAGCAACTATCCCAGTAGAAAGTTTTTTGCTGTAACCATATCTGTCCATCTCCGGAACAGCAACGCTTGCAAATGTTGCGGCTGTGGCAGCCACGGAACCGCATATTGCCTTGAACACGGTTGCTCCTGCCACAGTTGCTACAGCAAGCCCCCCCGGGATATGTCCTATAAATTTATGTGTAGTATCGAATAAACGTCTTGCAATGCCTGCATTAAAGGCAATCTGGCCCATAAGCACAAAAAGAGGTATGGCAGTGAGACTGTATGACGCGAGAGCATCAAAATAATCATTTGCCAGGAGACTTATTGCAGTCTCAAAGTCGTTGAGTATGGCAAATCCTATGAAACCAACAATGGCCATACCAAAAGCAAGTTCAATACCTGTAAGAAACAAACATAAAAGCAAAAATAACGCTATTATGCCGAATGTAATCTCATTCATGCTTATCACCTCCAAAAATCACCTTCAGTAAGTTGGACAGGAGTACCATTGACTCAACAAGGCCGCAAAACGATAATCCGTACGCTACAGGATAATAAGGGACATGCAAGGTAAGTGAAACTTCATGCGTTTTGTATAAATCATTCCCTTTTAAGAAAAACGACCATGTAAGCAGTAAAAAGAACAGGAAACCTATTAGCTTTGTAAAAATTAAGAACATCTTTTTCCAGAAATCGGGGAGGTATTCCGTAAGTATATCGACATTTACGTGCGAACCATCCAAAGATGACTGAGGAAGTGACATACCTATTATCAGGGCTCCGGCAAAAGCTACCAACTCAAATGTTCCTGTAATAGGTTTCCCAAGGTAACGCATAACAACATCAACTACCGTGAAAAACATCATCAGGGCAAGTATTATCCCTCCTAAAGAATTTGTGATTCTACTTATCTTTAAGGTGGCACTAAGAAATTTTTGCATTTTTACCTTCCTGTTTATGGTGTTAAGGCATATATGCCCGGAGAGTTCGAGATGACACTCCCCGGGGGTAGGTTTTAGATATTAGTGGTATTTTCTGATAGAATCTAAAAGAAACTTCACCGCTTCTTCACCGGGTAATCCCTTTTCCTTCGCATCCTTTAGATACGCATCAACGAGGGGTTTGGAACCTTTTTCATACCAACGGGCTTGCTCTTCCTTACTTAGAGAAATAACTTTGACGCCCCTCTTTACCAGCCAGTCCTTGCCATCTTTTGTGATATCCGCCCACAGCTTGCCGTACTTATCTATATATTCCACACTCATTTTATCTACTATTGCCTGAACATCGGGAGGAAGTGAAGCAAATTTTTTCTTGTTCATCATCACGATAAATACTGCTGAATACGCAGTGGACACATCCTCTGTGGAATATTTTATATGTTCTCCAGTCCTGAAGTTGTGCAGAGCCTCATAACTAGACATCAGCCCGTCAACAACCCCTTTTGCAAGGGCATCATAAACATCAGGCATAGGCATTGCTACAGGCGCAGCACCTATCATACCGACAAACTTTGCATTTGATCCGAAGCACCGCAGTTTCAAACCCTTTGCATCTTCAAGTTTTTCAACAGGTCTTGTTTTTGTATGGAGATAACCGCCTGGCTGCCCATGGAACAGCAATACCTTTACATCATCAAACTCTTTTGGATGAAATTTCTTATAAAAGTCGTTTGCAATCTTAGTTGCTTCAGGTCCTTGCGGCCAGCCAATGGGAAGATCGAGCACCTGCGAAAAGGGGAATCTGCCCATCGTATATCCAAGAACATGGTTGCCTACATCTGAGATTCCCTTTACAACAGCATCGTATGACTGTGCAGCAGGAACAAGTGTGCCTGCTGCATAATAATTGACTTTAACTTTGCCGCCAGCACGTTTTTCCAGATCTTTGCCCCACTCCTGCAAAATAGCATCATGTTTACTTCCTGCAGGGAACCAGTTGGCAACTTTGATTGTAATTACCTTATCCTGTGCAAAACTGACTGTACCAACCATACAGGTAACTACAAAAAACAAAAGTACAAAAAAATGAATGGTGCAAAAACGTTTCATAATACCCCCTTCTTAATTTTATTTATTGATCCATAATAAAGCAATTTTGGTGCCATATTAAAAAACCCGTTAATACACAACTCATAAACTGGATCTTTTTCCAATATGTGCATATCGGATACAGCCTGTATCATATCGGTACATATTACCGCCCCAAGAGTCTTCTACCGATAATCAATTTTTCAACTTCTTTAGTTCCTTCAAAAATCTCAAGAACTTTTGCATCACGCCAATAATGCCCGACATCGTATTCTTCCAATATACCGTATCCTCCGTGGAGCTGTATTGCTTCATCGGAAACTTTTACCGCTATCTCTGCGGCATACCATTTTGTCATGGCAATAAGCGCATGATCCACTTCGCCTTTATCCAGTTTTGAACTCGTGGTATACAGGAAACTTCTGCTGGCTTCAACTAAGGTGGCCATCTCTGCTATCTTTGACTGTACTATCGGCGAATCAGCAAGGGGAACTCCGAACTGCTTTCTTTTGCGCACATGATTAATCGCTTTTTCTAATGCCCCTTGAGCTGTTCCTACCCCGAATCCTGCTGCTTCCAGGCGAGAACGGTTGAGAAATTCCATAATATTATAAAACCCCCTACCCTCCTTTCCCAGAAGATTTTCCTTAGGAACCGATACATCCTTGAAAGTAACCTCTCCTGTATCAGAGCAACGCAGTGATAATTTGTTTTTCAATTTACTTGATTCATAGCCAGGTCTGTTGGTTTCTACGATAATGGTACTGAAGCGATCATATTTTTTCTTCGCTTCAGGATTAGTGATACAAAGAACGATAAGGAAATCTCCCCTGTTAGCGTTTGTTATAAACGTTTTGTTCCCGGATATTACATATCCGCTGTCGGTTTTCTTTGCTACGGTTTTTACAGAAGACACATCACTTCCTGCATCGGGTTCTGTAATGGCTACGCCCATCTTAGCTCCGCCCTGGCACACTAAAGGGAGATATTTTAGCTTTTGTTCTTCAGTTCCAATTAGACTTATAAGTTGTGAGCCAAAAAAGGATGATGTTATCGAATGGGCAATACCGCAATCGACGCGGGAGAATTCTTCACAAATGAGACTGTGATCTAAATAGCCGAGGCCGGCTCCGCCGTATTTTTCATCTATAAAGACCCCAAGAAACCCTAAATCTGCAGCCTTTTTCCAGAGTTTTTCATCGAATTCCTCTTTTTCATCAAGTTCACGTGCAACCTCCATCAATTCCCCTTCGGCAAATTCTCTTGCTGCGTTTCTTATATCTTTTTGCTCCGGCGTCAATTCGAACATCTGTCAACCTCCCTTTTCTAAATGATATTCAGAAAACTTTATTAGCAATAATCAGGCCAAAAAAAAGACTACCTCGCTTTTTGCGGGGCAGTCTTAGCAACAATGACAAAATGATCTTCTCCTTTAATCAATCATATCATAAATCTTCCGGCGGCTTATACCAAGGAGCTTGGCAGCCTTACTTTTATTGCCATCAACAAATTTGAGCACTTTTTCTATATGTTCTTTTTCCATGCTGTCTAATCGCAGCGAATCCGCGGGCAATTTTGTATTCCCTGTCCTGACAGAAACAGGGAATACATGAACCATGCTTTGAGGAAAATCGTCAGTGATAATTTCGTTTCTGTTTCCTGATATTAATACAGCTCTCTCCAGAACATTTGCAAGCTCTCTCACATTACCCGGCCAATTATATTCTACAAGAAGTTTCAGTGCCTGTTTTGAAATGATCTTCCTATTAGTGCCTCGGGCGTGTTTTTCCATAAAATACTCGGACAGAACGGGGATATCGCTTTTTCGTTCCCGAAGAGGCGGGATCAGGATGGTAAGAGTATTAAGCCGGTAGAAAAGGTCTTTACGAAATCTGTTCGTTTCAATCTCTCCCTCAATGCTCTTATTGGTGGCAAAAATAAAACGTACATCCACCCTGGTCTCTTTTGTATCCCCAAGCTTTCTGAATACGGAAGTTTCAAGAACCCTGAGAAGCTTTGCCTGGATTGACGGGCTCATATCTGCAACTTCATCAATAAAAAACGTGCCTTTGTCAGCAATCTGAAGCAGACCCACCTTGTCAGTTTGCGCTCCGGTAAATGCACCCTTTTTGTATCCGAATAGCTCACTTTCAAGGATGTTTTCCTGAAGGCAGCTTGAATTAATCACCACAAAAGGGTTTGCAGAACGTATGGAGAGGGCATGGATCGCTCTTGCAACCAGTTCTTTTCCTGTACCTGTTTCTCCGAGAACCAAAACAGGCGCTGTTGAAGTGCTGACTAATGAGATATACTTTTTTACCTCTTTGATTTCTTTACTTTCTCCAATAAATTTGTCATGAAGCTCAACTCTTTGCAAATGTTCTTCAAGGACAATATTCTTATCTCTCAGTTGTTTTTTCTCATATGCCTTAAGTATCACAGCATGCAGTTCTGAAAGCTTGCAGGGTTTTGTAAGATAATCGTAAGCGCCAAGCTTCATTGACCGTATGGCTGTGTCAATCGACGCATTGCCTGTAAGCATTATTACTTCAGCAGTTGGTTGCATTTCCCTCAACCTTCCAAGGAGTTCAACACCATCCATGTCCGGCAGCATAATATCAAAAAGTCCGATATCCAGAATTTCCTTATTCATTATTGATAGTGCTTCTGAGCCGTTTAATGCGGTAAATACCTCCAAACCCTCCTTGGAAAGCTTTTTTTTGAATGCCTCAACAAGCTGATGTTCATCATCAACAATAAGAATACGTATCATCCCGTTATCTTTCTCCTCATCTTGAATATTCAGGTAATGTGACTCTGAAAATACTTCCTCTTCCTAATTTACTCTCCACTTCAATGGCTCCCCCCATCCTGTTTAAAAATTCATAACACAATGTCAGACCCAATCCAATACCCTTGCCGGTTTCTTTCGTCGAGAAAAAGGGCTCAAATATTTTGTCTATGAGGTCGTCATGAATACCAACGCCATTATCCTCAATTTCTACCTTTACTGAATTGTCAAAAGAATAAGCCCTTACTTTTATCGCTCCACTTTCTCTTCCCACTACTGCATCAAAAGCATTTTGAAAAATGTTCGTAAAAGATTGCTTTACGGCATTAGAATCTCCTTTGACATGTGGCAGGCAGGGATCAATTTCTCTTAACAGGCGAATATCCTTTTTTCTGAAATTTATTGATTCCAAAATCTCATTTAAACATTCGTTCAAGTCAATTTCATGGACTTCAAAGCCTTCTTTCTTCGTCAGATCAAACATATCCTTTATGATATTTTTACACCGGAATGCCTGCTCCTGTATAACATCTAAATATTCACGGAGTTCGGTCATCTCCTCATTTTTTGTGGTGTCATCTTTGAATCCCTGAAATAATTCACATGCAAGTTCAGAATTAGCAGCAATTGTAGCAAGAGGGTTGTTAAGCTCATGGGCAACTCCCGTTAAAAGTCTTCCTATAACAGATGTCTTTGCATCCTGAATCGACTGAATTTTTGCCTTTACTTTTTCAGTATTGTCCTCAATTATACATAAAAGTCCCTCTACTTTACCATTTTTACCCTTCAGGGGTACTCCCCTTAAATGAATATACTGGCCCTGATCACCCCGATAGGTCGTGAAAGGAAAATCCTGCAATTCGAAAGATTCACCGTCCAGCCCTTTTTTTATATGCTCGGCAAGGCCGCACCTGACTGTGTAGGGGTTTTGAATCCAGTTAAAATGTAAAAGCTTTTCTTCAGCTTCAGCACCTAACCCGGAAAGAGAAGCCAGGGCTGGATTTACACTCATAAATTTTCCGCTCCGGTCAATTGTAAAGATAGCTACAGGCGCGTTATCTATAATAGCTCTATTAAAATCATTTACGATTCTTAGTTCTTCTTCAATCTTTTTCTGATCAGTAATGTCCTGAACAGTCTCAATAATAAGAGCCTCATTCTCTTCACCACTTTTTCTGAGAGGTGCCGTGGTAACAAGATAATACCTTGATTCTCCCTTATAATTGCTTGATATTTCTGTATGCTCCATACGTCCGCTCTTGAGTGTTCTCAACGCCGGACAATTATTACATGGCCCTATCCTCTTGAAGATTTCCCTGTAGCAGGATACCTTTCCAGGTTGAATAATGCCAGCTTCCTGGGTTCGGAGCCTTGCTATTTCGTTCTTCCACTGGATTTTTCGTCCACGGTCTAAAACATAGACGCTCATAGGTAAAGAATCAAGAATGGACTGAACAATATTGAAATCTATTTGTAGATCAAATTTCATACATTATATAAAGCATGAAATTTATCTATGATTATTTTCATTAACATATGCCATAGCTTCGTTTATTGCCTGAACAGTTTTATTCAGATCCTCTTCAGTGTGTCTATAGCTGATATACGCATGATGGTGAGGGGTAAAAAAGAAACCTCGTCGAATAAGCTGTGTATAAAACTGATCGCGTCTGGTTTTCTGAGTATCTGCGTCATCTTTTTTAAAGGTGATAAAAAACATTGGCGCAACACCGGACAATTCAGCTCCCACATCGTACTTGTCGATGATGTGCTGGATATTCTTTAAAAGCCTCTCGCCCTTTTCCCATATATTATCAAGGACTTTGTCTCGTTCGAGAATTTCTATTGTTTTTAATGCGGCAACATAGCCTTCACTGTTCGGGAAGAAAGTCGAAGAGATGAAAAGTTTGGATGCTGCGGCCATCATTACATTCTTTTTTCCTGTAACGACACTAATCGCATACCCGTTAGCCATGCCTTTCCCAAGCACAGTCAAATCGGGTGTTACTCCATAAAGTTCCTGCGCCCCACCCATTCTGAGTCTGAAACAGGTGCGTACTTCATCAAAAACCAGGACTGATCCATATTTGTCGGCAAGTTCTCTTACGCCTTCAAGAAATCCTGGTTTAGGCGTCTGCATCTTCTGATGGAGAGGATGTCCAAATGGGGTCATGATTATGGCGGCTGTCTCATCACCATGTTTTTTCATGAGATCCGTAAGCTGATCAAGATCATTGTAACGGAATTCAAAGACATCCTCGTAGAATTTTTCAGGGATGCCTCCCTTCATCTCTACGCACCAGTCGTGCCAGCCATGATAGCCGCATCGCATAACTTTAGTTCTCTTTGTGTGTGCCCTTGCAATACGGATACTTGCCGAAGTAGCATCAGAACCGGTTTTTAAAAAAATGCTTAATTCGGAACAGGGAATAAGTGCGTTCAATTTTTTTGCGAGTTCATTTTGATATGGTTGTGTGAGCGAAAAGCAGAAACCTTTGTCTTTTATCTGTTTTATAACTGCATCATCAACCTCTTCTTCTCTATAACCAAGAATAATAGGTCCGTAACCACAAAGAAAGTCAATAAATTCATTGCCGTCAACATCGGTTAATTTGCAACCCTTACCGTATTCGAGAAAGATCGGATACTCTCCTATAATAAAATCTTCCGGTTTTCTTGCGCCAAGAACTCCACCTGGAACCAATGTCTTTGCCTCTTCAAAAAGTTCCTGACTTTTTGTTATATTCAGTTTTTGAATATCCTTCATATATCCTCCTGTCATAACCTTAACAGTCAGTTATTATTGATACTTTCAATAATTATTTATAGTGTTAAAAATGTTTTAACAAATAAATAGCATAAATATTTTCTAAAGTGCCAGCATGGACGTTATTGTTTCTGTTTGATGTATCTTAGCCCCTCTTTGCAATAATGCTGCAAGAAATTTATCCGGATCTATGCAGCCTTCAGGGGCCGCTACCCCCTTTACCTTTACATCACCGGCAAACATCATTAAAGCAGCTATAGAGGCTGGAATTCCTGTTCCTGGTGCCATCCTGCCAACTATATCAGCCGTGTATGTTACCTGTTTTCCTTTTCGGTCACCTTTTACGATAACTTTTAAGCCCGAAGCGAGAGGGCCATTGTCTCTGTTATTAGGGATTGAGTCCCAAAGTTGCAAGGTTAGATCATAAGGCGTTATCCTTGTTCCCCTTACTTCTACAGACTCCGTGCTGAGAAAACCCGTCTCTTTTTGCTCTTTAATCAGATCATCTACCCATGCCGGTATGAGCGCCCCTTTGATAACTACCTTCTTTAGGCCTTTTATATAACGGGGTATTGTTATCGGCTGTGGATGTCCTACATAGCGAACTTTACAGGTACCAAGGGGTTCAAGGAACGTTGCTATCTCTTCGCCTGTACCGCCATCTACATATTCCAATTTACCATCCAGATATTGAGGGATTTTACCTGTAACCATATGAAGGCTATGATCCCAGGCTGCACCGGCAAGTTCGGCAATACTTACTACCCAGAATAGGTGAATCTCTTCAACATGATCCAGTTGATTCGCAAACCATTTCACTATTACGTTGTTGGTTCCCGGATCCGATCCCATTCCTGTCAGGACAGTTATTCCCGCATTCTTAGCAGCCTCATCAATGTCAGCAGAGGAAAAAAGAATAGGGACAGCCTCATAGTCATCACAAATATCAATATAGTTGACCTTTGCTTCTACTGCCGCCCTGGCTACTGCAACAGCCGTTTTATAAAACGGCCCTGCGCAGTTTATAACTACATCAGCGTCCTTAATTGCTGCAACCATGCTTTTATGATCATTTACGTCAATCTTGATAAGAGACACTTTTTTACTGGTACGCAGTTTATCCTGTACTCTGTTAGGGTCTATATTTATGTCCCCAAGAATTACTTCATGTATCTGCTCCTGTTTAACAAGGTCCCGGGCAACCCCCTGTCCCATGCCCCCCGTTCCACCTACTACTAATGCTCTCATCCTCATCCCGCCTTTTAATTATAATTTAACAGATTTACATGTAAAATGGACATCATCGCTTGTTTATATCAAAATCACCGTCGAGAAGTTCAGTAAGCACACCATGGAGCTTGCTTGGATGATGAACAAATGCGTATCTATTTCCGAAAAGCTCTCTTGGTTTATTATCGATAAGTTCTTTGCCTTTCCCTCTTAGTTCCGCTAATGCATCATCAAGATTATCCACTTTATATGATATGAGAAATACACCCTCCCCTCTGCTATCTATGAATTTTGCAACGTCTCCGTCAGGTGAAGTAGATTCCATAAACTCTACAGCCACCTCGCCAATACAATAACGCGCTACTTTGATCTTTTCAGATTCTGCAGTGTATTCAAATGCCGGTATTAACCCAAAATCTTCTTTATATATATTTTTTGTTTTTTCAAGGTCTTTTACTGCAAAACAGATATGGTCAATCTTTTCTATCTTCATTCCCTCGTCTTTTCCTTTTTAATCCTTTATTTCATTAAAAATATCTCGTATTTCATATTTCACGCTTCCCGGATGAAGTTTCAGTATTTTGTTCACCTTTTTCCTTTTCCTCAATAGCCTTTAATATTTTGTCGGGCGTTAGCGGAAAATCCTTCATATTCACACCAATAGCATTGCAGATAGCGCCACAGTATGCCTGGGCAGCGCTCATGGCAACGGACATGCCTGCTTCTTTTGCTCCATAGGGCCCATTCGGATCAATTGTTTCCACTATTATATTATTTATTTTTGGCATATCTGTTGCCAGAGGAACCATATAGTCGAGCTGGTCGGGGTTTAATACCCTGCCGTTATACCAGAGTATATATTCGCTAAGCATGCCCCCCTGACCACCCATCGCTACTCCGCCTTCAAACTGACCTTCAACAACTTTAGGGTTAAGCGCATACCCTACATCCTGCGCTGCCGTAACTTCGAGCACATCAACCTTGCCTGTCTCAGGGTCTATCTTTACTTCTGCAACAACTGAACCAAAAGAAAAAGTCTCCGAAAGCTGACCTGACGGATTTTCCACCCATTCGCGCTTGCTGTCTACTTTGGGCCAGTAAGCGCCTTCTCCGCTTATAGATTCGCCTCTGCCCAAAGCCATCCTGACTACTTTTGACATTGATATTGATTGCTCTGGATTTTCAATAACAAATATCTTTTTATCTCGCAAGTCAAGCTTATCCGCATTGACCTTCAGTACCTCTGAAGCAATTTTCAGAAGTTTCTTTTTTGCATCCTGTGCGGCAAGTCTTACAGCGTTTCCACCGATAAATGTCTCACACATTGAATAAGATCCCGGGTCACTTGGTGTAACTTCTGTATCAGCGCTAATGAGTTGAACGTTATTTACATCAAGTCCCAACTCCTCGGCAGCAATTTGCACAATCATACTGTCGTTTCCCTGACCGTTGTCAACTATGCCGGTTATTACACTTATGCCCCCTTCTTCATTGAATTTAATAAAGGCCTGAGAGCCTCCCCTTATCCCCATGGGAAAACCGGTTTGAACAGAATTGCAACCTATGCCTATTCCATGATAGGGAGGTAGTTTTCCCCATTTTTCTTTCCATTTTGCTTTTTCAGTTGTTTTCAGTATAGCCTCTTCCATACCACAACTTGCTATATATGACTTTGTTGATGTATATTCACCTGTTTTTCTTACGTTATTAAGGCGCATCTGAACCGGATCCAACCCAAGTTCCTGCCCTATCGTATCGAGTTGTAAGTCAATCCCGCAAGCAAAGGCTCTGCCGTGGGTACGGAACATACCCCTGATAGGCTTGTTTGTAAATATTCTGTATCCATTATAGCGCACATTGCCCATACGATATGCCTGTTCCATACATAAAAAGGGGACACTGACAGCAATCGGGCCTGTGCTGCTGTATGCGCCACCATCCATGTGACAGGTAATATCCCTCGATAATACCCTGCCCTCTCTATCAACACCGGTTTTAATTGTAGCAATCATGGAGTGGGCCTGACGGGTTGCTATCGAGTTTTCTTCGCGGGTATAGACTATTTTTACAGGCCTTTGGGATTTTCTGGCAAGAAGGGCGCAGATTACGTCAGCAGGAGAAATCTCCGAACGGCCCCCAAAGGCACCCCCAATTCTTACTTTGCGGACTCTGACTTTATTCAAAGGAATTTTCAGCACATTTGACAACGGCTTAGCTTTTAGATGAGGGCCTGCATTGGGCATCCATATTTCAAGATTGCCTGACTGGTCAAAATGCGCTGTTACAGCGTACGGTTCTCCCTGAAAATAGGAATCTTCAGGGGCTGTAAATGTATCTTCTCGAATATAATAAGATTCTTTGAATCCTTTTTCTATGTCGCCGACATCAATATTAACATGTATGTTGATATTGCCAGGATTATTATCATGGATAAGGGGAGCGCCTGGCTTGAGAGCGGATTCAATATCAAACACAGACGGAAGCTCTTCATATTCAACCTTGATAAGATTTAAAGCCTCAATAGCAGTATCTTCGTCAATAGCAGCAACTGCAGCTACTTCTTCACCGACATACCGGACCTTGTCTGTCGGTAGAAATTGCTGGTCTTGTGTGTAGCGAAAAACACCCCATTTGTCACCTGATGTGTCTGAAGCGGTAACAACAGCTTTTACACCAGAGAGCTTTTCGGCTTTGGATGAATCAATGTGTATGATCCTGGCATGTGGGTATGGCGATCTTAGTATTTTTCCGATAAGCATTCGGGGAAGCTTTATATCCGCAGAAAAAATTGCCTCACCGGTTGCTTTTGAAGTTACATCAACCCTTTTTATGCTTTTTCCAATGAGAGAATATTTTTCCATATACCTAACTCCCTTTTATGGACATTGCTTTTACAGCTTCAACTATCTTTGCATATCCTGTACAGCGACAAATATTACCGGATATTGCATGTCTTATTTCTTCTTCATCAGGGTTGGGATTATTATTCAAAAGTGAATATGCAGTTAATATCATTCCAGGGCTGCAAAAACCACATTGTATGGCGTGATGTTCAATAAAAGCTTCCTGAAGAGGGTCAAGTTTTTCTCCACCGGATAAACCTTCAATAGTTATGATTTCTTTGCCTTCAGCCTCTGTTGCGAGAAGCATGCATGACCTGACCGGAAGACCATCCAAAAGGACCGTGCATGCCCCGCATATACCCTCTCCGCAGCTTTCCTTTGTCCCGGTAAGAGACAAATCATCTCTTAATATTTCCAGCAAAGTACGGTTCGGACATGTTGTAATATTATGCTCTTCATTGTTTATTTTTAATAGAATGGTCTTTTTGTTCATGTTAACCCCTTTTTTTTAAATCTTGAAAAGCATTTTGAAGGGCTCGCCTCGTTACAACCATAACCATTTTTTTACGATATGCCGCTGGAACAGATAGGTTATTCACCATTTCTGACAATTTCTCAGCTAAATTTGCAACCTCATTTATATCCTCATCAGAAACATTTCTCCTCTTCAAATATGTTGACGCATTTTCAATTATTTTTGGTCTGGATGCTGCTGCGCCAATAACAATTCTCACATTATCTAAATTACCATCCGTAGTTTCTGAAAGAAATACAGATGCTGAAACTAAAGGGTATTCCAGACCCTTTCTGATTCTCAATTTTTCATATGAAGAGCCGTAATTTCCCTTATGTAGCGGTATAATGATTTCAGTCAGAAGCTCATTATATTGGATCGAAAACGGGTTTTCGCCTTTGCCGGTAAATAAATCTGATAATAAAACAATACGAGAAGACCCTTTTTTCTCTAATTTTACCCTTGAACCTAATGAAATTAATGAAGGCGCCATATCGCCCTGATATACGCTAAAGCAATGTTTCCCACCTCTAACTGCATGGCAAATATTCCCACCGCCTTTAAAACAAGGGTTAATCCCATTTCTGAATAACTCTGACTGGTTGTAATATAAGCAACGGGTATTTTGAAGTATATTGCCTCCAATAGTAGCTCTATTCTGTATTGGAGGGGCTGCTAATAGCCTTGCCGCCTCTGTGATGCTTTTAAAATTATTATTTATTAAAGGAGATTGAATAATTTCATTTATAGTAGTTAAGCTTTTGATAATAACTTCATTTTTTACTTTTCTAATACCATGTAATGCCTTGATCTTTTTCAAACTCATAAGATATGAAGGAGCTGAAAGGCCAAGCTTCATCATAACAACAACCTCAATGCCTCCTGCAATAATTTTTAAATTTTTATTATGCTTATCGAGTGTAAATAATGCACTTTTTTTTGTGCCTGGCTCTAAAACATCAAAAGGCGGCAGTCTCATAAGGGACCTCCTTTTTTTACTGCTCAGCAATCAACTTTATAACTTCTTGACAGTAGCTACTGTTATTAAATATACTTAAGAAAATAAATATACAAATCGTATACAATATGTCTAAACTATATTTTATTATTTTTTTTGTCAACTAAATATTTCTAATTAAGTGAATTATGATAGATAACGCAATTAATAATAATATTGATAAGTTATATAATTTATTTGAGGTTAAACTTGAATTTATAGCAGATAACTTATTAATGTCAAAAACAAATAATAATGATAACGTATTGATAAACGTTCAAACAGTTATTGAAAAAGTGTTTATAATTTCCGCCATGAAAATTTCAAATAACAACATCTCGAAAGCCGCTAAACTTCTTGGAATAAACAGAAATACACTAAGCAAAAAACTCAAGGAATTAAAGCGGCAACCCATATCTAAACAAAGTGTAAACATTACTCAATAAGGTAACCCTCCGGCAAACCGGAGGGTTACGAATAATTATTCTAATCTTTAATATATTTGGAGATAAGGTCTCCCACTTCTTTTGTACCCATTCCCATTTGGCCTGCATCAAGAGATTTGATATCATTTTTTAGAGCTTTTTGTACTGCAATATCTATTAATATTGCGCCTTCTTCTTCTCCAATGAATTCAAGCATCATGCTGCCGGAAAGTATGGCCGCAAAAGGATTGATTATATTCTTTCCAGTATATTTCGGGGCTGAACCGCCCATAGGCTCAAACATTGATACACCCTCAGGATTTATGTTTCCACCACAGGCTATGCCAAGTCCACCCTGAATAATTGCTCCAAGATCTGTTATTATATCGCCGAACATATTATCGGTAACAATAACATCAAACCATTCAGGGTTTTTAACCATCCACATACATGTTGCATCCACATGGGCATAGTCTGTTGTCACATCAGGATACTCTTTGGCAACTTCATTAAAAGCCCTGTCCCAGAGATTAAATGCATACGTAAGAACGTTAGTTTTACCACATAAAGTTAATTTATTATTTTTACAGCGTTTTTTTGTGTATGCAAAGGCAAATCTGATACATCTTTCTACCCCTTTTCTTGTATTTATTGATTCCTGTATAGCGACCTCATCCTTTGTGCCTTTTTTTAGAACACCGCCTGCTCCTGTATATAGTCCTTCTGTGTTCTCCCTTACTACAACAAAATCAATTTCGTTTGGTCCTTTATTTTTTAACGGTGTTTCAACGCCTTCATACAGTTTAACGGGGCGCAGATTGATATATTGATCAAGTTCGAATCTAATTTTTAAGAGAATATCTTTCTCTAATATTCCAGGTTTTACGCCTGGATGCCCCACTGCACCAAGATATAGAGCATCGTGCTGCTTCAGTTCACTAAGGATGCTGTCCGGCAGAGTTTCACCTGTCTTTAAATACCTCTCTCCACCTATATCATAATAAGTGTATTCCAATGAAAATCCCATTTTATCACATACAGTATTCAAAACTTTAATTCCTTCTGCTACAACCTCGGGCCCTGTTCCATCGCCCGGTATTACACCAATGTTATATGTTTTAGACATCTTTGCCTCCCGAATTTATTGTTTATGAAAAAATTATATCTTATATTTTTGTTTTTAATTTTTATTTTTTATCAATTACTACCTGTTATTTGTTAAAGCTTTCTTACCGATATCTCTTCGGTACTGCATACCTTCAAAACTTATGCATGATACGGCTTCATATACTTTTTTTATTGCATTTTCATACGTATCGGCAATAGCAGTGACTCCTAAAACCCTGCCGCCTGAAGTATAGAACTCACTCCCTATCTTTCTTGTACCTGCATGAAAGACCATAATATCATCTTTGTTTTTCAGCAGCTCCAGTCCTTTGATGATCTTCCCTTTTTCAGGCTTGTCGGGATAACCCTTGGATGCCAGTACAACACATATTGACACACCGTCTCTCCATTCAATATTTTCTATAGTATTCAGCTTTCCTTCCACACATGCAATCAGGATTGGAAAAATATCACTCTTCATTTTAAAAAGTATAGGCTGTGTTTCCGGGTCTCCCATTCTCACATTAAATTCAAGGACATATGGATTACTTTTTTCTGACAACATAAGGCCGCCATACAACACACCTTTATAAATTACACCTTCATTCCTGAGTGCTTTAATTGTTTTGTCCATGATCTCTTTATCTATTTCTTTTTCCAGACTCCTGTTTATAAAGGGAATAGGCGTATAAGCGCCCATTCCTCCCGTATTAGGCCCTTTATCGTCATCAAATAAGCACTTATGGTCTTGTGAGGGCAGCATTGAAAGAATAGAATTACCGTCAGCAAAAGCAATGTATGAAGCTTCAATACCAGGCAAAAACTCCTCAATAACAACTTTGCTCCCGGCATCTCCATAAATATTTAAGATCATTAAATCTTTTAACACCTTTTGCGCTTCTTCTTTATCTGTTATGACGTAAGCACCCTTCCCTGCACATAATCCGTCGGCTTTTATCACAAATGGCGGCGTTAAGCTGTCAAGGTATGCTTGAGCATCAATATAGCTTGAAAATACTTTGAATGGAGCGGTTGACACTTTGTACTTGTCCATTAATTCTTTTGAAAAAACCTTACTTGTTTCAAGCAAAGCACCTTTTTGACAAGGCCCAAATATTGGTATGCCTATTTTTTCGAAAGCGTCTACAATGCCCATGGCTAAGGGATTTTCAGGGCCAACAACAACAAATCCAATACCTTCCTTTTTCGAAAAAGCTACGAGATTCTCTATATTAGCCATGTCCATCTCAATGCAATCGGCAATTTCCGTAATTCCGCCATTTCCGGGAATGCAAAAAACAGCTTCAACATATTGCGACTGAGATAATTTCCAAACAAGGGCATGTTCTCTACCGCCACTGCCTATTACAAGAACTTTCATTAACTTTTTCCTCTCGTTATTGATATAATCTATTTTGTTTCAGACAAATATGTGTAAATAGCGTTATCATAATCAGATGTAAAGAAAAATACTTTTTTTGCAAGGTAAAATCTTAAATCTTCAGTTGTCTCACCATTGTTTTGCTTCATATTTTCGGTTACTTTTGGATAATCTTCAGGATCAACAACAACAGTAACATATCTGTAATTTTTTGCCGCTGCCCTTATCATGGAAGGACCACCTATATCAATATTCTCTATTGCTTCCTCGAATGCGCAGCCCTTATTTACAACTTCCTTAAAGGGATACAGATTTACAATGATCATATCTATGTGTTTTATGCCCAGAGACTCCATTGCGCTTTGATGTTCATTGTTGTCCCTGATATTCAGAATTCCTCCATGAACTTTAGGGTGTAGTGTTTTCACTCTTCCATCCATAATTTCAGGAAACCCGGTATAGGAGCTTATTTCTATTGGATTAATACCGATTCCATCGAGATATTTTTTTGTACCACCTGTTGAAAGAATTTCTACATCATAACTTTTTAAAAAAGGCGTCAACTCCGACAGACCGGATTTATTGGATACACTAATGACTGCTCTTTTTATTTTCATATACTCTCCTCTATATTCATATTTGGTTTACCATGTGATAGTTTTATTTCTAAGTATTTATTTTTAATCGTTTATTATATAATATACGCAATCTTCAGAATGAAGCTGTTTAATTTTTCTTTCATTTTCCATGGTTGCAAGAGTGCTTTTTACAGTGTGTTCCGGTGTGCCTGTAATTTTAACTATATCATCCAGGGTTAATGATCTTCTTCGTAATATATCCAAAACCATCTCCGACCAGTCGTTTTCTTCATTATTCTCAACTTCTTTTTCGAAATTGCATATAACTTCACATCCATGGCCGAAATACTTACTGATTTCATTTAACTCTTCGCTGTTGATCCTGCCTGTTGTTCTATCTGCAGGAGGTCGGATAACGGTATTTAGCTGTACTTTTTCAACACCAAGGTATTTAACAACATTTTTTAGCCTTCCCAGCTCTTCAATGCTGTCGTTTACATTTTTAATCAGCATTATTTCAAGCCAAATATTACCCTTATAGACATTTCTGAATTTTTTCATACCTTCAATAATTGTACTAAGTTCAATCAAAGAATGAGGCCTATTGATATATCGAAATATGTCTTCACTTGCCGCATCAAGAGATGGTAAAACAACATCTGCCATACAAAGGTTATCTCTTATCTCTTTATCGTTTAAGAGTGACCCATTTGTTATAACAGCCACAGGAATATCTATGTTTTTTTTAATCTCCTCAATCATCCATCCAATGTCCGAGTTTAATGTAGGCTCTCCAGATCCGGAAAAAGTTACATGGTCAATATGACTTGCCTGCCTTACCTTATTGATTATTTCCTCTACTATTTCATGCTTATTAAAGAAACTTTTTCTTTTAATTTCATGGTTTGTTGTCTTTCCAATCTGGCAATAAATGCAATCAAATGTGCAAATTTTTCTTGGAATTATATCGATACCCAATGAAAAACCAAGTCTCCTGGAAGGAACTGGTCCAAAAGTAAATTTTCCCATACAATGATAATAAACGATTGGCAAAAGAATTTAAATATAATTTATACATTAATTGATAAAAAAGGTTTCAAATTCATAGAAACCTGTGCTAAAAATATAGTCAAGATTGGCTTTATTTTTTATAGTAACATAAAATATAGATAGTAACATAAAATATAGATAGTAACATAAAATATAGAATGGGCGGTTAGCTCAGGTGGTTAGAGCGCTGGTCTCACATACCAGAGGTCGTAGGTTCGAATCCTATACTGCCCACCATTTAATAATCAGGGGGCACAATGTCCGGACATAGTAAATGGAGTTCAATTAAGCATAAAAAAGGTGCGGCTGACGCAAAACGCGGAAAAATATTCACAAAACTGATTAAAGAAATTACCACAGCAGCAAGAATTGGTGGTGGTGATCCGGAATCAAACGCAAGGCTTCGAACCGCTGTTGCTCAGGCAAAATTTGAAAATATGCCAAGAGACAATATTGAAAGAGCGATCAAGAAAGGGGCTGGAGCGCTTGAGGGCGGCGAGAGCTATGAAGAGTATACTTACGAAGGGTATGGTCCCAGTGGCGTAGCAATCCTTGTGGAAGTGCTTACTGATAACAAAAAGAGAACAACTGCCGATGTTCGTCATATGCTTACGAAGTATAGTGGAAATCTCGGTGAAACAGGTTGTGTGTCCTGGCTCTTCGATAAAAAAGGCTATATATCTTTTGATAAAAACAATGTAGATGAAGATAAAATTATGGAGCTTGCCCTTGAGGCAGGCGCAGAGGATGTTATCTCAGGCGATAGCGAAATAGAGGTAATAACAGACGTTGCAACTTATGAAACCATAAGAAAATTGTTTGAATCAAATAATATAAAATATACTGTCGCTGAAATCAGCATGGTACCACAAACATCTGTTAAACTTGAAGGAAAAACTGCAGATACAATGCTAAAACTAATGGAAATGCTTGAAGATTCTGATGATGTGCAGAAAGTATATGCAAACTTCGATATTCCCTTCGAAGAAATGGAAAGATTAGCTGGCAGCAAGTAATTTAAGTGATCATACTTGGCATTGACCCGGGTTTGGCAAGCACAGGTTTTGGCGCAATAAATTGTACTAATCTACCACCTTCCCTTCTGAAATGTGGTTCAATTAAAACATTTCCAGATATACATATTTCAAATAGGCTGTTACAGATATATACTGATATGAGTCAACTGATTAAAACCATTAAACCGAATGTTATTGCCATAGAGAATGCTTTTTCTCTTGTAAGATATCCCAGGGCTGGCATAATTTTAGGAGGTGTTCTTGGGATTATGTATCTTTTAGTTTCACAAAATAGAATAAAAATGGTGGAGATTGCACCAAAAGAGGTAAAGAATGCCTTGGTTGGATATGGCAATGCAAACAAAAAACAAGTCAAAGAAACAATTCAAAAAATACTATGTATTGGCGAAATTAAATCATTCCATGCTTCGGATGCTTTAGCAATAGCATTAACCGCATTTTACAGAGAAAGTTCTTTGAGGCTTAAATAAGATGATATCATATCTTGAAGGGAAGCTAAAAAAGATATACGATGATCATATTGTCCTTCTCGTTGGTGGGGTGGGATATGATATCATGATCCCTGCTCATGTATTGAATGAAATAAAAAAAACAACTAAACATGATGATGGACTAAATCTGTTTATTTATTATAATCAAACAGAGAGACAGCCAAAACCAATCCTTGTAGGATTTAAAAATGAAATGGATAAAGATTTTTTCGAGTTGTTTATTTCCGTCGAGGATATAGGTCCTGCTGCTGCAATAAAGGCAATTACAATGCCGGTAAGGGAAATTGCCCGCGCTATTGAGGATAAGGATATAAAAACCTTAAAACAATTAAAAGGTATAGGTGAAAGAAAAGCAGAAAAGATTGTTGCTACACTTAAAGGGAAAACCGCCAAATATGCATTGATCCCTGAAACAGCAATGTCAGTTGAAATTAAAGAAGATTTCAGAAAAGAGGTTGAAAGCGTACTTATTTCTCAGTTAGGACACAAACTGACAGAGGCTCGTAAAATGATCGATGAAGCCATGAAGATAAATCCATCCATAAATTCTTCCGAACAATTATTCGAAGAAGTATATAGGGGGCAAAGGCGTTGATTAACGAGGAGATTAATAACTATACGGATATACTGGGTAAAGAAAATACTCAAGAAAAAGAACAAAGTTTTAATTTAAGGCCCGGGATTCTTTCAGAATATATCGGCCAGGAAACAATTGTAGAAACACTTAAGATTGCTATAGAAGCAGCATTAAAAAGAAATGAACCTTTAGAACACATCCTCTTTAACGGCCCTCCTGGATTGGGGAAAACAACACTTTCACATATTATTGCCAATGAAATGGGTGCAAAAATCATCACTTCTTCAGGACCTGCGCTTGAAAAAGGCGGGGATTTAATGGGACTTCTTACACACTTAGAGAATGGGGACGTCTTTTTTATTGACGAAATTCATAGGATACCAAAAGTTGTGGAGGAATTTCTCTATCCGGCTATGGAAGATTTTGCAGTTGACTTTATATTTGACAAAGGCGTACATGCAAGGACTCACAGATATAGGCTTGAAAATTTCACTTTAATTGGTGCAACAACAAGAGCGGGACTCCTATCTTCTCCATTAAGAGAAAGATTTGGAATTACAAGAGATCTTGATTTTTATAATGAAAAAGACCTTGTCAGTATTGTTAATCGTTCTGCTTCAATATTAAACATTGCCATTGATAAGGATGGTGCATTTGAAACTGCGAAAAGAGCAAGAGGAACACCAAGGGTTGCCAATAGATTGCTAAAAAGAATTCGTGATTATGCGCAGGTCAGGGCAGACGGAAACATAACAAAAAACGTTGCAATAAATGCATTGACATTAGAAGGTATAGACGAATATGGGCTTGGAGAACTGGATAGAAAACTTTTGCAGACGATTATTTTGAACTACAAAGGTGGTCCTGCAGGAATTGAAGCACTTGCTGCAACACTTCAAATCGAAACAGACGTTATCATAGAAGTGGTAGAACCATACTTGTTAAAAACAGGTTTCATAATAAGAACATCACAAGGGAGGAGAGCTACCGAAAAAGCTTACATTCACCTGAATATGCCACATAAAGGAAAATCTGAAACATCTTTATTTAAATAATAAAAGAGAAATCAAGCCATGGAATTGTATATACTATTCAGGGTATGGTTACTCTTTTTACTTGACCGTTTTCGCCCGTAAAATCCATATCTTTTCCGTTGAGTATTAACTTCACACCGCCTGCATTCCCAATGAGCAGATCAAATTTTTCTTTTGCATTAATCATTACTACTTCCTGAGGCTTTAGCATAAATTCTTTTTTTTCTGTATCATCTATAATTGCGCTTATCCATGTTCTTTCATGGCAGGTGATTAAAAGTTTTTTCACATCAATAAAATCAGGTACGTTCCTTTTATTATTACTGTCATTTATATTGTTGGCAATCTGTACAGCATTTTCAAGTTTTGATATTTCCGATCTATCTTTTTGCGTTTTATCAAAAATAAAAAAACCTAAAATCAAAACGATAATTGCTGAATATATGTATATTGTCGTTGGTATTCGTTTATGCGTAGAAAAATAATTTCTCTTTTTTTCTATTTTATTGTTTGATTTTTCACTATCCATAAATACATTATTCTCTACAATATAAGGTAGTATCTGATCATAATTTCCTAATAATTTAGAATATTTCTTTATATAACCTTTCACGTATACTATATGAGGCAGGTTAGCCCAATTTCCATCTTCTATTGATTCGATAAGTGATTTTTGAAGACAAAAATATTTTGAAATATATTCAATGGATAATAGCTTCTCTTCTCTTTTATCTTTAAGCAACTGTCCAATTACACTTAATTCTAAAAGATGTGACTGATTTAACAAGTTTTGTTTAACTGCTTTTCTTTCGCTCTGGTTATTAGATATTATTTTAAAGTCTGAATTTACAGAATATTTTGTTTGAGCAATAATTTCAGATAGAGATTTACCTAATGGGTTCTTATTTTTCATTATTTATAAAATCCATTTTTACATAATATGTTATTTATATATTTTGTATTATTATAAGTTATTTAGAAACTTTTTCAACAAAAAATATACCAATTTACTATTATTTATGAAAATTTTATTAAATTTACAAAAACATCATAATATAATTCATATTTAGCATAGCGTTGAAAACAAATAACTTTAATAATAAATCAATCAATCCGGCTTATTTTAAAGGGCATAATTTCTCTTTCTTTTAAAAACCTATATGACCCCGAACTAAGACTGCCAAGTTTAAGATGCCCAATTCTTACTCTTTTGATTTTTAGAATACGGTGGCCGACAACATCCCCAATTTTTCTTATTATTCTGTTTCTGCCTTCGTGGAGTGTTATTGAATACCAATGATTACTAAAAGCAGAGGCAACATAAGAAATATTTATTGCACGAGCAGCAACACCTTCTATCATAACACCTTTTTTTATAGAGACAACATCATCATCACTCAATATGCCCTTCAGTTTAACAAGATATTCTTTCTCAACACCATATTTTGGATGCATTATCTTATTCCCGAGGTCACCATCATTCGTAAAAATTATTAGCCCCTCTGAATTAAAATCAAGCCTGCCTATAGGAAAAAGCTTGCCCTCAAAATTAATAAGTTCACGCGCAAGCTTTCTGCCTCTTACATCCTTTAAATCAGATATATAGCCAACAGGTTTATAGAGTGCTATATAGGTATTCGATTTATTTTTTATTACCGTCTTATTGTCCAATGTTATGGTATCTGTAATTGGATCTACTCGATATTGTGGTTCCAATACTCTGATATTATTGACTAAAACCCTGCCAGACTTGATTATTTCCTCAGATTTTCGTCTTGAATCTATGCCTGAGTTTGAAAGAAATTTTGATAGTCTTTGTAAAGCAGCAGTCATTCTTATCTTCTGTAAGTATCTGATCTTGTTCTTGAAGGTGGTCTTAACATGTCTGCTGCTTTGAATGCCCTGCCTGATTCTGTATCTGATTGCGCAGAAAAACCTCTGTTAATATAAGACATTCTTGAATCCCATGCCTCACTGTATCTTCCTTCCCATGCTCTTTGATTTGCAATCCTTGCCTCTCTTTCTTCAAATGCTATACTTTCCCTTAGCTTCCTATATCTTGTATCTCTATCCTCCTTATAATCCGCAAATTCTCTTTTGATGTCAGATTTTCTCATCTCAATTAAGAAAGATTTATATTTGTCAGCATCAATGTTGCTCAAAAAACTATTATCAGACTGAAATTCTTTATTTTGACATAAAACATTCGCAGGAAAAAATACTAAAATGAATAGAATAATAACAAAATATCTCATTGTATACCCCCTTTAATCCCGATAAAGCTCAATAGCTGGCTTTCTATCTGTTTCAGAGGCAACAGATTTCAGTATGATAGGTTCTTTTATATTTTTTCTGGCAATCTTTATATCAATTTTTTCTTTTTCATATGTAGCATCAAGTCTCATTTCAATACAAATATTATCCTCATCTTTTAGATCCAATATAATTTCTTTTTTTATTTCTTTCTTTAATTGTATAATTTCATATTCATTATGACTTAAAGTCGGAACAAAGGATACAAGTATTCTTTTTTTTCCTTTTTCAAAATATTTTTCTAACTCAACTTCTTTTTGTATACCCCCGATATCCTCTCTATTCACTTTGAAGGTTAAATCACCCGGGTTTATCCTGTTAAATTTTAACTTGCCGTCTTCAAATTTATATTTAAATTTCAATTCTTTTTGCGATTCATATTTGATTATTGCTCTTTGTTCATCATTATCCGGAAGAAAGTCTCTTTCGTAAAGTATGATACTGTATTTAACGAGCTCTTTTTCTTTAAACGGTTCGTATGGAACAATTATTTCTGCTGAAGCATTCAAATATTTCTTTGCGCTCAGCATTGATTTTGTTGTTCTATCCTGCCACTTACTATCTACAATGTATAGTTTTAATTTTATAATATCATCTTTTATTGTGTATATTCCTGTTATGGCAGCATCGATATCAAACCTTTTCATGCTGTTCTTTAATGTGTCTATTCTTTCTTTTACAGGTTTGTCTGTATCTGGATTAAAATAGTGGTCCTGATAATTTATATAGCCTTTCAAGCTTGCCACATCAACTGACACTCTTTTTTTCTGTTTAAATATAAATGCAATCTCTTCTTTTATCAATTCCGATAACTTAGTAACATTTTTCTTTTCATCATATATGTCATGTATATAAACTCTGATATTTTTCTGTGGTTCGTATGGTCCAACAACCTCATTCAGCAGCATAAATGCAATCGGATACAACTGAGAATCTAAATATTCCAACCTATTTGCATAAACATAATCACCCTTACCTGCTTCAGCACTTAATTTTATAACCTCACACACACTCGTAGAATCTTCAGTTCTTATTACAGCGCATTTCCCGATATTACCAATTAAAACATCATCGTCACTTTCAACTAATTTCAATATATCGCCTACAATTACACCATCTCTCTTCCCAAGATTTGTTACAATTTTTTCCCCTGTTCCTACACTGAGGACATCCTGTGGAGTTGTTATGATAGCTCCTTTAACAAGTTCTTCGCTAAAAGTCCGGTTGGCAGGAATAAAGATTATTGAGAATACCAATAGAAATATATAAATACTTTTAATCTTCATTTATCCCTCATCTTTATAAAGATTTTTAAGAACTGTAGGGGTGATGAATATGAGAAGTTCTTCTTTTTGATCGCTCTTATGCTGACTTTTAAACAGCCAGCCAAGAATAGGTATCTTCATGAGCAGCGGTATGCCGGTTTCGGATTCATCGTTGCCCGTCTCATAAATACCACCTATAACTAGCGTTTCACCGTCTTTTATTATTACATCTGTTGATGCCTCTTTTGTTGACATTGCTATAGTGGTTGGATTCCAGTTGTACGGATCGTTTTTAGTTGCCTTGATTTTCATTTTTATTCTGCCGTCTTTTGTAGCATGCGGGGTTACTTCCAAGCTTAATTCAGCTTTCTTATATTCAATGGTAGGAGTGGCTCCTCCCATTGCAATAGTCTGATATGGTATTTCATTGCCCTTTGCAATTTTTGCCATGATATTATCTGATGTTACCACTTTAGGGCTGGCTATTGTTTTTGTAATAAGATCTGTTTCTGATGC
Source organism: uncultured Syntrophorhabdaceae bacterium (assembly GCA_964532465.1). Classification (GTDB taxonomy): domain Bacteria; phylum Desulfobacterota; class Syntrophorhabdia; order Syntrophorhabdales; family Syntrophorhabdaceae; genus JAPLKB01. The sequence continues at coordinate 87,441 of CAZHHX010000005.1, read as the reverse complement.
GGCAAGAGTGGCATCAAGATAAAAGCTTGCCGTGGGATCCCCAACCAGAATTGAAAGTCCGCCGGTTACAGTAGCAGGCAGAGCATTGACACCTGGATTTATAGCCACATTGCTGTTTACAAAGTTGCTTGACCCTGCACGTGATCCCACAGATGCTTGCGGTCCTGAACCCATCCCCTGCACAAGGGCGTTCCATTTAATTCCCAAATCCCTTAAAAAATTAGATTTTGCTATGACAATCCTTGCATGGATCTGAATCTGTGCAGGAGGAAAATCATGTTCATTAACAATTTTCTTAATAGTTGCAACCTTTTCTTTTGTATCCTTCAGGATTATCGCGTTTGTCCATTCAACCTCTGTAACCGTACCATACTCTGACAAAAGGCCTTTTGTACCCGATGTTGTTGTAGCGGCAGAGCCTGTTGATGCAGCAGTAGTCCCACCTTTTATCACGTTAGCAACTTTACTTGCAGTTGTATAATTTAAGAAAATTGTCTCAGTGGTGAATTCTTCCCCTTGTTTGAATCTCTCAAGTTTTTCTCTCTGTAAAGCAGCCTTATCAGCGCTTTCACGATTCTTTTCATCAAGAAATTTCTTTAATGTGATCACTCTGATTACATTTCCTTCTTCAAATTTTGACAAATCCTTACTTTTAATTATAATATCAAGCGCTTCATCCATGGAAACGTTATCAAGCTTCATGGTTATTGTCTTGTCTTTCAGTTCCTTTACATCATCTCCAATAATTATACTTTTCTCCATTACATCAGCCAATCCTCTCAAAACGTTTCTTACATCTGCATCTACAAAATCAAAAGACATTTTTTGTGGTTTTCTGCCGGGTATCTGGCTGAAACACAGAAACGGGATTGTAAATATTAAAAATAACATAATTAGTATTTTTTTAATCATAATCACATCCCTTCCTTTTTTCTTGGGATTTCTATGGTAAATGTTTTTACCTCACCTTTTAATTTATAGCCGAATTCAACCTTATCTGAAAGAATGTCGATAATCCAAAGATTTTTGTTCAGATAATCATTTTTCTTAAAAATTATACCCTTACTTTGCATATCCTCCATCATAGCAAGATTCTTATTACCGGCCTTCATAATTCCTACAAATTTAAGTTCTTCAAGTTCATAACCTTTCTTTAAAGCATTTGACTTCCCTGATTGTTGTTTAATATCTTTCAAAAATAATACTTCAAAAGGGTCTCTCCTATTTGCGGAAGTATAGGTAAAATCACCTACGTTAAATTTTGGCGGCATTGGCTCAGCCTTCCGAGGTACATCAGATTTTTCCTGAGCAAAAGATGTACCTTTAGATATCGGTAGAATCAAGCAAATTGCTAAAATACATATAAATAAATGATTTCTAAAAAATAGAAAATGAATTATCCTATTTCTTCGGTGTTTCAATGTTACCTTCCTTCTTTTCGTCTTTCTTTTCTGCTTTCTTTTCAACTTTAGGCTGTTGCTTTAAATATACATATGTTTTTGCCGTACATTCTCCTGTAAGGTTTAATTTACCTGCCTCTATTTTACTGTTAGGAGTAATAGAAAAACTTGTTACGCTTATAATTCTTTCTAATTTTCTTATACCGTCAAAGAAATACCCTATATGGTGGAAAGGACCGATATATCGGATACTAAATGGCAATTCAGCATAGTATTCTTTGTTTTGTACAGGTTTTGGTTCAAAAAATGTTATTTTTAATCTGGTTTCTGTGCCAACAGTTGATATATTTCTCAGTAAATTAGGGATGTCTTTTGTTTCAGGCAACTGCTTTAACATTTGCTGTAAAAGTTCTTGCAATTGTGCATATTCCTGACGAAATTTCGTCATATTGTTTTTAATGGCTATCATATTATCAAGTTCTCTTTTAATATTACTATATTCTTGCTCTAATTGTCTTTTGGTTTCAAGTTGCGGAATTAATATAAAGTAATAAAGCAACGCAAAAAATAATACATTAAGACCAATACTGAAAAGCAGCTTATATATCCTTTTTATCTTTGCAATCTTTTTGCTTATTCCTTTGAAATCTATCTCTAATTTTTTCATAATACAAGATCACCGGAAATAATAAATTGTTTTACTGTAATCCCTTCCTCAACAGAATCCTGTACATTTTTTAATTCTATGTTCTTTATATATGGAATTTTCGATAAACTCTCAACAAGAACTGAAATAGATTCATTTTCTAACGAACGACCATCAAGTTCAAACTTATCATCTGTTTTTTTAAAACTCTTTAGCCATACGTTGTCCTTTATGGTTGAGGCAAGATCATACAGAATCCTTGGAGAGAGCGCTCTGCCCTCTTTTATTCCGTCGATTGCCTTAATTCTTCTCTGAATCTCTTTCTTCTCCTGTTCCATGGCGAGATATTCTTTATAAATAGTTTGAAGACTTGCAATTTCTTTCTTTGTATCCTCGATTTTTATTTTATAGTTTGATATATCTTTTGCATTAATGTAATAAATTCCGCTAAAAATAATAATATTTATTATTACTACAGAAAAAAACAGGTATAAATCAATCTTTAGTAGGTCTTTTTTTGCTTTACCGGGTAAAAGGTTTATTTTAATCATTGTCCTAAATCCACAACCCTTGAAGATAAATACAGCGCTACGCTCATGAAAGTGCTGTATTCCTCATAAACACGGTGTTTAGTTTGATCCAGATTTAAAAGTAATATTGGGTCAATATATTCGATCTCTATGCGAGTATCTTCCTCAATTTTTTCCTTTAACCCTTGCAGTAAGGATGAGCCGCCTGTAAGGTATATTTTTCCAATGGTGTCGTTAGGTTTTGTGGCAGTATAAAAATTGATTGTTTTTGTAATTTCAGATGAGATGTTGAATATAAAATCCTCAAATAAATATGCAACTTCACTGTCAGCCATTATTTTCTTTTCTTCGGATTCCATATGGCTAAGCTTTGTAGATTTTTCTATTTGGTTCGTTAAGTATTTTCCACCCAGTAGTATTTCCCTTGTAAATTCAACACTGTTGTTTTTAATTATTGCAATATTTGTTATAGATGCACCTATATCTACAGCAACTACTGAAAAATCTTTCGGGTTGTATATCTGTTCAATAATATTTGTAACAGCAAAAATATCAACATCCAGAATTTGTAAATTTAAGCCTGCCAGGCTGAATGCTGTTGTATATCCATCAACAATTTCTTTTTTTGCTGCAACGATCTGAATGTTCATCATATCTTCTTTTTCTTCATCCACACCAAGCACATGATAGCTGTAATATATATCTTTTAAAGGAAAAGGAATAACTGCCTCAACTTCCAGCCTTATACTGTTTTCAAGCTCTTCTTCCTCAAGAAACGGCACCATAATTTTTTTTGTAATTATCGTATAGCTTGATAATGCACAAGCCACATCCTTGCATTTAATCCTGTTCTCGGCAATTATTTTTTTTAACTCTTGTGCAACAAACACCTGGTCTATTATGTTGCCGTCGCTTAGAATATCTTCTTCATATGATTTTTTAGCTATGTTCTGTATTTGAAAACCTTCATTGGTCTTCTTTAGAGCACATATTTTTATTGAGGTGCTTCCAATATCAAAACCGATTAATTCATTTATAGTCCTTAATCCAATTTTGCTAAGAATGTCTATGCTTGATAAAAAACCTGCCTTAGTTTTTTTAGTGGTTTTCTCTCTTTTTGTTTCAGTTATTTCATTTCTCTTATTTTCTTCAAAAACTTCTTTTTTACTTACCGTATCCTGATCAAACTCTCCATCATGTTCATTTTGTTCCTTCTCCTTTAAATCTTTGTTTTCACTCATTATATCGGAAATTATATATCCGGATGGACGTGAATTATCAAAAGCCATAATAAAGACAGTAATATAAAATATAAATGATCCTATTCCATAGAGCCAGTAACTCTTTCCAAGTCGCTGTGCAATACTTCCCCATATATGAATAGCAAAATAAATATTTACTATGGGCACAAAAAGTCCAAGCGTATTCCATGGCGAAATTTCCCCACACCTGCACATGAGGACCATATTGTATAACGGTATGCAATATTCCAGAAAAGAGCTTGTTTCAAACTTCCTGCCGATGCGGTACATAGCATAGGAGAAAAAGAAATATGCCCCGACAGCAGCGATTGATGATATAAACAATGGTATAATTTGTCTCATAACCCCCTAAACCTTTTACTATATTAGTATTTGTTACATATTATGCAACAAAAAGACAAGTCTTTTCTGCATAAAATCCAATAAAATATATGAAAACAGACATTCTTATTGCTTTAAAAGCTTTGATTCGAAGAAATCAACCCTATTTTGTAAATATTTAATAAAATATTCTTTTACAATGTACTCTCTTGCAAGTATATTTCCTGTTTCATCCATACCCTTCTCTGCGTCTTGAAGGTTTCTTCTTGCCAGCTCTACGGCATTTTGAACATTACCATTCAGATATTCAATAGTTGACTCCAGGTCTCTCATTTTATATACATAGAGTCCGTGCATTTCAGAGCCTGTATGTCTATCAGCGTAGGTCTTCATGAGTCTGATCAATGCGTTGGCCTTCTCTATATTACCGTTTAAAAAATAAAAAACAGCCGTCTCGTATAAATAATATCCTGAAGAGGGATAAAATTGTAATGCCATATTAAAATAACCTTCTGCTTTTTTAATATTTCCCAACATTGAGTTAACGCTGCCGGCAATAAAGTATAATTCCGAGTGCTTATCCGGGTTTTGTTCAATTTTTGGCAGGAATTGAATAATTATGTCCTTAATCTTCTTTTTTTCAAATTCACTTTGTTCGATTTTGTAAGATCTTAACAGAACATTTGTAATCCCGATATATCCATAATCATTTAAGGGCATAGCGTTTATAGATTCCCCGTATGAAATAAATGCCTTTTGCAGTAATCCATTTTCCGTAAATATTGCCCCCTCTTCATTCATTTTTAAAGAAATATTTGCCCTTTCAGTGAAGAAAAACGAACCTATAAGTGCAATGGCTATAAATAGTAATGTCATTATATCCAATACTTTGCGGCTTTGTCCCTCCCTGTCAGCGTTTTCCATATCCCTGTTTCTTGCAAAAAGACTTGATGACAGGACAAAAAATGTAATAGTGTACGCAGGTATTTCGAATGTAACATTGGAAACAGCAAAAAGAAATCCGGATATGGCTGATATTGCAATAAATAGATATTTTGTATCTTTATTGCCTGTATCCCTAATTAACTTTATTATTCTGTCCGTAAAACCAAAAAGGTAAATTAAAAAAGATATAAGCCCAAGTAAACCAAGCTCAACCATTATTTTAATGAAGACATTGTGAGCATATTTTGTATACAAGGTAGCATTATAGTGCTTTTTATATGCATGTTCAAACGTTCCGGCACCATAACCGGATAGCGGCTTATCCAAAAAGGCATTAAATCCTATTTCCCATGTCATAGTTCGATAAGTAAGTGTTTTAATATGTGTTGGTGTTTTTTTTATCCTGTTAATTACCCTATCCTGAAAATCAACGTTTTTTTCTTTTCCATCAATATAGACAACAGAGACAAGCATCGTTAAGGCAAACAAGACAATTAATATGAGCGATAATGCTTTTTTTAACTGATTTTTCATTATTAGCAATACAAAGCAGGCAATTATTGAAAGCGCACCTATAAACATGGCCATTCTTGAAAGAGAAAATAGAAGGCCGAATATAATAATAGAAGACGTAACCATATATAGAATCTTTTTTTGAATAACACCAAAATAGATGCTTAGAGGGATCAAAAACAGAAAATATCCACCAAGTGTTGCTTCGTTTAAAAACGACGAAAAAGGAACAACCTTTCCTTTAATAATAGGGGCATACATCCCATCTTTAAAAAACTCCATTAATTTTGGCAATAAAACTTTATACTGTATAATCATACATATTACGGATAGCGTGGTTCCAAGAATGAGTACTTTTAAAAGAGCATCCCTGTTTTCTGATATTGTATAAAGATAAACACACCCTACTATCCAAACAATTATATTCAATTCAGACAAAGTATCTAACCTGTTCCATGTGTAAAAAAGGGATGCGATATTCATTAATAAAAACGGCATGAAAAATAGCATGAACTTGAAAAAGCCTGTAGGAACCTCTTTTCTTTTATAAAAACTGAAAGAAACGGCAATGAAGAGTGAGAGTACAAAAAAAGTTTCAATCCAGAACTTATCTATTGTGAAATAAAATAGAGAGAGGTGGTTACCGCCAAGAAATGGTATGATGGAAAAAGGTATGCATTGCAGGAGTTTGAGATACAAGTTATGTCCAAATTACTTTTACAAGATGTTCAACTTTCTTAAATGCATGATTATTCATAACGTATAGTTGCCATATTTTTAACGGCAGATGCAAGAACAAAACAATCCGCGCAGGAATAAATAATGTATTGTGATTTATACCCTGCCGCTTTAATAGACCCTCATTTTTTACAGGCATAACAACAAGCCTTAATCTCTCTGTTATTGGCAAGAGCTTCGATTTTATTCTGATAGTTGGATTCACGTCTTGTTTATGTAAATAATCTCTCCGGCTTTAATGATGATGATAACGGTGAAACGGGTACTTTTGCGCCGGGGGTTATAAATCCACTCTTCACTCAAGTTTTAAGACACGCCGGACATATTTACACCTGAGGGGGTCTTTTCCTGCCATATGGGATTTTGGGTGCCTGCTGTTGGACATAATCACAGAAAACTTCAAGTTCATGAAGGAACTTATCAACGTCTTCTCTTACATAAGTTCCAAGGCCCTTTTCAAAAACTGTTTTTATAGATAAAAGACTTTTAACCTGTTTCTTTACGGATACGGGTTTTGAATTATTTGAATCCTGTTTGACAGTCTTGTATGCCGAAAGCATTTTTTCCAAAGTGATATATGTAACCGGTATTTTTAAAATGCCGGTAAATATTTTCATAAGATCGGGGCACTCCAGGTTCGCCGCAAAGAGATAACCCTGGGAAACAGAGAGATTTCCTGCCCGGATAGCGGCCTGAATTTCAGGAGAAAGTTTTAAAAGTGAAATTGTGCGGAACAAGGTAGGATAAGACTTTGCAGAGATTTGTGCGACTGTATTCAATGTGAATACAGTTTCGTCCAATAGACTTTCGGGCCTTAACTGGACCTTCATTAGATCATTCATCGCCTCGTCCGCATTGTAGTTTTTGTCAGGATGTTTTGCCTGGATATAGGCAAGTATGCCTTTAGCCTGATCTATGGGATTTAATTCCTCCCGCTGGAGGTTCTCTATTAACTGATATGCAAGGATTTCATCTTTTTCTATAACTGTATTGACGATACGTGCCGGGATGGATTCAAGATACAGCTTTGAAGCAGCAAGATACCGGCGTTCACCGCAGAGGAGGAGATATTTGCCGTCTTTGGGCGTTACAAGGACAGGTTCAAGAATACCCCGGTTTTTGATGGATTCCATGAGGGCTTTAAAGGGCTCGCTCTCCGTGTCAATGCCTGAGCGAACTTGTTCTTCAACAAGAATGTTTTCTAAAAGCAGGTACAAAAATTCCGGGTTTTCAGCTTCTTTATGTGCAGTCATATCTTACCCCCCTCTTCTTTTGTTTTTAACTGTTTCAGGAATCCCACCCGTGATGTGTTTTTTATTGTAAAAATTCAGACAAAATGTGTCAAGTTGTTTTTACGCGGACCGTTTCACGCTACATTACTCAAGCATGCAATGCCCTTCCAGCGTTCATTTGCCTTTTTCTGAACCTTTTCCAAATCATGAGCAGTCATTTTAAATATTATTTCTTCAGCAGCTTTCCTCGCATGAATCATGATCAAAATATCACGCACAATATCCCCTACCCTGAAATCCGGCAGGCCAGCCTGTCTTACGCCAAGCATATCACCGGGGCCCCTGAGTTTCATATCCTCTTCGGATATCTTGAAACCGTCCGTTGTCTCTTCCATGACCTTGAGCCTCTTTACAGCAAGGGCTGTCTTTTTTTCAGATGTAATTAAGATGCATTTTGAGGGATACGATCCCCTCCCTACCCTGCCTCTTAATTGATGAAGCTGGGAAAGCCCGAATCGTTCGGCGTTTTCAATCATAATTACTGTTGCATTAGGCACATCTATACCGACTTCTATGACAGTCGTGCAAACCATTACGTCAATTTCCTTTTTTTTAAAACCTGCCATTACATTTTCTTTTTCCTCCGGCTTCATTCTGCCATGAAGAAGCCCTACCCGATATGATGGAAAAACATATTTTTGCAGGTGGATTGACATCTCTTTAGCATTTAAGAGGTCAATCTTATCGGATTCCTCGACAAGAGGGTAGACAACATAAGCCTGACGGCCTTTCTTTAATTCGTTTTCCAATATTTTATAAGCAGTTGCCTTATTCTTATCCTGAAGTACCTTTGTCTGAATCTGCTGTCTATTCTTCGGCATTTCATCGATAATGGAGACATCGAGATCGCCGTATACAACCATTGAGAGTGTCCTTGGAATAGGCGTTGCCGTCATAACAAGGACATCAGGAGCAGCATTTGTAAAGTGTGGAGTTTCATCAGTTATGTCTGGTGACCCTTTTTCCCTCAGGAGTTTCCTCTGGATAACACCGAACCTGTGTTGTTCATCTATAACAACTAATCCAAGTTTTTTAAAAATAACGTCTTTCTGAATAATAGCATGGGTTCCTACGATTACTTTTGTCCTTCCGTTTTTAATTCCTTCAAGAATATGCTTTCTATCAGCGCCCATATTACCTCTTAAAAAAACAAGAGATACTCCTATTTCATCAAAATATTTATGCATCGTTAGGTAATGCTGCTCGGCAAGGATTTCAGTAGGCGCCATGAGCGCTGCCTGATAACCGTTATCAACGGCAATCAATGAAGCCATAACAGCGCATATTGTTTTTCCGCTTCCTACATCCCCTTGCAGGAGCCTGTTCATAGGAATATCCTGACCCATATCATGTTCAACTTCATTCATCACCCTTTCCTGGGCTCCCGTCAATTCAAAAGGTAAATTACTTCTAAATCTCCGATAACATGCACCATGAGATTTAAATTTTATCCCCTTGTCCTTTCTCGTCTCCTCTTTTTTTATAAGCAGGGCAAGCTGGAAAAGAAAATATTCTTCGAAAATAAGACGGTTGAGATATTTTTGCCTCCATGAACCTTCTGCCGCCTGGTTTTTCAACAAACCTTCATCAGGGAAATGGATTTTTGAAAAGGCTTCATAAATCTGGACAAGTCCGTATGCCTCTTCAACACTTTGCGGAACAATACTATACAGATTTTCTCCATAGTCTTCGAAGGCCTTTTTTACAAGCGTTCTCAAGGTTCCCTGCTTCAATCCTTCTATTTCCGAATAGACAGGAGCTATTGTTTTACGGTCTTCCGCTTCGCTTTCATCTCCAAGAACGTGGATTTCCGGGTGCACCATCTGAAACCTGTCCCCGAACTTTGTCACCTCGCCGGATATCATAAGCAAATTTCCTTTTTTACAAACATTTTTCAGATATTCTCGCGCCCATTGAAACCACTTTATGGAAATACCGCCTGTTTCATCATCTACAACCGCCTCATAGGCTTTTTTGCGGGAATGCCGGAAAAACAATGATCTTGATGCAATAACCCTTGCAACTACTGTTGCTCTTTCGCCCTCTGCCAGTTCACATATCGGCTTGATAACACTTTTATCCATATATCTCAGCGGTAAAAACCAGAATAAATCCTCTATGGTTTTAATCCCTTTACCTTCCAGTATTTCCGCAGTTTTTGGACCTACCCCTTTAAGGTGAATAATAGAAGTTGAAAGTTGATCTTTTTTCTTTTCCATATTGTGAGTTTTTATATTACAATATTTGCATCATCATTTGAAAGAAGTTATAAATTCATTATTTTTCGTTCAGGCAAGGCAATCAAGTAGTTGCGCTTAAGAATGTATGCCGCACAAAAAAACCGAAGGTTAACACAATATGGGCGAAAAAGAACCTTTTTTGGATGGAAACTGAATAACCCCGGGCGATTATGATAATTTTAAAAGAATCGTTTTTTAACAATATCAAGGTCAGGATTATAAGTGGTGATTTAACTGAAAGTGATGTGGATGCAATTGTTAACGCTGCAAACTCACATCTTCAGCATGGAGGCGGAGTGGCAGGAGCAATAGTAAAGAAAGGTGGGCAGATCATTCAGGAGGAGAGCAACAGGATAGGCCATGTTCCGGTCGGAAACTGCACACTTACAACAGGCGGTAGCTTGAAGGCAAAATATGTAATCCATACCGTCGGTCCAAGATGGGGTGAAGGTAATGAAGAACAAAAATTAAGCAACGCCGTAAAAAACACCCTCATGCTTGCTGCCGAAAAAGGATTTAAAACCATTTCCCTGCCCGCAATCAGCGCCGGTATATTCGGTTTTCCTAAAAAAAAATGCGCCAGTATTATAGTAGATGAGATTGCAGAATTTGCGGAAAACAATTTGACATCATTGAAAGAAATAAATATCTGTCTTATGGATGATGAGATCATCAAATATTTTAATAATGAGCTTGAAAATTTAGAAGAAGGTAAATAGATATGTGCGGCATATTTGGAATATTTAATCACAGTGAAGCAGCAAACATAACCTACCTCGGTCTCCACGCGTTACAACACCGGGGGCAGGAAAGCGCGGGGATTGTAAGTTCCGATAGTTCAGGCTTCTATTCACATAAAGAAATGGGGCTTGTCTCAGATATCTTCAACGAAGAGGTGCTTAAGGGATTGAAAGGGAATAGAGCCATCGGACATGTGAGGTATTCTACAGCAGGCGCCTCATTCGTTCAAAATGCACAACCCTTTGCCGTTGAATACGCAAAAGGCCGTCTCGCTATTGCTCACAATGGGAATCTTACAAATGCGAAGGTTATACGGGATGAGCTGCAGAATTATGGCTCCATATTTCAATCTACAATGGATACGGAAGTCATTGTTCATCTCATAGCGCTTTCCCATGAAAATTCTACTGTCGAGAGGGTAATCAGCGCTCTTCACAGAGTAGAAGGCTCATATTCGCTTTTGATTTTAACAGACAAAGAGCTGATAGCCGCAAGAGACCCCTATGGGTTCAGACCCCTCGTAATCGGGAAAATAGGTGATTCATTTGTTGTTTCAAGTGAAACCTGTGCCTTTGATCTTATGCAGGCAGAATATGTGAGAGAAATTGAGCCCGGGGAAGTTCTCCATGTTACACAGGACAGAATAAAGTCTTATATGCCTTTTAAGAAGGTAAAGCCGAAACACTGTGTTTTTGAATATATTTATTTTGCCAGACCAGACAGTTACATGTTCGGTAGAACCGTATATACTGTCAGAAAGGCACTGGGAAGAGAACTGGCAAGGGAAACACATACGGATGCAGATATGGTAATCCCCATTCCTGATTCAGGAGCCGGCGCTGCTATCGGATACGCGCAGGAAACAGGTTTGCCTTTTGAGCTCGGACTTATCAGGAATCATTACGTGGGCAGGACATTTATAGAGCCTCGTGATTCTATAAGACATTTTGGTGTAAAACTGAAGTTGAACGCCGTCCATGATACTGTTAAAGATAAGAGAATTGTGGTTGTAGATGATTCAATTGTCCGCTCAACAACAGGAAGTAAGATTGTAAAAATGTTGCAGCAGCAGGGTGCAAAAGAGGTTCATTTCAGAGTCAGTTCTCCTCCAACTGCTTTTCCCTGTTTTTATGGCATAGATACACCTTCAAGGAGTCAGCTTATTGCATCTTCTCATTCTACAGACGAGATCAACACATTCATGGGATCGGACACCCTGGGATATCTCAGTATAGATGGAGTCAAAAGGGCAATCGGAGATAAAGAAGACGAATTCGATTATGACTTCTGTGATGCCTGTTTCTCCGGCTCCTATCCATCAAAGTTTCCATTAGGGATGGGCTTGGAGCAAATGGAACTGTTTCAAAAAAAATAGTAGCTTTTCGAATCGTTTTAAGAATTTCAGACGATTTTGCAACGGGCGTTTTGTCTGTTGATATAATTGAACATATAAGGGGATATACATAATTATGGATGAAAAACAAAGATTGCTGGAAATTCTTAAGAAACTGTCCTATGAAGAAGGAGAATTTATTCTTAAAAGTGGTAAGAAAAGCACCTTTTACATTGATGCGAGAGAAACTGCCCTGAACCCTGAAGGGATGTATCTTATAGGCAGGATTATGTATAAAATGGTGCGTGAAATACCAGGGATAGGTGCAGTCGGCGGAGTAAGTGTGGGAGCTGATCCGCTTGTATGCGCTGTAGCGCTCGCCTCTTACAGCTTGAATGATGATCTTTCCGGTTTTTTTATACGAAAAGAACCGAAAGGCCATGGGAAAAACCTATGGATCGAGGGAGCAAAAAATCTGAAAAAAGGGATGGATGTCATTATTCTTGAGGATGTTGTAACTACAGGCGGATCTTCTTTGAAGGCGGTCGAAATTACCGAAGGCGAAGGCTATAATGTAAAAGGCATCATAGCGCTCCTTGATAGATTGGATGGCGGAAAAGAAGTTATAGAATCAAAAGGTTATATGTTTAAATCAATATTTGACCTTAACAATTTGCGGTAACATATTATAATATATGCTTATAATAAAATATCCCGTTGGTTACAACGGGATATTAAAAAAACAAATAAGTTTTATTATATTAATTTACGGTAGGTTACCAATAATATATTGAATTTTTATGTGTTATCCGCAACGTTTCGGATATGGTCGATTATCTTATCCCTTCCATATCCATCTTTTGAAGAAAAGAGAAAAACCCTGTCGTCACCGAAAATATTCTCAAATAACTTCTTTTTTATAGACATATCGTTCTTGTTTACTTTATCAATCTTCGTAATCGCCATGGTAAAATCCAGACCTGTCCGGCTAATCCATTCTATTACGTTACTGTCTATTTCATCTATGTTTCTTCTTACATCATAAACCCATATTAATCTCTTTATATATCTGTTTTTGCTTATGTATCCCTCTATCATACCCTGCCATCCCTGGTATGTTTTTTTTGATACCTTTGCATAACCGAACCCGGGGAAATCAGAGAAAATAATAAATTTCCTCTCTTTATCAAACTCATATTGTATCTGGTAAATATTTATCAACCTTGTCGCCCCCGGTGTGGAACTTGTCCTGGCGATCTTTTGCATTAGAAGCTTATTTATCATGGAGGATTTGCCTACATTGGACCTGCCGATAAAACATATTTCCGGGTGCTCCAATTGTATTCTATCGTCAAATCCGGCAACACTTTTAATATATTGTGAATTTATTATTTTCATATTTGTAATATCAGATCATTTTTTAGAAAATGTTTCAAAACTGAGGTCTTATAGCACATAGATATAATTATTGCACTTAAATATTTCACTTTAACCCGGTCAGAACATCTTTTAATGCTGTGCTGACAGCATGGACTTCTTCTCCTTTCATATTTGTGTGAAAAGGCAATGCAATGATTGATTTTCCTGCTGCCTCAGCTTCAGGGAAATCTCCCTCCTTAAAACCAAATTGCTCAACATAAAAGGGCTGAAGATGAATCGGGGTAAAATATGGTCTTGTCGGAATACCGTTTTTTTCCATTTCGTTAATAATATAGTTTCTGTCAATACCTGAAGAAAAACGTACAACATATACAAACCAACTCATTCTTGTTGTTGTTGGAACTATTGTTAACGGACTGATATTTTTAAACGATGAAAGTGCTTTATCATACTCTTTTGCCACAATATTTCTTTTCTTAAGAAATTCATCAAGCCTTTTTAACTGAACAACTCCCAGAGTCGCATTTATCTCCGACATACGGTAATTATAACCAAGTCTTGAATGATTGAGCCAGCCATCGAATTTATCCCGGCCCTGGTTTCTAAGACTCCTGAACAAAGCTGCCCACTCCTCATCATTGGTAACAAGGCAGGCGCCTTCACCGGTTGTCATCTGTTTATTCGGATAAAAGGCAAAGGCGCCGGCTCTCGCAATAGCGCCGGTCCTCTTGCCTTTATATTCTGCCCCTACTGCCTCACATGCGTCTTCAATAACAACAAGGTTATATCTTTCTGCTATATTAAGGATGGTATCCATATCTGCAGGCTGACCAAAAATATGAACTACAAGAATAGCCTTGGTTCGTTTAGTAATTGCAGATTCAATCAATTTAGGATTTATATTATAACTTACCGGATCAATATCGACGAACACAGGTTTTGCCCTTTCAAACAAAATGCAGTTCGCAGATGAAATAAAGCTGAATGGTGTTGTTATTACTTCATCATCTTGTTTTATATTGGCAGCTATCATGCACAGATGAAGGGCCGAGGTTCCGTTAGTCACTGCAACTGCATATTTCGCATTTGCCTGCATTGCCACCAACCGTTCAAACTCAAGAGTTTGGGAGCCGATACTCAGGTTCCTCGATTGCATTACACGCACAACAGCTTTAATTTCTTCTGCTGTAATATCGGGCATTGACATGGGAAGTTTTAGTGAAGAGGCAGTTATGTCTCCCCACTCATCTGCATTTTCAATAAAACTGCTCAAAGAAGGCATTGTCGTAAAAGCTACAGGTGCATTCTGACACATATACTGGACATTTTTAATTGTCTGTTCCGGTGCATTTGCTATAGCAATAATAACCTCATCAATATTCTGCTTTTTAACAATATCGGATAGCTTTATAAGTGGTCCGAAGACATGGATACCATGCGTTTTCATGCCAATCTTTTTTGGATCATCATCGATAAACGCGCAAGGTTTCATGCCTAATTGCGGGTTTTCTTTTAGCTCTCTTGCCATATTAACGCCATTACTCCCTGCGCCAACTATTAGAATCCTTTTATGGATTAAAATATCATTTTTTTTCCAATTAATATCATCAGAATAACGCTCCGACACCTTAATCAGCACCCTGATGCCGCCGAGAAGCAAAATACTGAGTATTGCTTCCATGATAAATATTGATCTTGGAAAAACATCAATCAATTTTGGAGTAAAAACAAAGACTGTTATACCTAAAAGGATAATGGATCCAGCCAGAACAGCTCCGACTAAAGCCATAAAATCACGGGGCGTTGCATATCTCCAGATGCGGCGATACATACCGGCTGCGTAAAACAAAGACGGTCTTACAATGACGGCAAGAATAGTAAATGGCCAGATTGACTGAAAATAACGGCTGAACAAATAGCCCGGGTTGGAAATCTCTAAACGAAGCATAAGACTGAACACTATTGAAGTCAGCGTTAAAAGTGCATCTGCAATCACCATGTACCAGCAAGTCATTTTCACCTCAAAGCCATGAAGTTAATCAAAGCAATATAGTTTCTTTAGAAAACCTAATAAAAAACTGCCGTGCCGGTCAAAATCGGCATTATTTGAAATATCTTCAAAAAAACCGTTTGACTGAACAATATCAAATATTTTTTCTATTTGCGTGTCCTTCAATCTACCACACATATTTCTGGAAAGAGCACCGAGACGGATTTCGTTACCGATTTTTGATTTCCATTGTTTTTGATACACAGACAACCTTTTTTCACTGAAATCATCGTTTTCAAAAGCATCTTTAATAACATCAGTCGCAATTTCAGCGCATGAAAGCCCGAAATAGATACCACCGCCTGTAGTTGTCTTCACCTGCCCGGCAGCCTCGCCAATTACAAGCACTCTATCTCTGAATGACTTTGAAACAACACCCTGAGCGATCGGTTTTACTTGTAAAGACATATCCTTTTCTTCCGGAAAATATTTTTCCATTATGTTTTTAAAACCTTTTTTTGTGTTTACCTTACTTAACAGCCCTACCCTTGCCATGCCGTCTCCAAGAGGAACAATCCACCCAAAGCCGCCTTTTGCAAATTTGTTTCCTATTATAAGGGTAACGTCGTTATTCTTACAGAACTTCAAATATTTTTGGGCAGCTTTTACAAAACGGACCGGGTATCCAAGCCCGAGTTTTTTATTCATTTCATGCTCAATACCTGTAGCGATAACGAGCATTTTTCCTTTATATCTTACAATGTTGTTTTCATTATCTACACAATCAATCTTAACACCGGCTTCATCTACCCTTGCATCTATCGCCCTGCATTTCAGGACAATCTCCGCTCCTTTGTTTACCGCCGATTCTAAAAGATACTTATCAAATTTTTGTCTCTCCACCACAAATGCAAAGGGCGAAGGATGTTTGTAAAAAAGAGATGTACCAGAGGGAGAATCTATTCTCACATCCTGGATACTTCGTAAAATCTGTTTACTTGAAAAACCGAATTTATCAAAACTATCTTTACCGATAATACCGGTGCATATAACATTTTTTCCAACTTCATCCTTTGCTTCCAGAATAAGCACTTCAAAACCTTTTTCCACTAGCATCCTGGTTGCATGAAGACCGGCAGGTCCTGCTCCAACCACTATTATATCGTATATTCTCTTACGCATCTCCATTAATAGACCTTCATTTTTTTGCCTGAAACTATATCTTCTTTTCCCTTGACTCCCATTTCCCTTTAAACGTGATCCAGAAAGACAAGGATATGAGTTTTAAATCAAGACAAAATGATTGTTTTCTCACATACAAAGCATCGTAGCGAAATTTCCGCCGTCGCGGGGCGTCTGCCGGCAAATAAACCTGGGCAAGACCGGTAAGGCCTGGAGTAACAGCAAGCCTATCTTTAAACCCCGGCACTTCTTCAATTCTAACTGATACCCTGCCACCCCTGACTTCTCTTTCTTCAGGCCTAAGTGCCCTGGGGCCTACAAAACTCATATCGCCTTTCCATATATTGACAAGTTGCGGAAGTTCGTCCATGGCTGTTTTTCGTAACATCCTACCTATTTTTGTAACCCTCGGATCACGTTCTGCAGCTTGTATCGGACCTGATTCTTTTTCTGCATCTTCAATCATTGAACGGAACTTGATTACCCAAAAAGTTTTTCCGTACCTGCCCATCCGTTCCTGAAAAAAAAACACAGGCCCCCCATCCTCAAACTTGATTACAAGCATTATAATCATCCACAAAGGAGCTGAAATCAATAAACCGGCAGATGAAAGCGCTATGTCAAAGATTCTTTTCAGTCCTTGCATCCTACTGCATCATGGATTATTTTCCTGTATGTATCAATTACAATCCTCATGTCAAATTCTCTTAATGCCTTTTGTCTGCTGTATTTTCCCATCTTCTTCCTGTCTTCCCGGGATAGCAGTATATATTTAATAATAGCATCAGTTAATGCTCTTTCGTCTTTCACGGGGACCAAAAAACCGTTTTTACCATCCTCCACAACATCTCTGCACCCCGTTGCATCTGTTGTTATAACAGGTTTCCCTGCAGCCATTGCCTCAATAAGTGAGCTTGCCGTACCCTCCCTGTAGGATGGCAGAACAGCCGCGTCGCAGTCGCGAAGAAATGGGCGGACATCGTTTGTCTTGCCAAAATATTTTATAATACATTCATTCTCCCATTCCTTTATTTTATCCTCAGGTATGGCAGATCTGTTTTCTTTATCAATTGGTCCTACAAGCCAGAATTCTGTAAAAGGATATATTCTTTTTACCGCTCTCGCAGCTCCTGTAAACTCACCTATACCTTTATCCCACAACATTCTTGCCAACAAAAGAAAGGTACATTTGTCCCGATCTTTTTCATCATCTTTGCAGAATTCAGGGGAAAAATAGTCGGTATTGACACCGGGACCAGGGGTCAAAAAAACCTTTTTTTTATCGACTAATCTATTTTCAATAAAATATTCACAATCATTCCTGTTCTGAAAAACAACATTCAATGCTATGGAAAAAGCTATTTTATATAGAATTTTATACAGAAAACCGCCTATTAATGTCTTGATGCTCTTCTCCGTGAATAGCCAGCCAAGTCCGCTGACTGTGCAAATAGAACTTATATTTGCAAGTCTTGCGGCAAATGTTCCATATACATTGATTTTAATGGTATAATGCAGGATAAGGTACGGCATTTCATTCTTGTAAATTTTATAAAGCTCCATCATCAGTTTTAAATCTTTAAAGGCATTTGCCCCTTTTCTGTCAAGTTCCTTTAACGGGATGCATCTGAAACCTTCAGATTCCAGTAAAAGAGCATACTCATCTTCAGGAGCAATCAGGATTATCTCCTGCCCTTCTTTATTTAATTCTTTTATTATATTAAGCAAATAGTTATATATAAAAAAGGCAGTATTCGCGACGCAAAGTATTTTCGCCATATATTAGCTTTTTTTCACAATTTATTTTTTAACCTATACACCAGGATTTTATATTCACGATATTTTTCCAATTCAGGCAGGCTAATCTGTTCAAATACAGAGTTATTAATCTTGTTCTGAATATTTTTATAAATTATATTATTTGTATTATTATCAAAAATCAGCAGTTCCACCTTATTCTCTCTCATAAATTTCATCAATTCTTCGGTTGTTTCTACAACAGGCAAAGGGCTGAATTCGGAATCAGCATAAAAAGCAATCCTTCGTAAACCGGGTTCTCCTGCAAACATAATCCCGTTATACCCCATATTCTTAAGATAAGCGCCGGCTTTCTTCATCTCTATCTTATCGTAACCACCAGGTGATAATGTTTTTGGCATTATGGCGATTAGAATTGCAATAATAAGGATTGCTGTAACATTTTTTGTGAGAAAAACCGGGTAGCGTATTCTCTTGAACCATAAGTATATCCATTCTTTTATTTCAAAAAAACCGATTCCTGCCCAGATGAGAACCGGTATCCCCATTAATAATCCATGCCTTGTGCTGAAATAATAGACTTTTGTAATATACGCAAAAGCAATAATAAAAAAAACACCGAACCAGATTGCAACTAACATTTCGTTTTTATAGTCGTTTAATTTTCTTTTCCTGATTACACCAATAATCGCAAAGAAAATAAAAACAATATTCGCTGATTTTACAAGTTTGAGCAGGACGTCTGAAAAAAAGATTACATACTTATGGCTTTTTGCGAGTTCCAGAAACATGGAAAGCTTTAAAGGCATAGTCTGAATAAGATTCTGCGTCATTTCAAGAGAATCAATATTGGCATTCATTAAGAGTGCCGGTATTTTTATCATCGCGTGACTGAATTCCCATCTTCCAAGTTTATACTTTAAAATTAAAAGCAGAGGTGAGAGCAAAACCGGAATAATACAGATAAAAACAATAAGGAAGATAAAGAGTTTTTTATTATCCGGTTTTATTTTCCAAAAATACCAGATAATCCATAATATAATTAACGCAAAAACAGAAACACCTTCGATTCGTGTAAATATTGCTAATCCCGTTGAAAAGCTTGAAAGAATAATCCATACCAGGCTTACACGTGAAATTCCCTCCCAGGCAAGCCATAACGCTGTCACAGAGAAAAACCAAAAAGTAGGCTCTCTAAGGACGTCTGCCGAATAATCAGCAAGTCTCGGATTTATAATATAAAAAAATGATGACACCGTTGCTGTACGGACACCGAACATCCCTTTTATCATAAGAAAAAATGGGATCGCTGTTAGCGATCCCATAATCACTGAAACCATTCTCCCTGCTATTTCCCAGTCTGGAATTATCTTGTGAAAAAACAAAATGAAAAATGGATATAAATTAATAAAGAACAAATCCGAAACTTTATTCCATTCCCCTATCTCAAACAACTGTGCGGATTTTATATATAGAATCCCGTCAGGTGTTATTACGCTTGAAACAAAAACAAGATAGGATCTTATAACAAAAGCACAAATAAATGCGACAGTTGGCAACAACCAGATTCTGGACTCAATGGCTTTAAACATTAAATCTATTGTTCCTTTCCATTTCTTCTTTTCAATATCCTTGCCGGTATTCCGACAGCTACCGAATAAGATGGAATGTCACTTATCACAACACCCCCAGCCCCCACTGTAGTCCATTCGCCTATATTCTTTCCAAGAATCACAGACGATCCAATTCCGAGAAAAACACCCTCTCCTACCAGAACACCTCCTGCCAGATTTACCCCTGGGGCAATATGGGTAAAATCACCGACAACACAATCATGATCCACTGTTGCACCCGTATTGATAATGCAATGCTCACCTATATGGGTATCAGGCTGAATCGCTACATTTGCAAAAATAACGCTTCCTTTTCCTACAATAACTGATGGGTGGACAAAGGCGCTGGGGTGAATAAGCGTAATCCATTCATAATTTACAAAACGACAGGCAAGTTTTTTTCGTGTTATATTATCGCCTACGGCTATTAACGCTTTTATGTAGCTTCGTTTTTCCATATCAATAAGTGAACCCACTATAGGTATGCCGAGTATCTTAGATCCCCATTTATCCGGATCGTCATCATAAATCCCATCAATAACAATCCCCATGGCAATGGCAGTCGCCAGCACTACCTTTGCGTGACCTCCACCGCCAATTATAGCGATTTTTTCCATCATGCGCCACTTCCTTCTTTGCCGGAACCGGTAAATATAGGCATAGTTGCATAATTTTCGGCATTAATACCTTCTCTTTTCAGAACCTTGATAATAGTAAGGAAGAGTATCTTCATATCCAACCGCATATTCCTGTGATCCACATACCATATATCAAGCTTGAAACGTTCTTCCCAACTAATTGCATTTCTTCCATTTACTTGTGCCCACCCGGTAATTCCCGGCATTACGTTGTGACGCCTCGCCTGTTCCGGTGTATAAAGCGGCAGATATTCCATTAAAAGGGGGCGCGGTCCAACAAGACTCATCTCACCCTTTAACACATTCCACAATTCGGGCAATTCATCCAAACTTGTTTTTCTCAAAAGTTTGCCAATTCTTGTCAATCGTTTTTCGTCAGAATTTCTTTGATCTTTATTCAACTCTAACGGTCGCATAGTTCTAAATTTTATTATCTTAAATGGAATACCTTTGTACCCCGGCCTTATCTGAGAAAAAAAGACAGGCGGTCCAATAGTTAGAAGTATTGCCAGAACAGTACAAACTACTATAGGCAACAATAATAAAAGGCCTGTCAAGGCAAATAAAAAATCAAATACCCTTTTAATTTCTTATCTCCGGTAATATGACTACCACACATTTTCAAAATCCTTCGGTTCGTATGCGTGATTGCGTTCCACAAAATAACTTTTCAGGGAAGTATTCTTTTTTATGTTTAAGAAATCACCATGCAATAATCTGTATATATATGCTATCGGGGTAAGTAAAAGATAATAAATCAGGGTCAGAATAATTCTTGTGTTGATAAAACCCAAAAAATATGCAAATTTCAGCCATCCGGCTGTAATTATTATAGCCAATCTTCCAAAAAAAACACCTATAAACAGAAGACACAGGGCTGCATAAAAAAACACCTGAAGTTTAAAAATCAGACCAAAAACAACACATGCCAATGCAAGTACGTTCATTGTCTCCAATGCTTTACGCAAATCAATATTTTTATTCATCGAAGCACCTCTTGTAATGAATATTTCACACTAAAGCTCCTAAAAAAGAGTATAAATAAAAGGTGCGATAGCAGAACCGGAGAATATGATAATCATGCCGAATAAAAGTAACACAATAATTATCGGTAAGAGCCACCATTTCTTTCTTTCCTTCATAAATCCCCAAATATCTGAGAGTAATGACATGTATCAGCCTCCTTTATATACATCATCAGTTGAAGCTATTTAGTTTTGCCTTAATAACATTCAATTTTTCATTGTTTTTTGGGTCGGAGCCGAGAAGATTGTTTTCAAGTACAAATTCAGAGACCAACAGTCCTGAAAGCATATCGCCTTTTTTGCTCCAATGTTTATCAAGTCTCATATAAAGATCTTTTTCAGGGTCCATCCATTGCTTTGTTTTTTTATCCGCATATTTTCTAAAATGGTTGAGAAGATCAATATGGTCAATCTTCTCTTTATGAAAAAAATTCCGGAGAAATTTATTCGGCTGCTCAAGATCAATTCTTTTGTTTTTTACTGTATATGGATAAACCTGTTCTTTAGCTGGTATTATCACGACAAGTAGCTTTGCATTATTTCTTTCCGCAAGTTCTTTAAAGCTGCGAAGATTCTCAAAGTGTCGCTCCCATGCTTTTTTAAGCCAGGGGAAATCGTTTAGAGGGTAAAAAGCAAGCATATCAAGCTCTAATGGCAGAGCACCCTTTTTGTCAACCTTCATCAACTTGCCCTTCAAGGCATGTATCGACGATTTTATCCGACTTGCCATAAACTCTATTTTATGAGATACCAATGTTTCTTCTGTAATCCAGCATTTTACCTTTTGAAAAACAGAGTTACAGGCAGAACACTCATCATATTTGCTGCACATTACCTTTTCAGCATATTTTTTTGCCCGTCTGTCAAGATAAGGACTATCCCTCTCCTCGAGAGTTCCGTCTTTATAATCAACAATTTTTCTCTTTTCAACAAGAAAACCGTCTAAAACAGTAAAAGGTGGAAATCGGTAATCATCATCAAGATCATTTACAAAATAACCGAGAACGATCAGTCTGGGAGATTTTTTAACTTTTGAGATAATTTTTTCAGCCTTGATCAATTCCTGTTTTGTCCCGTATCCGGCAACACCACACTTTAGTATTCTCATACCGATAAAATCTTCAGTAAGCGTACCCCATTTATTTTCAAAAGTTCCGAAGTGATGGGTAAAACTGTCCCCGACCAAAAGAATATAATCATTTTCGCCAGAATACGGTTTATCGAGACAACCTAACTCGTTGGACCATATCTTGTAATAATAATTACCCTCATGATGTACTTTTCTTTCCTGGGAATTCTCGGTAATGTCAAAGCCTGCAACACTGTCAGGCTTGAAATAGTGTCTCATCTGACGAGCACCCAGTTGCTTTTTGTAATCTGTAATTCTTAACAAACCTTCAACAACCGACAAAGCCAGTAGAATCGCGAATACGGCAAGCACTATGTTAATTACATATTTTTTAATCAAGCCCATATTCCTCTTTCCAATCCCTTTTTTCCTGCCATTTCGGCTGTTCCTTTTTATTAAAGATATACTTGCCCATAACAAGATAATCCATTTCAGTTCTCATAAAACATTTGTAAGCATCAGCAGGAGTGCACACAACGGGTTCTCCTCGCACATTAAAGCTGGTGTTCACTATTAACCCGTACCCGGTTTTTTCTTTAAATGACTTTATAAGTTTCTGATATTCAGGGTTTGTCTCACCGTGAACTGTCTGCAATCTGGCAGAATAATCAATATGAGTAATGGCTGGAATATCGGATCGGAGAAAATATAATTTATCTCTCCAGCCAAGTGAGTGATAATTGTCCGGAAGAACGTTCCTGTGTTCTTTCTTGATGTCTGCAATTAAAAGCATGTATGGAGAATCCTTCTCAATATCAAAAAACTGCTCTGAATCCTCGGCAAGAACTGATGGGGCAAAAGGGCGGAAACCCTCTCTGAATTTAATTTTAAGATTAAGTTTTTTCTGCATTTCAGTATTTCGTGCATCAGCAAGTATACTCCTATTTCCTAATGCACGTGGTCCCCATTCCATACGCCCCTGAAGCCATCCCACAACATTGCCTTCACTGAGAAGCTGTGCCGCACTGTCACACAAAAGGTTAAAATCATCAAAGTGTTTGTATTTACCCTTGAATTGCCTTACTGATTTTTCTATGTCTGTATCAGAAAATACCGGCCCTAAATATGATCCCTGCATCTTGTCTTTCTTTCCATTTACCTTTCTTGGCATATTAAAATATATATAATACCCGCAATACGCTCCGCCCAATGCTCCGCCTGCATCTCCAGCAGCGGGTTGAATCCAGATATCGTCAAAAAGGTTACTTTTTATAAGCTTCCCGTTCGCTACGCAGTTAAGGGCCACGCCTCCTGCAAGACAAAGATATTTTGAATTCGTTAGTTTTTTTGCTTCCCTTGCCATGCTGTACACAATGTCTTCCGTTACCCTCTGGATTGCCAGTGCCAGATTACAGTGTTCCTGGGATATTTCATCATCATCCCTTCGTCTTGTCATCCCGAACAATGCTGCCCATTTTGTGTCATTAACCATCTTAAGCCCTGTGGCATACTCAAAATATTCCTGGTTAAGCCATATCGAACCGTCATCTTTGATTGTTACGATGTTCTTTTTGATAATCTCGACAAAATGTTCAAACCCCTTAGAATCAGGGTCTCCATAAGGCGCAAGACCCATCAGTTTGTATTCACCTGAGTTAACCTTGAAACCAAGATAGTAAGTGAATGCAGAATATAAAAGACCTACCGAATGCGGGAATTTCAGTTCGCGCAGGATTTTTATTGCATTTCCTTTACCGTGTGATATGGATGCCGTTGCCCATTCCCCTACCCCGTCAATAGTCAGAATTGCAGATTCTTCATAAGGTGAGGGGAAAAAAGCGCTTCCAGCATGTGAAAGATGGTGCTCAGGGAACAAAAGCTTGATTTTGTCAGTATTAATTTTATTTATCTGTGCCAGCTCATCTATTATCACCTTTTTGAGCATCAGCTTTTCCTTAATCCATACAGGGATCGCTGAGATAAAAGACTTCAGGCCCTTCGGCGCAAAGGCGTAGTATGTCTCCAGTAAACGTTCAAATTTTATAAAGGGCTTATCATAAAAAACAATTGCGTCGATTTCGTTGATGGATAATCCTGCCTCGTCAAGACAATATTTCACAGCATTTAAAGGGAAGGACGGATCATGCTTCTTTCTTGTAAAACGTTCTTCTTGAGCAGCAGCCACAATATGATCGTCCGACAACAGGGCTGCTGCCGAATCATGATAAAAAGCCGATATTCCTAATATATACATATGCTACCCCTGCATTTCCACTTTTTTTTTGTAATGCAAAAAAATACGATAAAATTCTCTTAATTAGACTTTATATGTGGTAAGGCTGTATAATAATCAATAAAAGCTGAAGTTACAAGCTCTTTTGAAAAATTGTCATTTGTTCTCTGCCGCGCATTAATTCCCATTGACTCTCTTAATGCCGGATCCTCAATCATTTTTAACATTTTTTGTGTAAGACTACCTATATCGCCCGGTTTAAAAAGAAAACCAGTCGAACCATCTTCTATTGCATCGGTAATCCCGTATATACTCGTTGCAATAGAAGGGATTCCTACAGAGCCGGCTTCAATAACTACAAGACCAAATCCTTCACGATAACTCGGCAGACACAATACATCAGCCGCTGCCATAAATCTCTCAGGCTTATCGGTAAAATCATAAAAAAATATTTTATCAATACAATTATTGCAAATTGTAAGCATCCTGTTTTTTATCCCTTCTTCATCCGGCCCTACGATAAGAAGACATGCATTTTTTGCAGACTCACTCAACTTTGAAAAAGCCAAAGCAAGATCAAGAAGTCCTTTGTCAGCATTTAGTCTTCCGAGGAAGAGAAAAAGGACTTTGTCTTCAGATATATTGAACTGTCTCCTCAACTCTGCGCGCGCTTTTAAATCATTCTTAAAACGCATACCATCCACTCCACAGATTGACCCGTTCCCGATTACAAAAGATTTTCCGGGCAGAACAATATCTTCTTTAATAATAAAAGCCTGCTGTGACTTACTGTCGGTAAGTATATGCGTGGCACACAGAGCTATCAGTTTGTCCATATTCTTTAATATTAAACGTCTGACCCCTTTTTCGTTAACCCAGACCTGTCCGGTGAATGTATGGATTCTTATTGGCACACCAGCCAAATAAGCACCAAGCATTGAGATAAAACCTGCCTTTGGAGTTATGGAGTGGACTATATCAAATAATTCATTTTTGAACAGTATGAACATTCTGAACATTGCCCATATATCAGAAAATAGTGACGGCTTTCTTTTGATATTTATGTGAACAACTTTGACATCAAGGCCGTATGGTTTAAGAAAATCCATATTTTTAGTGTTTACTACTACGGTCACTATGTTTTCATTGCTTAATTTTTTTATGTGTTCCACCATAAAAACACATATGGAAAGCTCTATTGCAGCTACAAAACAAATTTTTCTGTTTATTTTATGAGTATCCTCTTCTTTTCCTGCAATCATCTACGGACACTCTGTTTATTGCCTTTTATGAAGGCACAATGATTTTTCATATTTTTTAAGTACATTTCAATAATCACGGGATAGGTGCTGATAAAATTTGTTTTATAATGCTTTCAGCATGCATCTTTTCTTTATTTGTTAATTTTCGGTTACGTAAATCTACGAGGAACTCATGTGAGTTCACTAAAGATGAAACTCTATAGGCGAAGCATTTCAAAAAGGACCCTGCTATTAATTGCGCAGTGCGGAATCTCCCGACACGAAGAGGGCCATAAGTTTTTATAATCTGCCTTACCGTTTTGCAACTCAATAGATAGTTATTTATATTCACACGACCTTCCCTGACAAAGTATAAAGGCTCCTTGAGCCTATCGAACCTTGAGGTCTTATACGTCCTGCACCAGAGCTCGCAGTCTTCCGCACGGATATATGCCGGATTGTACGGATTTTTCCTGAACCATTCCGTGCGTCCCATCGTAGTTGCATGATGCAATAAACCTGCTTTCAGAGCGTTCTCCGGTTTAATGCTCAAGGGATCAACACCCCTTATTCCCTTAACTATACAACTTTGATCCATGGAATACATGGCAGTATCAACAACATCCACGTCCGGGTTTATTTTCAAATACTCAATTTGTTTTGATAACCGCTCTGGATGCATCATATCATCCGCATCCATTCTTGCATAATATACACCTCTTGCCATAGATGTCATTTGATTAAGGGCATTTACAAAACCCTTTCTCCTGTCTTCCCTGTAAACACGCACTCGCGGGTCTTTTACGGATTGAACAATTTCAAACGATCTATCCATTGAATTATCATCAATAATAATAAGTTCCCAGTCCTTGAAGGTTTGCGCAAAGATAGACTGAAGTGCATCTCTGATCGTATCGGCATTGTTATAAAACGTCAATCCTATTGAAATTTCCGGTTTCATGATTATTTATACCTAACTACAATGAATTCGTAAAAAACCATTTTTTTGTCACAACTGACTTTATCTGAAATCTTGTAAATTCAATTATTTCCGGACTTCGACTTTTACCAGAGTTACAGTTCTGTAATTTTTCAAGGTCTCCTATTCCTATCTGTAGAACTACATCCTCTCGTCGAGGTTTTTACCTGTCTCTATGTGATTAAAATTCGGAATTAATTTTTTAACTGATTCTATAATATCCTGCTTTGTGATTTTCGTTTCAGGCCGCAAGACCAAACCCTCAATATATTTGATAAAAGAGACTAAGGGTTTAACAGACTTTCTTTTATGCTTAATGCCCGCGAGGGTCGCCATATTGACATCGACTGTTTTTTCCCCATATGCCACAAACTCTTCATAAGGTTTTTCCCCACTCGTGTCTAAAGGTGTTAACAGCAACGGGTAGTAGCCTTTTCCTATGTCAGCCTCAACGCTCTTTCGCGCCAGCGTTTCATTCTCGTAGCGCTGAGGTTTGAATCCGTATGCATTCAATACAATGGTTGCGACTGTCTCCAGGTTAACGAGATCGTTTTCCAGATCAAGAGTTGGTATCAATATATGGCGGTTCGGTGCACAAAAGGCGGCCAGCACGCATATATGCCCTGATTCAAGGGGTGAAACAAAATATCTAAAAGTATTTTTAGGAACAGCAAGGGGCTGATGTTTATTTAATCTTACAATAAAGCTTTCCAGAAGACTGCCCCTGGAAAAAGCAACATTTGCGAAACGCGCCGAGGCAGCGGTCTGAAAAGGGTTAATCAGGGCTTCTCCGGAAAATATGAACTGTTCCATAAGATGTTTGCTTGTGCCCATAAGGTTGACTGGATTCGCTGCTTTGTCGGTGGAAACACAAAAATATCGATAGTCGGTCTGCTTTTTAGAAAGCCACCCTAAAAAACGTGCCGGCTTCACAAGATTAACATCGAACATCTGGAGCAGCGAATAGACATCTTTTTCTGAGCGAACATGTTTTAAGGCTGCAAAGTTCAGAATATAATTGAATGAGGGCGTTGCAGAGAGGAATTGATGCATTAATGCTGAACCGAAATCGAGGGGGAACGTGCGGAAATCTGTAGATGACAAATCATTTGACTCATTTCGAAGACTCCGAACCAACTCCGCCAAATCATTCTCACTCTGGTCAACCACGTACAACGCAGAAGGCCTGAATTCACTCAAGACGCGCACCGTTGCACTGCCAATACTGCCCGCACCTCCGATCACAAGAATTCTACTGCCTCTTATCTGATCAGTCAAACTTTGACGATTTGAATCAAAATCCTTCTGAAAAAAACTGACAGGCCTCTTTGTAATAAGTGCCGCCAGACTATCGATTGACATATCATTCATTTATCATTTCCTTATTTCTCATGAATTGTTCTTCATATATTGCTGCCAGGTTTCAAAGAGTGCCTGTTCAATATCAACGAGAGGTTTAAAGCCGAAAGCCCCGTTTGCCTTAGCGTAACTTCCAAAAGAAACATCAATATCCTGAAGCCTGACAAGGGCTGGGTCATATTCAATTTCAACGGGCAAACCGGAAAACGAAGCAATTAATTCGACAATTCTGCGTATCGAATAGGGCTTGCCGGAACATATATTAAAGATTTCGCCCCAAAAA
This sequence comes from uncultured Syntrophorhabdaceae bacterium, assembly GCA_964532465.1. GTDB lineage: Bacteria > Desulfobacterota > Syntrophorhabdia > Syntrophorhabdales > Syntrophorhabdaceae > JAPLKB01. The sequence continues at coordinate 58,730 of CAZHHX010000005.1, read as the reverse complement.
TCTCCCTGAGCCATTTTAATGTAGGCGTCAACCACATCGTTCACATCAATAAAATCCCTCTCTGTATGGAGATTTCCCATTTTAATAATCAGTTTATCTTTTTGACTAAGCGAATCCTTTATCCTCTTGAGGATTGCCCCTACAACCAATGTTTGCGGAATACCTGGGCCTACAATATTAAAAGGCCTTGCAGTCACAATCTTCATTCTGTGACTCTGAACATAGTTCAATCCGGCAAGTACCACTGCATGCTTACTGATGCCATAGGCATTGATAGGGTGGCAGGGATGGTCTTCGATAAGCGGAAAGTCTCCGGGAGACGCAAGACCGTATTCAGCGCTGGAGCCGATTATGACAATACGCGATTCAGGGGAATATTTCCGTACGAATTCCATCAGGTATATACTTCCCATAAAATTGACACTATATATATGAGACAGATTATCGCCAATAAACCCTGCAAGATGAAAAATCCAGTCTGGCTTCAAAAACTTTATAAAACCCTCAAGCTTGTCCGGGTCGCAGATATCGACTTGAAAATACTCATCAAGGGCTGTTCCAGAAGGTGCCTGTTCGGCCAAATCAATACCGCAAACACGTATCTCATCATCTAAAGCATGGAGCTTCTTGGTCAAATGTCGGGCACAAAAACCCAATGACCCTGTAATAAGTGCGGTTTTCATATTCAGATGTTTAAATCCGGTAAAAATATCCTTGGATCATTGACAAAATCTGCGCTTGCCTGCTCGTAATCTTCAAATCGCCCGATATCCTGCCAGTAGCAATCAGTCTGGTAGCATGCCACACGCTTACCGGCTGATTTAAGAGCAGTCATCAGGTGGGGAATATCGAATTTGTTTTCGGAAGGAATAAAGGAAAGTGATTCGGAAGACAGGACATTAATCCCCATGCTTACGTCATATTCCAGAACAGGTTTTTCCCTGTATTCATGGAGAAGTCCTTCCTTTGTTTTTACAATAACGCCATAATCTATATATGCCTTCCGAAGAGTAACCGCTATTGTTCCAGAAGCATTATTGGCATTATGATAATCGACTATTCTTCTGTAATCAATGGTTGTTAATATATCTCCATTCATAACCAGCAAACATTCTTCCGGTTCTTTTAACTTCCTGAGCGAACCGGCTGTACCCATTGGTTCCTCTTCGATGTAGTACTCAATATTGACGCCCCAGCGTGAACCATCACCAAATGTTGCAATAAAAAGCTGTGCCATGTAACCAAGCATCAGTGCTATTCTTTTAATTCCCGCTGCGGCGATTTGTCTGATGACAACTTCAACTATCGGCAAATCACCAATGGGCAGCAAGGGTTTCGGTATCACCATAGTAAAAGGTTTCAGCCTGACTCCTTTCCCTCCTGCTAATATTACGGCCATCATATCCATCAAAACCTGGAAACCAAATCGTCTTGAAATCTCTGAATTTTACATATATTATAGTCAAAACCGGAAGACATATTAAACAATACCATATTGCACTCCCTTTTATCCATTTTCTGGGGCTTGCGGGCCCCGCTCTCTATAACGATGCCCGCAAACTCATTAAGTTGCCACAAATTATGACAAATTCAAACGTCATTTGTCTCGGAACGCCATCCAATCCCAATCTCCCCGAATCTTGGCTTGAAACACAGACGCATTATCCTGCGCCCAAATGTTAGTTCGCGCCAACAATATGGGATCGCGCGAAGAAAGGTTAATTCCAGAACGGCTCGATGCTGCGATAGTATATCCCGCCTCGGAAACAGCCTCGCGCACACGTGAATCCTCGGCCCCATGAGGATAAGACATGCAAGTCACAGGCAATCCTACTATATCTTCTATCCATTTGCGGCTGCTGGTGAGTTCATTTCGCAGTTCGTTAGTATCACAATCGGTGAGACGCCGGTGTGTGTAACCATGGGCACCAATAGTAACACCAGGAACACTTGCCATATCTCGCAATGCACTGACAGAAAGATAGATAGAGTTGCCTGATTGAACGAACCCTGGAGTGACGAAAACGGTGAACGGTATACCTAATCGTTCAAGTATCGGAGCAGCTACTTCGAGATTATCCCGATAACCATCATCAAAAGTCACCGAGATTCCAACATCAGGCAACTGCGTCAGGGGAACCACTCTGCCAGTGTTAAGATCGGCAAGTACTTCCATATGCGCTCTGAAAACATTAGGCTTAATGTTATACATCAAGCGAATATCATCAGGAACAGGGGTGCCCACCGCGTGGTACATGATTATCCGAAAACCATGCACGGTGTTTCCTGATATGCGATGACTCAGACCATATATTGTGCTAAACACGTTTTCAATAATGCAACGCCAGCCCGTCATCTGCTGAAATGTCATGATAAAGGCATCATTTGTATATAAATATGACAATGCACCATATTAAAATGTCACACCCTTATTCTCTAAAAAAAGTTTTATTATATGTACTGATTTAAATTCAGCGATTTCGAGAATATCAAAGGAAATATTAAATAGGGTCTCCAGTTCCATAATCAAGTTCACCATGGCCAGTGAGTCCCAACCTGGAAGTGAGTCCTGATCGGAATTATCATTTATTTGATCAACTGAAAGATTTAATACACCGGCTATTGCTGAAATTAGTTTTTCAGAATTATTCATTTTACCACTCTCTATAAGATAGGATTCTAAGATATTTCATTTATGTTTATCCAGTCCGGTAAATTAATCTTTGTTGGCAATTCAAGAGCATACTCAACGCCATGAGAATTCTCATGCACACGTTTCATACCCCATCGATCCAGAAGGTTCGAAACTTGAGAATTCTTTGGTGAAGCATAATATGCCGCTTTGAGCTGTCTAAACCCCATTAATGAAACTTTTTTCAGAAGGCTGCTCCAAAGCGCATCTTCCGCGCCACGTCCTATGGCACGACAACTCAATAAGAACGAATCAAGCTCTGCGCTGTCGGTATCTTGATCTTTCAGTACTATACACAATCCTACAATACCTTGATCTCCAAACCGGTCACTCAAAGAGAGCGTCAACAGTATGCTACCAGGCATATCTATCATTTTACGGAGTTTAGCCTCACTGTGTCGACGGGTTGTAAGATTGAACTGGTTAGTCTTAGCGAGCATCTGATGGGCTCTCTGTAAACTGCTTTCGTCCACCGGACGGATAATAGCCTCTAGGCCGAGACTTTTTAGAAAGTCATCGGGACTGCAACTCGTCTCAAGCTTTTTTCTGAATAACTGTAGCTGATAGTCTTGTGCGCGCGTGATGTCTTCCTGACTAATTCTGACAGTATCAAAACTTGAACATTTTAACAATGCGGTATAAATAGACAGAGGATCCTTTCCTACTGACAGAACTTGAACTTCAGGTAAGGCAAAGAACATCTGTTCCCGCTCAAAAGGCTGGTCATCAACAAAAACGAAACTATCGATCCCCACATTAAGTTCCCTTGCTGCTTCAATAAGGTTCTGACTTTTTTCCTTCCAGTTCACTTTAATGATAGAAAAATCCTCCAATTTCAGTGGCATATCCATAAGTGTACTAAATGCTTGTTCAACATCTTCAGGATTATTTTTACTCAACAAAACAAGTAAAATGCCTCGATGCTTCAAGGACAAAACAAACTGTTGTATTCGACGGTAAATATTGCCCGGGTAATCATTTCCGATTTTCAGTCTTGATATGCCATCCTCACCCAGAACACCTCCCCAGAGTGTATGGTCAAGATCAACAGCAAGAACCTTCGCTTGAGGTTTCACAATAGCTGTTACAAGACGAGCTATCTCAGCCGAAAAAGAGTACATATAACGGGCAGCAATGGGTTGACGTGCGAAGAAATCCATTTTAAGGTCAAACACCGCCGTTGAGCCATTCGTTGAAACCCACTGGGAAAAATCAAATATACTGATTTTGCCGGATGAGGCAAGATCATGAAGATCAATGTTAAGCCGTCGAACAATTTCATTTACTCCAAAGGGACGATGAAAATCATGCAACCTTTCTTTCCACAAATCCGGAGCGAAAAACGTAGATAAAAAAAGTGGAGCAGCACCTTGATAGGATGAGACAATATCTCCTATTCTGGAATTCATAACTTCATAGGCATTGCGACGTTGTTCTGTGCTCATTGTGTCGGCTTCCCACGCAAGAAGCGGATAAAGGTCCTCCATTCTCCATAAAATCAAAATCATATCGGGCTCAGAAGCAAGAAACTTAGAATCATAATTAAATAATTCCTGTTCTATATTTTCAAGCTCGCCCACGATCACTTCGGGCTGACATGGGATACAAGAGAGTGCCAGATGAAGATGGTCTAACATTGTCTCCACGGTAAAGGTTCGCAAAATACCAAGTTTGAATGGCTTACCTTGTATCGCACTATCCAAACCTGCAATCAATGAAAGGCATTTGCGCACTGCGCCTAAAGTATTACTTTCCATTTCTTTTTGTATTGTATGGCGCATGGCTGAAGGCCATTGAATTGGCGGAAGTATATCGAAAACCATGAATCAGATCCTCCCAATTTCATAAAATTGCTTGTTGTGAAAAATATCTATTATTTCATGCGGCAATACTATCATGGCATTCGTAACCCACCAGTAACCGGTAAATTAACGCCATTTAGAAACCCCGCAAGTGGGTTACAAAGGTAAGCAATGGCTTCTGCTACATCCTGAGGTTCACATAATCTTCGCAAAGGGTTTGAAGCTTCCTCAATTTTCTTTGCTATAGCAGAAATGTTGCCAGAATAAGGGGTTTCCATGAGACCGGGCGATACAGCATTGCTACGGATACCTTTTGGGCCCAACTCAAGTGCAAAACTTCTAATCAAACTCCAGCATGCCATTTTCGCAGATACATAGGCTGACATTTTTGCAGGCGGCGTATCGAATACCGCCTGTGTTAACACAGCGATAATAAATCGTCCAGGTATCCTTTTTTCGGAGCTCATAAATGCCGTTACAAGCGCTTGCAATGAGAGCACTTCAACTGTCCAGTGATTACATAACGCTTCCATATTTTTTGCATCGATTACATTCAAGCTGCTCAGCCGTGAGGCTGCGGCATGAACAATACCAAAAATATTATAGTTTTGAGAGATAATACCGGCTTTATGAGTTACAGAAGCTATATCGGATAAATCACAGGCCACTACACCTGCAACTGATTTTCCCAGCATCCTGCTTATTGAAGTAAGCTTATCGTTATCTCTGCCCCACAGTAAGAGCCTGGCGCCATCGCGAACCAATCTTTGACAGATAGCTGATCCAAGAACACCGGTTGAACCTGTTACAACAATTATTTTTCCCGATAGCACATCAGACATCCGGGCCTTATTATTATTTTCCAAGGTTCCAATGGAACACTCCTCAACTGGCCTGGGCTCCCGCCTTAAAGAAGTATTATCTTCCGGTGCATCACACACAGATATGCTAAGAGGTTGTTGATTATCCTTGTGTGAAATAAGCATCACTTTTGCAATCCCATCAACAAATACCCTATTGGCATCATTAATATCACAACCGACAATTTTTAGAACAAGCATATTTAAAGCAGTATTAATAGCTGAAATGGTGGCGCTAAAACACAAAGTATCACCGAGTCGTATCATCTCGCGCCAGTTAACCTGAAATGTATTCCAAAGCGCCCCCGGTCCGGGAATTTCCATACCGATCAGAGTAGATATGAATGATGCAGCCAGCATCCCATGTACTACCTGTCCCCCAACTGCTGAATGGGATGCATAGAGCCCATCCATGTGAATTGGGTTTTGATCTCCAGTCAAGTCTGCAAATGCGTTAAGATCGCCCTGAGTAAATTGATGTGTGATTTCACGCCTATCACCAACGTGCCATTTATGAGCCACTTTATCATTATAACCATTAGCATTCATAGGGTAGAGTCTCCGTCCATCATAGAAGCATACCAGTTTTCCGGACGAGCAAGGCATGCAGTAACATTGGCGTCTTTTGTAAAATACCAGAAGGGCCAGACAGTATAAGGCTGCTTGATCGGTTTGAGTATTTCTATTATTTTGCGAATAAAAGGCGGGAATCCCATCATTTGAAGTACGTGAACCTCTTCGTCTCGGGCATATCTATATCCAGCAGCGACCAAATCTCTAATTATATCCGGATTATTATTCAATGCAATTAAATCCGTAATCATCATTCTTTTTAATTCCAACTCGGGCGAGTCCCAGCGGGTCAAAACGGCATATCCTTTTAATTGACCGTTTATCCGAATGCATAAAATTATTGGCTGCCTATGAGACGCTGCAGGATGGCCAAACTGCCATCTTATCGCATCGCCATCACGTCTGGCAAGGAAACAATTATATCTTTCGTTAATTAGTGACTCCCAGAAAGTATCAAATTCCGAAGAGACTTCGCGTGGCTGCACAAATTGAACCCCCGAATGCTGATACAACCTCCAGCGCTTTTTAAATATTCTCTCTATTGCAAAAACAGGGCCTAAGAATCCACCGATCATTGTTGAAATGCCTTTGCCATAACCCTTTTTGCGCAACACCGATGCAACAAAGTCCGCCCCGGAAATTACCCAAAATAATGAGTGGTTATAATCTTCCTGGGGAAGCATTTTTGCGCCTGCTACTCGAAAAAGCCGCCCAGCCAACTCGTTAGCGCTGGAAAAAAGGAGAACATCGGCAGGATTGCGGGTAAAGAATGCTGCAAGCAGTTGAAAGGTGCTGCTACGAAAACCTTCATCCACAGTAAAAGAATGCGCTGCGCCTATTATTAATTGTTTTCTTTTATATGAATAAGACCTTGGAATGTTTCCGATAAACCCTACAATCTCATTATTTGCTTCCAATACCCAGCCTAAAGGCCAACCTTCAGGGCAGAATGGATTGTCAAGCCAAAACCATTGCCAAGCCAATTCACTTTGTTCGCCGAACATGCCGTTACGAAGGCAAAGGGCTTGTACAGCCCTTTCATCATCAAACTCAGCTTCACGAAGAACCAGTCCATTTTTGATGTTATGCTGCATTTAGGCCGGTCTTTGACCTCGCAATTTTTCTATTGTCTTCCATATTCCATGAGGGAAGAAGCATATAAAGTAGAATAAAATAAACTTGTATCCGCAGTTAATGTGCGGAAATATCTTCCGTCGCGCATCGCGGTTCTTTCCCTGTGCAAGATCAACCTTAGCCAGATAAACGTCAATGGTTGCTTTTAAATATCTGATTTCATCAGAGTAATTATCATGAAAGTCAGCAAACATTTGAGCATATGTGTCAATTATCATCTTCCATTCGTGAGGTAGTGATAAAGGATGGGAAAAGGTCCAGCAGTCGTTATGTATTCTCGCTTTTCCCAAAGGTTTATCCACATAGGCAAGCTTATAGTTGTATGCAATTCTGATAAATAAATCGGCTTCTTCATTCATGGTGTAGCGTTCATCAAACCAGTAGGTTAGATACTCGAGCGTTTTACGCCGAATAATTACTGTAGGTAAAGGAATAAAATAACTTTTGAGAAGTTCTCTAAAAACAAATCCTGTCGGCGGCTTTTTCTTTCCATAAATCCGATGAACTTTGAATCCTTTATCGCCAAACCTATATGCGTCTGCAATCACAATGCCAATTTCATTATCGGTCTGAAACAACGGAATTTGCATTTCCAGTTTATCCGGCATCCATAGATCATCCTGATCCAGAAATGCAATTAATTCCCCCTCGGCTTTCTCCAAAGCCATGTTTCGCGCCTGACCCAGCGAGATTGACTTCTTCCCTCTGAAATACCTTAATCTACTGTCATAGCTTTTTGCAATTTCGGCGCTACCGTCAGAAGATGCATCATCCCAAAATATAATCTCCCAGTTAGTGTATGTCTGGGCATAAATACTGTCGATTGCCTCACGGAGATATTTTTCTCCGTTATAACAATTCATGATTACACTGACTTTCGGCATCTGTTCCATTTTAAGCGAAAAACTCCTTAACTGACTCTATCACTCTTTGCACATCAGCATCAGTCATATCATAAAAGAGCGGTAATGTGATTATCTCTTTCCAAACCCTTTCCGTTGCAGGCAAGGCGCATGTATATTGCTTAAAAAGCGGCTGGATATGGTTCGGTATGTAATGTACGCCGGTGCTGACGCCCTTTGTCAGCAGAAAATCGATCATTTCGTCCCGTTTTCCCTTCATTACGCGCACCATGTATGAAAATGGCGACACCTCGCTGATATTCCACTGAAGCAGCCTAAGCCCGTCCATATCTGCGAAATGCCCATTATAACGTTCTATGACGCGACGTTTTCTCTCAACAAAACTATCCAGTTTTTTAAGTTGGGCCAGACCGATAGCGGCATTAATGTTGCTCATATGATACCGGTAACCTTGGATTTTCACCTCATAAAACCAGCTTTGCCGTCCTTCATAGCGTTGCCAGGCATCTTTGTCTATTCCCAGATTTCTTTTCTTTCTGATAATATCGGCAATTTCATCATTATCAAGGGCCACCGCACCGCCTTCACCACATGTTATGTTCTTTATCGGGTCAAAGCTGAAACAGGCGGCATTGCCAAAACTTCCTATTTTTCTCCCTTTATAGGACGTACCGAAAGCATGGGCGGCGTCTTCTATAATAAGTATGTCGTGTTTTTTGCCCAGCATCATCAGATAATCCATGTTGCACGGATTACCGCAATAATGCACTGGCATAATAGCCTTTGTCCTGGAAGTAATCTTTTTCTCTGCATCCCTTTCGTCAATATTCAACGTATTGAGATCGATATCACAAAAAACAGGGGTTGCCCTCAATGCTGTTATGGCCTCAATGCTTGCACAGAACGTGAGAGACGGCACTATCACTTCATCGCCCTCGCCGATGCCGAAGGCATCCAACGTTACGTGAAGGGCTGTTGTTCCGGAATTGACGGCAACTATATGTTTCGCTCCCAAATATGATTTAATCCTGTTTTCAAACTCAGAGACCACAGAACCGAGGCCAAGCCAGCCCGTGTCAAACACCTTTTTGACTTCTTCGAGTTCTTCGGCCCCGAGAGAAGGTCGTTGTATTGGAATCATCGCCCTATAACCTCCGTGTATATAGAAAATCTTTATTGACTGTCATTGCCTTTTTTTACGCCGCTTACCAATACATATCTTGCATTTTCACTGAATTGTTCACCCAATCTGATCTCCATTTTTAGAAGCACATCCAAGTCTCCCTGTTTTATCTGTGAAGGGATTGCAAACCTTGATTGGGGATCGCCCTCGATGCCCGATAAAACACCTATGCCTCTCGTTTTAATATCCTTGAGACCGTTTTTTTCCATCAGCCGCACCATCTCTTCCCGGCTTTGACAGTTCGAGAAACCTTCATTCGTATAGTTCTCTCCCCCTATAACGAGTTTTGCGGCCTCTTCAATCCGATTACATAAAAGGAATACGAGGGCATAGTACAGCTTCGACCTCAACGACAGGATTACGAGGCCGTAACTTCTTGCCGACAGCGCCAGGCTTTCTATAACCTTTTCGTAATCGCTCACCATATAAAGCACTTCGGTAGAAATAACACAATCGAACGATTCGGGAGGAAAACGGCCGATTACGGCTTCGATGCCCCCTGAAATAAAATTGATCTGCACCTTCTCGGACTCCGCATTCAATCGAGCTTTGTCTATGGCATGCTGCGTTACATCAATACCCGTTACCCTGTGTCCCATCTTTGCCAGCGGGATTGCGATCCTGCCCTGACCGCATCCTGCATCGAGAATATCGAGTCTTTTGTCTCCAAAATTATACCCGATCATTTCGTTGATGTAATGCATATATATCTTCAAAAAAAATTGTTCATTCTCCTCTTCTGTCATATCGTAGGATCTTGTCGTTTTTACAATATTTCTCAATCTTGCCCACTCGGGCGAGATCATTGAAAGAAGCCTATGGGACAGGCCATAACCTATGTTGAGTATCGTGTTAATGATAGCCTCCAGTATATCTTTGGAGATAAAAATGAACGATATTATATTCAACGTTCTGGATATCTTTCCAAAAACCCTTGCAGAAAAGCGCGGTGGCAGAAAAAGCAGGTTGTTTAGAGTTCACTCCCATCCCCTTTTAAGAGCTTACCGAAGAGCGCTACTGCACAAAGGCAGTCACTGTTTCGTCGGTGATCGGTGAAATTGCCCGCTTTCGGAGTTTTTGTGCCCATATTCGGAGTCCATCTCGTTCCGTCTGACTCATGTTAAGGCATCGAAGCACATGTTCTCTTAATTCATGTGGCGAATGAATAGGCGGCGCAAATTCTGGAAACCAAGCCAAAGGGTTAAGATCAAAATCTGTTTCCCGACCAATAAGCACTACAGGGACCCCTGTCAACGCTGCCTCTAATGCTGATGTACTGGCAGTAACAACAGTACAGGATGCGCGGGAAAGCCACAGATCCATATTACCTTCTACCAAGGAAAAATGACTGGGCAACAGACCAATAGCTTTTTGCAGCTCTTTCCGGCTGAACATGGGATGAGGCTTCAACCAGAATTCTATGCCTTCTGGATCCGAAAAAGATTGATGCAGCAAATCCATCATCTCAGCAACGTTATCCGCACCTAGTGGTAAGATCACCAGTATTTTATTCGGTTCAGTAGCTGGCAATGGAAAATCCCCCATCAAATGTTGATATCGGAGAGAAGGTCCCACGCGTAACTTTTGTATAGGAAAACCCATCTGTGTCATTCTCGCTAACATATGTGGAGAATTACAAATAATAACATCGGGGTGTGGGGCAAAGGCGGCTTCCTCTAACGTAGTAAAAAGGCAGAGCATTAATGGATAAGTCTCAATACCATGTTGAAAACCGACCGTTTTTACTCCAGGCATGTACTTTTGAAAACCCATGACTTGGGGCTTTTCAGCAATCATGTTTTCGAAAGTGTCGATGAAAACGTCCAGATTCATACCACTCCGGGAAAGTTTCTCTATCAGCCGATAATAAAGCACAAATTGGGCCGCCCCGATGCGGTGTGATTGCCGCCATCGTGCCTCACGGACCAGAAGAGTTATATCCATGTTTTGAAAAGTGTAACATCCTGAAAGTAAAAACATTTGCCGCATGACAATCCCCGCCGCCCAGACATAATCCAAAAATGAATAAAAATCTTCCGGTATCAGATATTGGTTAGGATATAAGCGAAACCAGGCAAACGCTTTTCGCCTTGAACGCTTAAGATTATAGAGCCATGGCATGGTCATGACGTCATAACCGCGACAGCGCAGTTCAATAGCAAGGTTTCCAAAATAGCGATCATGCGGTGTACCGTCGTTGCCGAAATAGCTATCATCCATACAACTATGTATCAGCACTCTCGGTTTTTCGGTACGCAGCGGTATCGAGGCAAGTCCACGGCGTGTAATGCACGCATCTATAGAAGCTTGTAATCCATCCAGAAAATAGAGAACCCAAGAAGCAGGCCATTTGAGAGTATTCTTCAGTAAGCTCATACAAGAATGGAACACGCGCACCCTTCCTCGCATTGCTGGATGTCTTGCGAGGGCACAAAGTACAGCCCTGCTCTCGACAACAACCAATAAAGGATGGGTCTTCACTTTAAGAAGGTCCAAACCAATCTGTAAATAACAGATTGAATGATAAAGAGAATCGCCGTATGTATTACGTTCTGAAATTGATGAGCTCCACCAGGTAAGATTATTGTTTTGCTTCCCGAGCTCAGTAAGCCAATCCAGATAGGGATTACGCCATTTCAATGCCAATGACTGCAACTGTTTGCTATAGTTCAACCGTTGCCAGTCAGGGCCGAGGGTTTCATTCCACTTTTTGAAACGCAAGTAATCACGGCCGAGAAATAACCATTGAGCAGGAGCAGAATTTACTTTTCTTAATTCAACACTTAGCTTCCCATTAATGCTCTCGGGTTGCACAAATGCACTACATAAATAAATCATTTCTTGGCAGCTTTTAGACACTATGTAATGATGAGGTTTTTTAATAATTGAACATAACTTTTACTGAAAAAGGTCATATTTATACAAACCACCGTCACCCAATTCTCCAAAGAATAGAAAGATAATTCACAGCCCTTTCCTTTTTGCAATTTATTTTCGATGCAATACAGATGATGGACGGCCTGCAGTATCAAGCCCTTTAATTGCTGCCCTACCCATGGCAAGAATAGCTTCTTCTGTGCTTCCTCCAATATGGGGTGTTGCAATAACATTTGGTAAATTTATTAGTTCAATATCACTTGGAGGCTCTTGTAAAAATACGTCTAATGCTGCACCTCCGATTCTCCCATCTTTTAGCATCTCTTTCAACTTTATCTCATCTACCAAACCGCCACGAGCAGCATTGATAAGTAAGGAACCTGCTTTCATAAGGTTCAATATTTCTGAATTTAAGATATTAATCGTAGAGTCATTTAGTGGTACATGTAAAGTAACGATATCGGATTCTCCAACCAGATTTTCAAGGTTCATAGGAATAATTCCATATTTCTCATAAAACTCAGGAAAATCAAGAATATCGCAAGACAAAATTTTACAGTCAAAAAGCTTGAGTAAAACAGCAACCTCTTTACCAACATGGCCGCACCCTATTATACCAACTGTTTTCCCAGTTAACTGTTTCCCTTTAATCTGATACCACTTACCTGTCTTTACTTCGTTGCAGGCTAAAGGTACCCTATGCAATAAAGATATTATTGAAGATATTACTAATTCGGCTACAGAACGTTTATTTACACCACCCGTCCAGCCAAGCAAAACACCATGTCTTTCCATTGCATCAATATCTATCATATCAAGCCCAACACCATATTTACTGATTACCTTTAACTCAGGGAGTGCCGATAAAACAGCATCGTCTATCACCTCGAGGCCTGTGATTGCTTTCTCGTGGCCCCGAAGAAAGTTTATGAGATCTTTGCCTGAAAGAGTTCTTCCGTTTTCGTTGAATGTCACATACAAGTATTTGGCCAACAATTCCTCACGAAGCACTGGTTGGTTGGAAAAGGAGCGGGAAGCAACCACTACTGGGATTTTCTTTTTCATCTCTTCCTTTCGTGTGAGAGATATTCGGCGCATACCTCTCGAAACATCCCATTATTGGAACATAATTGTGCAACGATCTTCCCTTCCCTGTCCGGCAGGATCAGGCGTAGCTGCGCATCGGTATTCTTCTTGTCCTTCCCGATGGCCGACATAAAATTCTTCAGGGGTACGTCAGTCGTTTCATATCCGGAATAGTTTTTCCTGAGGATCGGGTGCATTCGCCTGTAATGGTCCATATTGGAGAAACCTCCGCATGTCGCAAAATAGTTCGCCATATCCATTCCCATACTAACTGCAATACCGTGAGGTATTTCAAAACCTGTAGCCGATTCTACGGCATGGCCAAAGCTGTGGCCATAGTTCATGATATTCCTCGGACCCTTGTCAAATTCATCCAACTCGATTATGGCTTTCTTTATCTCCAATGATTTATATATGTAGCTCTGCATCACGGAAAAATCCGCAAGCATGTTTTCATAATCGGAGGCTATCCTGTCAAAAGATTCCGGGGAATCGATTGCATGCACTTTCAGCATCTCCCCTATTCCGGAGCATATTTCTTTTTTCTCCAATGTTTGAAGGACATGAAGGCAGATAAATGTTTCTTCCGGTGGCGTAAATGTACCGAGAATATTCTTAATTCTCCCGACATTTATCGAACTCTTAGACCCGATGCATGAATCGGCCTGAGCGAGAAGCGTTGTCGGATAGAAATGCCATTTCAATCCTCTCAGCATGGTGGCGGCAAGAAAACATGCAATGTCCTGTATTACGCCTCCGCCTATCGCGACAAGCGCATGATCTCTACGAACACCATGAGAAACAAGATGCTCTACGTAAAAGGGAAATACATCAAGAGATTTGTTTTTCTCATTTGCTTCAATAATTAAAACAGATTTGAATGAAATTACATTATTCAACTCATCTTTATACAATGCGGCAACCTTTTCATCTACGATAAAGTGACGCCCGGACAGGTCATCGTTATTTAAACGTACCATCGCACCTTCATCAAACAAAACTGTATATTCCCCTCTGTGCGATTTAATAACAAGCTGATCAGACACGGGTAAAACCCCCATCAATTGCAATATTCTGACCAGTGATATAAGTGTTTTCGGGACCGGCAAGCCATGTCACAAAAGCAGCTATTTCCTCAGTGTTCCCTAAACGTCCTATTGGTATCTTGGAAACAATCTCTGTCATGCCTTTTTCACCAAGTACGTTACGGGTCAATTCGGTATCGATTATGCCAGGAGCAACACAATTAGCCAAAATACCATACTTTGCAACTTCCGCAGACAAAGCTACTGTTATTCCATCAAGTGCAAACTTACTTGCTGAGTAGGAGCCTCTGTATTCTTTACTTACTTTTCCAAAAATTGAACTCATATTGACAATCCTTCCCCAACCATTTTTTATCATACCTGGTATAACAGCCCGGCAAAGAAGGAAAGGTGCACGAACATTTACATGTTGGATTCTGTCAAAATCATTTATATCAATGTCTTTAAACTTGCTTATCTTGTTAATTCCGGCATTATTAATTAGAATATCGATCTGCATTTCCCCGACTTCTTCGACAAAATTTTTCATTCTCTCATGATCGAGAAAATCAACTGCCCTGTACAAGAAGCCTTCCGGGATGCGAACACCCTCTCTCGTCCCTGTAACTGTTACCGTGGCTCCATTATCGTACAGCATTTTTGCAACAGCCAGCCCTATACCCCTTGTACCGCCTGTGACAAGTGCTTTAAGTCCCGATAATTTTTGCCCCATTTGAACCTATCCTTTTAAAGTATTGGATTTTATTTGTGTAGTTTGAACTGAAACCAGTGCGCAAGAATGTGGTTCAGTACCAGATGTGCGTCTTCAACCGGGCCATACTCTCCGGCTTCCGATTTTACATGAACAACAACATCAGAGATTTCCTTCAACATACCCCCTGTGAACCCGACAAAACTTATGACACGCCCCCCCTGTTCTTTAACCCATTTTGCTGTATTTACCACATTAGAAGAATTGCCACTTGCGGATATTGCCAATAATCTGTCGCCCTGACGATAGTGAATCTTCAATTGATTAAGGAAAACATTTTTATACCCTACATCATTTGCGATTGCCGTAATCACCGATGCGTTGTCTGTTAACGCTAATACCCTGAATGGTTTATCCGTGCCGGTCTTTTTGATGATGTCAAATCCGATATCATTGGCCATAGTTGTTGCTGTAGTGGCAGAACCACCATTTCCGGCAACAAATATCGTATTTCCGGTTGCCCGGGCTTTTTCGAACTCTTCTACAAGCTCATCAATCGACTCCGGTGTAATGGAGTCCAGCACCCGCTTCAAATAATTTAAATAACCGTGAGCAAACACACCCGCACTTTGCGAATCGTTACACAACCTATCAATGTTGTTCATTGTATTTTTCAATCCCCTCTTTTTTATGGAAGCTGAATATTAAAAGCTTCTTGCCACTTGTTATCTGCACAATAAATTTTATAGACCAACTCCATCACCTTGAGGGCATCGCCGCTATTTCCGCTCATCACCACTTTATCATTGATAACAATATCTGCAAATTCATCGACCTCATATTGCCAGGAGTTGTCGTCGAGATATGAATTGGTTGTCTCAAGAAACGACCCAACCGATGAACCATCTTTTTTGGGTATGATTTTCAAACGCTCATCTCCATAGCTCTTTGTGCCTGAGAGAATGCCCGACAACTCCAGAAGCGCCTCTCTCAAAGTAATTTCAAGTCTGAACTTGTGCTGCCACTGTGTGGCCGTTGAATGCAGCATGGCGACGCATCCCTCGCTATTCCGCATGAGAGCGTAAGCGTTATCCTCTACATCATGGCGCCAATAACTGTTCGAGACAAAACTCTTAATTTCTTCAAACTCACCGGCAAAATAGCGGATCATGTCAAGCATGTGGATTCCTTGGTCAAGGAGTATTCCTCCCCCTGCATATTTCCGCTCTGAACGCCAGCCCTTGTCGAAGGAAATAATGCTGCTCTTTCCGTAAATCCCTCTCAAGTTGATAATTTCACCATACTGTCCCGATTCGATAACGCGTTTCGCCTCTTTCACTGACTCATGGTAGCGGTGGTTGAAACCATACTTCAACTTAAGACGGGGCTGCCTTTTTTCAACGGCGATAACATCCCGGATATCCCGAACAACCCTTCCAGGCGGTTTTTCACAGAATACATGCAGGCCTTTTTCCAGTCCGGCTATGGTGGCCTCGGCAGCAAGATAATTGGGCAGACTGACAAACAGAACATCGAGATTCTCATTGAAGAGCCCATGATAAGTCGGGTAGTATTTCACTCCATCTTGTGCAGTACTTGGTTGACCAAAACTTATATCACTTACAGCAGTAGTAATCATATTAGGGTTAAGATCAATGAACTGCCTCCTTCTCTTGCCCACGGTTCCGTATCCTGCAATACCGACATTAAGCATCTTATTTTTTGTCATAAATCATCCCCGCAGGAAGTCTTCAAACCATCCCCGTGCTGTTTCAAAACCTTCGCGTAGTATAGCGGAGTCAGCCCGGTAAGATATGAAATGGAACCCCGTTTCCACAAGAAGCTGTAAATATCTCTTATCACGGGCAACAGAACCAGCGATAAGTCCTTTTTCATTTATCATCTTTACGCAATCACGGACAATTTTGATAACCTTCGGATTATTGACATCTCCTGGGGTTCCCACAGCCATAGAGATATCATACACGCCAAGATAAACCATATCCAGGTTTTCCACATCACATATCTTTTCGAGCTTGTCGAGACCTTCTTCTCCTTCCACTAGCACACCGACAAACATCTGTTCGTTTGCGAATCGCAGTTTCTCTGCTATGCCCTCATCAGAGTAACCATGATTGCGGGTAAAGGGGGAAAGACCCCTCTCTCCCTCGGGATAATACCTCGTGGTCTTCACAATCCTGGAAGCCTCTTCCGAGTTCGATATATGGGAGACCATCAATGATTGTGCCCCGATTTCAAGGGCATGAAGGATTGCCTGTTCATTGGCTTCCCCAAGACGAACGATGGGGGTGGAGCCGGCAGATTCTGCGGCATAAAGCTGAGCTTCCACCGTTTCAAAACCCATAGGTCCATGTTCCATGTCAATAACAATGAAATCCACACCGGCATGGCCAATAGCGTTCATTGCCGTTGGAGAGCCGAGCATAGACCAGGTGCCGAATACCCTTTTGCCAGCCTTTAATTTTGCCTTTAAATAATTGATTCTGCCCATAATATTCCTCTCTTTATGCCTGTAATCCGTATTGCCTGTAAAATTCATCTTTCACCATGATCGTTTCAGCCTCCTGGCGATCATGTTCGGTATCCACGGAAACGCTCATATAGCGAGACAGGGCCGTACAGACTTTGACGCCATGTTCCACAGCCCGCAGAAGCTCAATCGATTCGGCGATCTCTAACGGCGTTGGCGTCATATCTTGAAATTCAAGCAGGAACTTTTTTCTGAAGGGCATGACGGCCACTTGCTTGAGTCTCGGCCCTATTCTATTCCTGGTGTTTGAAGGGATGGGTGTTCGTGTCATATACAGAATGTCTCCCCGCAGGTCCGTGACCACTTTTACTTCATTGGGATCAAGCCATTCTGTCTCATTTGCCTCGGCTACAAGGGTTAGTAATTGGATACTTGGATCCTTAACTAACGGCTCCACCGCCAGATTTATCATTCCCGGATGAAGGAGCGGTTCATCGCCCTGAACTACAACCACGATGTCATCATCGGAGATTTCTTGTTGTCGGCAAGCCTCCGCCACCCGCAGCCCAGGCCGGGGAATTTCTTTATCTGTCATGAATACCTTGCCACCAAACCCGAGAACCACATTTCTTATTTCATCATCGCAGGCAGCAACAAAAAGGTCATCAATAGACTCGGCAAGCTGACACCTCTTATAAACATGTTCTATCATTGGCATCCCAAGTATCTTTGCCAAAGGCTTACCCGGAAACCGGGAAGAGCCCATCCGGACGGGAATACCTACAATTACTCTCATAAACATCCTCCTGTGACGACAACGCCACAAATAAACTTTGATGCACCCTGGAAAGCAGGGATATACTTAATAACAATTATATCCCTGCTTTACTCTCGCAGAGACATGGGAAAATGCCTGCTCAAAGCTGTTATATTTTTTTGATAAAAAATCATATTTTAGTGCCTATAGTCACGACATCAATAGACCATGTAACCGGCCATCCAATAATTTTTATCATAAGTGATTTTAAGCTCATAACCTTTTCTTCTTCAAAATAGCGTTTTTTACAACCATACTTCAGTTTTGTAACTGATTTATCCACTGCTCCATGTCCGGGAATCATATTTCTCGAACGAGCCGGTTCTAACGTTGCCATTTCACTTAATTCAACATGAAGGTCTGCTTCTTCATAAAGAGCATGCATACCTTCAGGGTAGATTCTCCAACAGTCAACGGGGGCTTGGTGATAGGGCCAACTCACCGGATTAATAATTATAACATATCCACCTTTCTTAGATACTCTGGTTAATTCCTTAATCCAAATCCATGGTTTTCTTACATGCTCTATCACTTGAGCTGAAAAAACCACATCAAATGTATTATCAGGAATTGGAAATGTATATTCGCTGTTTGCAAGATATGTTAAATTATTATTGGGGACAATATCTAATGTTTGCCAATTAATGTTACCGAGACCTACTATTTCATTATACGTTGATGGATATTTATTGGGACCGATTTCAAGTACAAGGGAATTAGGAGAAAATAAGTTTTTGCAATATTTCTCAAACAGCAATGTACTATTAATATGCATACCCCGTCCTCTGTTATGATGTGAATAAACCAGACTCTCGAACCCACTGCGCCATCTTTCCTATTCCCTCCTCAAGATCAACTGTTGGCTCCCAACCTAATTGCTCCCTAATCAGGGAACTGTCACCGTAGAAACCGAACTGATCATTGGTTGTCGGTTCACCATACTGTATCGGGTATGTGAAAGTATCATAGCCAAAGGCATTGATGATCATTTCGATCAACTGCCATACATATGTCTTGTATCCGCTTGCAATATTATAGGTCTTGCCGTAAGCATTTTCGTTGAGACATCTGTAAAATGCATCCGCCACATCTCCTACATAAGAAAAATCCCGGAATCTATCACTGGAGCCCCTGACAAAAACAGGTTTATTTTGGGCTACGTAGGCCATGTAGATACTGGCCATACCCTGCAACATGTTTCGCATATCCTGTCGAGGCCCGTATACGTTAAAAAGTCGCAGGCACGTCGTATTTACACCAAAATCCTGATAGATTTTACACAGATATTCCGATGATATTTTCCCGACCGCATACGGCGATGGAGGATCAATTGGGGCACTTTCCTTGATCGGCATCTCCTTGACGTTTCCGTAGACATTCACAGAACTGGCGAAAATGAATTGCTTCACCCGGCAGCTAACGCACCATTTCAGCAACAGGAGTGTTGAGAGAGCATTAGCTTTGAAGTCATATATCGGTCTCTGAAAAGATAGTTCCTGTCCAACATGAGAGGCTAAATGAAAAACAGCATCCACCCCCTCTTTTGGGAGCATATCGATGGCATCTTCGTTTGTCAAATCCAACCACAAAAACTCGGCCCCCGGTGGAACATTATGAAAATAACCAGAAGAGAGATTGTCAACAACCAAGACCGTCCACCCTTCAAGTAACAACCTTTCCGTCAAATGACTCCCTATGAAACCTGCTCCTCCTGTAACAATTGCCTTCATTTAACACCTCGACGAGATATATAGAGCTACAAAGCCTTTACAATCCTTTATGTGCCACAATAAACAAATGACTTGCAATACCCAAGCGTTCTATTTCAGCACGATACACATTATGAAAGTGTACATCAAAGGCAGAACCAGTGTTGAGAACACCTGGTTTACCTGTCTTTGCCCATTGAAGTACATTGTCTACGTTGTACTTATGGAGATAACCAACTGATATATTAGTAAAACCTGCATTTTTAAGAAGTAAATATGCGGCATCTTCACAAAAATAGTTTAGATGGGATATCTGGTAGAAAAAAGGTTCGAAAGATTCCGGACAGATTATTCTTACCATATCTCTGAAATTGGGCATTGAAAGAAAGAATATGCCATTGCTTGTAAGGACGCTATATATTTGCTCTGCGAATTCTCTCAAATCATATATATGTTCAATCGTATCAAAAGAAACTGCAACATCTACTTCCCCCGCATCGGCAATAAGCTCTTTAGCGTAACTATAATATAAATGTCCTCTCGATTTGAAATATTCCTGATACAGACGGGTAGGTTCTATAGCTATAGTCTTTTTGGCAACACCTTGTATAGCATCAAGAAAAAGGCCCGGGCCGGCGCCGAAATCTGCAACTACTTTATTTCTTAAAACTTCCACACCAATTCTGCCTACTCGTGCACTTTGTTCACGATCGTATTTCCGTTGCATACTGTCTACACCTGTTTCATCAAAAAACTGCGAACGATATTGCTCTGATTCATAAAAATCATCCAAATGATCTGGAATAGGATACAAGAAGACAAGTTTACAGGAGTTGCATTGACAGATTTGATATCCAGCAACAGTATCGGAACCGACACCGCCGCCACGGATTGGACCGTTATAAATTAAACTGTTTGCCTCACTACCGCAAATTCTACATTTTGTTTGAATCATATTGCAATAATCCTTTCAAGTGTTTTTTAAAAAGAATTGATTGGTAAGTTCTCCCAATCCTTTAATGCGCGCCATGTATATATCGCCATCAGCAAGAAACCTCATTCCTACAGTATCAGGAGGATTACCGGTTAATATAACATCCCATGGTTCAAGTGTAATCCATGTTGAAAGCCATTTTATAATCCGTGGCCATTGCCAAACCTGTTCGCTTGAACGTCCCCTTCTTATAACTTCACCGTTTTGCACAGCTTCTATTAAGCAATCAGAAGTGTCAAAGTCAGTATCTATCCATGGGCCAATTGGGCAAAAAGAATCAGGACACTTCGATCTTGCCAGGTGATGGTCTCTCTCTTCCATATTTTCAACAGTAACATCATTGCCGATTGTAAATCCAAGTATTCCATTATAAACTTCATCAGCAGAGGCATTTTGCAACCTATTCTTTATTACTACGGCTAGTTCTGCCTCACCCCACCAAGGTAAATCAGGGAAAGGATTTATAACCGTTTGTCCAGGATTGGCAACGCATGTAGATGGCTTAATAAATACCAGAGGTTCGGACATGTCAGGATAATAACCGCCAATACCGGGAAAATTTATGGCTACAGCAATAATCTTACGCGGAACACAGGGTGCAAGTAGCCATCCAACATCCAAAGGGCCTACCAATTCTCCCTTATGAGCCCCTTGTAATGGATCACCTGTCAAATCATAAATAACTCCATCTTCAAGACACCCGAATACTGACATATTACCATTTTTATAACGAATTATTTTCACAATTGCCTACCCATAAGAAAGTCACTTTAATCTGTGTTATTTTTATCATCTTCTTAGGTAAAATCTATGAAAGGTGTTAAATTGTTCTCTATGCTGTCTCGTTGCTTATTTTCATTAGAAAATTACCTTAGAGAAAAACCTTCTATACCTGCAAGCCTTCTGATCTCTGTCTTTTCATCTTTATTCAGAACAACAACATAATAAGATGCCAAGGATATGAGATATATTACCGCCATTTCAAAAAGTGTATAGTAGATATTTTTGGGATACCAGTATCTCGAAAAAACAAAAGAAAGAACTGTCACGAAGAGATACAAGAGGAAGTTGCTTTTTACGGCTTTATTGAAATATTCCATGAAGGAGATGTTCAGGCTCTTTAATGACAGTTGGAGATATAGAGGGGTACCGACAATAATCATCGAAAGAGTCAACCCGAGGGCTATCGCAGTTACACCGATAATTTTTATCAGGGCCAGCCCTATTGCAACATTTGCGATTGCCACGAATAGCTGAATATAGAGAGACTTTTTCACTATACCTTTCGCTGAAAGCATCCCCGCTGCCGGTTCAATCGTACCGTTGAAGAGCCAAAAGAGAATAATTATCCTTGCAGGTAAGATACTCTCCTGAAAACCAGTCCCCATCCAATAGTTAATAAAAGGTTCGGCAAAGAAAAACATAATCAAAACAACAGGCAAAAAGACTGCGGACATAAACTTAGTTCCCTTGAATAAGAGTGTCCTCTGTCCATCATAGTCCCCCCTTCCTTCCATTGCAGATGCTATCGTCCAGGGTGGAGCACCGATTGCCGAGTTAATTGTACGAAAATAGTTCTGGATGTTGTATGCCACTGCAAAGATTGTTACTGCAGATAGAGATATAAAATAACCTATTATAAAGTTGTGTATCTGGAATAGAACAATACCAACCAGAGAACTTAAAAACATGAAGGAACTGAAGCTAAATATGAATCTGAATGTTTTTACATCCAAGTAAGGGAATATTATAGTAAATGGTGTCTTCTTTTTTGATACTAGGTAAAATGCTATTCCCCCAAAAATGTTGAGCATCTGCGATAGAATAAAATAAAGCACAATACCGTATCCTGCGGTAAAAATAATAACGGCAAAGAGGGCATTGAGAATTTGGATCATTATATTTACTTTTGCTTCAACATCCCAAAGGTTTAACCCTTCGACGGTTCCACGGAATGTGCTTAAAGGCCAGGTGAACAGAGCGGATATACTTGCTGCCATAAAGAGTTGCCTTGCTAATACTAAATTCTTTGACTCAATCCCAAAAATACGGTTGAAATATATGGAACAGCCAAAGAGGAGAAGCGCTGTTACCACACCAATAAGGACATAGAAGGAAAGCGATGCATTTATAATCCTACTAATTGACCTTACATCACCTACCCCATTGTATTCGGAAACATATTTTGTCAGTGCTGACATAAGCCCCAAATCGAGAATACCGAAGTATCCGGTAACCGTCATAACAATCAGATATACTCCATACAATTCCTGACCCGTGTGCCTTACTATGAAAGGGAAAATGAAGAAGGTGATTATTAACCCAGATATACGATTCAGAATCATAAATCTGATGTTTCTTCCTATCATGCTAATTTTGGACAATTAATCTCCTCTTTTTTTTATGATACTTATCAAGCGCTTTGCAAACCCTTTAAACCACTGGGGTATAAAGGGTAATACTGTTAAAAATATCAGCTTATAAATATAGCGGAATCCTAAACCTCTCTTTTTACAGTAATAAAGTTCAAGTTCTTTGCTAATTATAGCGCCCCAGCTCTTCCATATCTTATCAGGCATCTTAGTGAGATTTAGCAAAGGTGCACCACCATATTCCGCAATGATATCGAGATACTTTTCCACATCGGCAACAAGCTGGTTTTTCGTAATGTGCTCCCAGATAGGTGTTTCGGGCAGGGCAATGAGATAATTCAATGAATAGCGATAAGCATCTACATCTTTCAAGAATAAGATCGTCTCATGGATTGTGTCATCTGTCTCCCCTGGAGAACCGATTACCAACTGAACCGGGCAGATTAATCCCACTTTCTTTGTCGTAAGGAGGGTGACCTCTTTGTTTTGCTTAGCCGTAGTACCTTTTCGGTATTCTTTTAGAATCTTATCTGACCCAGACTCATGGCCATAATTCATTTCTACACACCCGGTCTCTTTGAGACGTCTAAGCATCTTCTCATCGATTTTATCCACCCTCGCACCACCTACCATATAGAAAATGTTGAGCCCGTTCTCCTCTATGGCATCACAGAGTGCAAAAACCCTTTCGACACTCCCGTTAAACAGCTCATCGGCAAATTGAAAGCCTCTTATGCCATAGTTCTCTTTAAGAAATTTAATGTGCCTCACTACATAGTCAATACTGAAGTAGCGAACCCCCTTCATGTGACGGTAGCAGAAGAGACAATGATGTGTACAGCCTCTCCCTGTCATGATCTCCACCCAACGATCGTCAATGCCCACTCTGCCAAGGATTTCCTGTACGTACTTATCTGAGCCAAGTGTGTCCTTGAACAAATCAATGCTGCCGTTCTGCAAATAATGGCGGAAATATCGTGAAAAATCTACAAGATGGTATGCAGGCAGAGACAAATCGTCAAGATTTTCAATCTGCACTGCCGGTTTATTGCGTATTGCCTCGCCATTGGTATGAAGAAAGGAGGTACCTGGAATGTCATGCATTGATCTTCCATTATGAAACTGTTCCATAAGAAGGGGAAGGCTTACTTCTGCTTCTCCGTGAACTACCATATCCATTGAGGCCTTAGTCAACAAAAGTGAATATACAGAGGCAAGGGGGCCCCCAGCAATCTGCATAATCTTCGGGTATCTCCGGCGTATGTGAAGCGCATACCGTTTTGCACTCCCATATGACGTGGCAACACCGCTATAACCGACGATATCGGGCTTGAAACTGTCAAGTATCCGGTCAAGAGAACCAAACCCAAGATGATCCGGGGCTTTATTGTCAAGCATAGGGTCAAATATGCGTGGTGTGTGACCTGATCCTTCGAGGATTGCACCAACCTGAAGAAGACCCATAGGTGGTACCAGAGAATATCTCCTGGATGGGGCGCTGATTAGTAAGACATTCATTTCCTGAATTTTCCTTGAATAATATCGTAAAGTGCTTCCACTGCATAACGCACCGAGTTTCCATCGTCCTTAAATGTTCCATAAGCACGCAATAAATCGCAATCGGGATTTTCCATTTTTTTAAATTCACCTTTACTCAGGAAAAGTCTCAATTGCTTTATAAAATCGTTCGGTGTTTCGCTTAATATCACCCGTTTTTTCAACATTGTTCGCGCTTCAGGCCGCAATGCAATGAAACGTTGATCTGAGTGTAAAAGTATTGGTTTTGCAGTCAAAAAAGCTTCCAGAAGGCCTGTCGAGGGCATGTCAAATATAAACGCATCGCTTGCTTGCAGTAAAAGCGTCATAGGCATATCGCTTATAAACTGGCAGTTTGGACAACAAGCTGCTATGATCTTTAACATCGGATCTAACGGATATTCAGGGAATGATTTATAAACAAATCGCAATTTTGAAAAATCACGCAAAATATTTATGACCTGAATAAGCAGTTCCAAATAAGGCACTCCAAGGTACGCCTGACGTGCCATGTACCAGTTATATTGGTAGGAAGTTGGTATATATGATATAAGTATTTCAGAATCAGCAATGTGCAATTGCCGCCTTACGCGTTGTCTGTCCTTTTCTCTCTCAATGGTTGCCCTCTGAGCATCAAGACGAGTGGAGCCGACAGTAATTATTTCGGCACATGTCACGGTATTCTGATCTTTGCGTTCTTGCAGATATGTAGCGTTTCCCTCACCATAAACAAGCCGATAATCGCTTTGTCTTAAATCTGTCGCGTCATAAATTATATATTCACAACTTCCTTCAAACCCACCATGTTGGTAGGTCACAGTAGGTATCGCAAGCGAACGTGCCGCCTGGAACATGGCATGGTGTTGTAAGCTCCAAGGAGTATAAACCATTACAACGTTTGGGCGGATTTTCTCGAAACGGTCACGCGCTTCTTGGAACATGCCCCATATCGTAGGAATCATTGTATACCACCAGTATTTCAAACGTGATTCTGCAATTCGGAACATATCTACACCACACCAATAAAATGGCTCGCGCAAATAAGAGCTTTGGCAGATATGATTCCATGCTTCAACTGGAGACGGGATGATGCCGGAAGCTTCCCAGTTATATTTTGAGGAAGGAGGTAAAATCTCATCAAATGTCTGTAGCTGGAATCCCATTTTTTGAGCGTATTTAGCTGCTATGCTTGAATCATATCCCGGTTGATATAATAAGGTCGGTCCATCGCCATTATGATTCGCTTTGAAGAAACTGCCAGGACCGCAATGCTTGGCCCGGTATAATCGGTCAGCCAATTTTTGCGGTAATAGGGTCAGCAACCGGCCTTTCAAGGAATTTTGGCGCATTCTGTTTGAAGGCTCCAGCGTGAAGGAGTCTTTCCTAATATTGTGCAACTCTTCAATTTTTACATCATATTCGGCTGCACATAATGGTAAAACCCGACGATAAATCGAATCCTTGAAAAAAAGCGTTTCATCTATTGCATCGTCAATAGCTTGATCAGCGAAATAGTATACTTGCTCAGGGCGGCTTGCAATAAACAGATGTGACAATCCGAAAACAGTTTTATACAGCCCGTCTATTAAAACCTTTAGAAAGAAGAATATTGCACTAGTTGGCTGAAATATCACTTCCCTCCAGGGTGGATAAATATCCCATAAAAAATTATCCACACTATCCGCCCAGTGTCTTTGCAGTGTCAGCATGGGTTCGTCCCCATACCAGAATGCGCTCACATCGAAAAAATCTTCAATTTTAAGATAAGGTGTATCCGCAAGGTAACAATGAGCGGCTGCCTGTGGGGTAAGCGCAATTATTATATCTATTTCGGGCGCTTTTGTTTGAGAAAAGTAATCTACCTCTGCTTCTGTTTCACATAAAGCCAGGACAGGATTTTCCCGCAACTTAGGCGCTACCCATTTATTGTAAGGGCTATCTAACTTATTTTTACGCAGACATTCAGATTGCAGGAGTTCGCTTTTTAGCATTTCATTCTTTGCCAACATATCATTAAAATGAGATTTGATATTTATACATATTTATTGCTGATATCTCGATATACTTGCTATAATCGTGTCACATTTCCCGATAGCCGAGAGTTGCTTTTCGTAAGCAGTATGCAACTCAGGAGAATCAAGAAAGTTCCATTTCTGATGACCGCCCGGTTTTCCATTTGCCAGCCAGTATAGGTGATTCGATAGCGGGTATCTTTGAATCTGTTTGATATAATTTATTTTCAAGCCAGCCTGTGAAAAAAGTGTTTCAAGTGTTTTTGATGTAAAGAGAAAAAGATGACAGCTCCAATATGTAAAATGCGAAAAGGGTCTATTATCGTAAAGAGTGAGTAACACATCATCGGCATTAGGTATTTCCACAATAATCTGACCCTCATTGGCAAGCAATTTAACCAATTCAACCAATATTTTTTTTGGATCGGGGATATGTTCGAGCACATGAAACATGGTTATAATATCATACCCGCCTCGAATATCTTTAGGGATTTCTGACAGGCTCTGGAAAACAGTAAATCCATTATTTTTATAATAATTACTCAATCTTTTTTCCGGTTCCAGGCCATGGGCCATCGCAGTCAGTTCCCGTGTCTTTGAGAGAAATCCACCCACCCCGCATCCAAAATCCAATAGTCTGCGATTTGGCAATACTGACTTTAAATATTGGAAACGCCGCTCATCATCCCAGGAAGTTTCGTTAAGCCAGGCATGTGCATCTAATGCCTCTTGACCGTGCATTTCAGAATTTTCATAAAATTCATCACAAATATGATCAAATGATGAAAGAAAAACCAATCCGCAGGATACGCATTTAAGAATCTCCAATTCTGACCTGTCACGTACACTACCGGGCCTTTTATTAAACTCTGTACCACCGCACAGATAGCATTTTTTGTTATTGATTAGCACCTTCTTCACCCTTCTCTCTTTCTACAATCCTGTCGGCACTCCCCAGAAATCACAAAAACTACAGAGAGGGATTTTACTTCTATTTCCCTCTACATGATGCTTAATCCATTCTTTTCTTTTTGAGCTGTTCCATATGTCTATCAGTGAAGTTATTTTGGAATCTCCGATAACCCCTAATCTTTTCGGATCAAATCTTACACAAATAGAAACTTCGCCGAGTCTGTTGATAGCCATGTGATTCAATATCTCCAAACATATTCCTATTTCCGGCACTGTCGGCTTTTTTTGATACTTGAAGCTTCCTAAAGGATTATGCAATATCCTGGTGGCAACAATACCATCCAGTTTTTCCCATCTTGACCTATTCACATTACCCAGACATCTGTAAATCATATGAGGTTTTCTTTTAGTTTTAATCTCAAGAAACTTCTTTACCAGTTCGTATTGCTCATCTCCTTCCGGGTCGTTTTCAATAACTGAAATAGTCATGGTATCCAAATTATCAATAATCTCTTCAGATTTTTCCACGATCAATTTAGCATTGGTATCAACACATTTTATCTGATCCTTGAATAATCTGACCGCTTCACCGAATCTTGGATAAAGAAGCGGATCACCATTATTATGAAATTGAACCACTATCCCTTCTGGTAGTTGACCGGCTATTTTCTTTACCAGCTCAAAATCCATATCCCCATAATTCATTGCTATTTCGGGATATTCTCTGTCTATCTTTCTTCTGCCGCACATCCAGCAATCCTTATTGCACCTACTGGTCAATTCCAGATGGATGCAATACAATCCATTAAAGTATGGAATCATCCTGTCTCCGCAATACATTATTTGGCTTCACTGCAGTTGAAAGCAACATAATCTCCTGTGAAAATCGTATGAGTTTGCTATATGGCCTTAATGATCTGGGCACTACAAATGCTAAAAGCGAACAAAATGGTTTCAGCCATGGCAGTGACCATAAAAAAGGGAGTTGCATGAATTTTTCCACTTTAACATCGTCAAACCCGTTTATTAAAAAGATTTCCTTAAAGGAATTGATGGTAAATGGCGTTCTGTGCGTGTAGTCCACATAAAATGTCTTATAAACAGATTCCCAGTCAGGGACCATCGCAACAATAAAACCTCCTGGTTTGACAACACGCTGCATCTCCATAACCAGTCTTTCAGGATAATAGAAATGTTCGAGAACTGATTTTGAAAATATAATATCAAAGAAATTATCTTCATAAGGTAGTGGTTTAGCTTCAAGATTTGACTGTAATATTTCAGCTTCCGGGCATACGGATTTTGCTATGGATGACTGATCAACTCCATATCCGTTCATACCGCATCTAATAAAACCCCTCAGAAACTCACCGCGACCGCATCCCAGATCTAATATTCTGCTTCCCTTCTGCAATTTATATCTCGAAGATAAATAACGAGCTAATTTATCAGGATATTGCGTGAATGGTCTGTCTTTTTCGTTATATGTCACAGCCACATAATCCCTTTGTGGGCTTAACGAAGACACTACAATACCTCCACCAATTCAATTAGAGTTCCCTCCGGTGCTCTGCAAAAAGTAACCCTTGCATAGCCATCGGGTGATAATTGAGGAAGAGAATTGAATTGAATTCCCTGATCCTTGATTCTCTCATATTCAGCGTCCAGATTATCTACGGTAAGCGCTATATGAGATATTCCTATCTCGCAAATACGCCGCATTTTTTGCTCTTCAGGATGTGAATGATACTTCAACAACTCTATCATCTGGCCAGTGGGTAAAGTCATTTTCACAGTTGTAACCTTTATATTTTGCAGTGATGAGATATTATCAATATAATCTCCCGCCTCTTCCATCTGTTTTGCAATCTTGAAGTTGAGGAGATCGCGATAAAAATGCAGTGATTCTTCCAAGTCAACAACCACTATACCTGTGTGGCGGATGTCTTTGATCATCCTGTCTGCCCGATTGTCTCAGTGATTGCCTCATCAAAAATGTCAATGCCTTCTATTAAAGCATCGTCCGGTATTGTGAGTGGGGGACCGATTTTTATTGATTCCCTGCCTGTATGAACAAGAAGTAACCCCTTCTGCATGGCTTTTTCACATACCCGGCTTGGAAATAATTCATCGGGTTCACCCGTTTTCGGGTGTTTAAAAATAATACCTGCCAACAATCCTTTACCAAAAACATACGCTATTCTGTCGTGATATTTTTCCTTGAGCATGTTGAGTTTGCGATGAAGTATTTCTCCTTTTTTTGCTGATTCCTCCGCCAGATTCCCGGATTCAATTGCCTCCAAATTAGCCAAACCGGCGGCACAGCAAAGAGGATTTGCCGAATGAGTACTGCTCATAGAACCAAATTCCGGGAGGTCCATTATTTTTTGACTGCCGACAACAGCAGACAAAGGTAAACTGCCGCTTAATGCCTTGCCGAGGCAAAGAAGATCGGGTTCAACATCATAGTGTTGATATACAAACTGTTTCCCTGTTCTTCCAAAACCGCCCTGAATCTCATCGAAGGCAACTATGCAATTATGTTCCTTTGCAAAATTTACGAGTGCCTTGATATAATCAACCGGGTAGAAGATAGCCCCCCATCCCAGATAAGATTCAATAATAAAACCTGCAATATTATCGAAATTCAACCCTTTTACTTCTAAACCTTCCATATCTTCCCGGAAGCCCTTCTGCCAGTCATCTTTTGCAATCCAGGGGTAGGGAAAGGGTAAATGATGCATATTCGGGTCCATATAGCCAATCCAGGCTGACTTATGGGGGTCCCCTTTAAGCATTTCCGCGCCCATTGTTCGGCCATGCATAGATCCTTTAAACGAAACTATGCCAACCTTGTTTGAACTGATGGTCTGGCCGTGCATCCTCATTAATTTCACAGCACATTCGGTTGCCTCGGTTCCCGAGGATAAAAGAAAAGATTTCTCAAATTGAGGCGGGGTTATCTCAATCAGTTTTTTAAGAAATTGTGCACGAATCTGACTCGGGAATGTATATGTATGAAGCAGCCTCTGATCCAGCATCTTTTGAAGACCGGCTATTATTTCCGGATTTGCGTGCCCTGCGTTTGCCAAAAATATTGTAGAAGTGAAATCAATCCAGCAATTGCCATATGGGTCATAGATCTGAAAGTCCTCCGCTCTATCCCAGACAACAGGGAGTTGCCCATGCATAGACCGTGATTCATATTTTTCAAGATCAAGCAATATTCGCAACGTTTCCGGTGCAGGGATTGCTGTCTTTATCTTGCGGTATTTTGTCGCTACAAGCGGTACATCGACAGGGGTTTGTGAAAATTGATAGCTCATATTTTTTTATTCCTTCCCTCAAATAGTGTATTGGCAATTGAATGATCCTTTGCCGCTATATATTCCAGATAATCAAAATCATCTAATGTGTCAACCTCCACAACATAGGGGGTAACAAAGGCTATGACATGATCTCCGTGCAGTTTCTTGTTTTCAATAACGTATTTCGTTTTTAAAACATCTACATAACCATTAGCCTGATAGGTTTTGTTAAATTTTTGTCTCGGATCATTAAAAGTATCCAAAGCAAAAGAATTTGATCCGACAGATTTTAAGAGATCTCCTTCTATTTCAAATGCCTTATAAGCAGACTCCGGCATCTCATGCACGGATCGTAGGGCCGTGGCCTGACTCGACTGTTTTATTAATTCAATTGCCGCATCAATATAATTTGCTTCACGCAAAGGGGTTGTGGGACGTATATGAATAAGGTACTCAGGCGACACCCCTTCATAGAACAGCATCCAATCAAGGAGATGTTTGACAAAATCATAATCCGTACTGGTATCACCAGAAACCTCAGGAGGACGCAAAAAAGGGACTTCTGCGCCATATTCACGCGCAATAGTTGCATATTCCTCAGAATCCGTTGATACAATAATACGATCAATACTGTTCGCCGATTGTGCCGCTGCAATGCTATAAGCAATCAATGGATATCCGGCTAATAATTTGATATTTTTGTCAACAACGCCTTTAGAACCTGAACGGGCAGGTATTACTGCAACAATGTTTGCCATGGGTCGCTCCCTCTTTCAATGGGATTCAAAGGGTATATGTGCCCTCAGTTTTTTTGCAATCGAAATCTCTTTAACATGCATAACTCTGTTGCCGTCTCCCATAGCCTTTTCAATTTTTCGGACCGCGCCCACAAGTTGTCTGAACCCTCCCGCTTCAACTGAAGCCGCCTGATCGGAACCATACATGGCACGATCAAGGGTGATATGCCTTTCTAATGACGTAATGCCAAGAGCCGCGGCGGCATATGATACCGCCAGACCAACCTCGTGCCCACTATAGCCCACATTACACTGATAGCGATTCCGGAGCGTCTTGATGCAGTTCAGGTTTGCATCCTCATCTTCCATTGGATACGTGGAGACACAATGCATCAGTTCAAAGGGGCAACCTGCCTCCTTGAATATCTCCACAGCTTGATCAATCTGCTTAAATTCAGTCATTCCCGTTGAAATAAATGTATGTTTCTTTTCTGAAGCCACTTCCCGGAGGAATTCCTCATATACAATCATCGCGGAGGCTATCTTATTGTATTTGCAGTTAAACCGGCGCAGGAACTTCTGGCTTTCAATATCCCAGGCCGAGGCAAACCACTCAATCTCCTTTTGTTTACAGAAAGCATCTATATCCTGGTATTGAGCAAGACCAAATTCCAGCCCTTCTTTTTGCTCCCGCTGAGTCTTACCCCAGGGGCTCTCCCTCAGAGAATCAAGCAATTCCTTGGTATATACCAGATCAATTGTTCTCTTCTGGAATTTGACTGCATCACAGCCGGCATCTTTGGCAGCATTAATCAATTGCTTTGCAATCTCTACATCCCCGTTATGATTGATGCCTATTTCAGCAATGATAAATATTGACATATAAGCTCCCCCTTCAATCTTTTATAAATTTTTAAAAAATTCTTCTTCCACAATTTCACAAATTATATGTTCAATCACAAGGTGCATTTCTTGAATACGAGGGGTATCGGTGGATGGGACTTTGATTATAATGTTGCTTATTTTGGCGATATCCTTTTCTTTCTCACCGGTTAAAAGCACTGTTTTAATTCCAATTTCTTTAGCTGTTTCAAATGCTCTCAGAATATTATTCGAACTACCGCTTGTGCTTATACCGAGAAGAATGTCGCCTTTCCTACCAAGCGCCTTTACCTGACGGCTAAAAACTTCATCATATGAAAAGTCATTTGCGATTGATGTAAGTACTGAAGTATCTGTAGATAACGCAATAGCCGGCAACGGTTCCCTGTCTTTATAAAACCTGCATATAAATTCTCCGGCAATATGCTGGGCATCGGCAGCGCTCCCACCATTACCACAAATCATGAGCTTATTGCCGGATTTGACAGCATCTACAATAAGTTCAGCAAAATTTGCAATACGCCCGATTACTGAATCATCAGAAAGCATGACTCGAAGATTGGAAATTGATTCGTTTATTCGTGATTTTATATTGATCATTGTTCTATGCCTGTCATCGAGTGATTCTATTGATGGCTCTTTGTTTTAATACTGCAAATTTTCTTTTTTCAACTCATCAATCTCAATCTTTAACTTTTCGTATTCTTCCATCTTTTTCTGAAGGAAATACTGTGTTTGCTTGACACGAGCGTTTATCCCCTGAGGCGTCAGGACATAAATATAGGCTGCTTTTTTGCTCGAGTTTTTAAAGCGCTGAGCCTTGACATATCCTTTTTGAATAAGTTCCTTCATTATATAGTTAATACTCCCAAGGCTTAAACCAACCTTTTTAGAAAGATCGCGTTGGGACACTGTTCCCTCTATGGACAATTCTTTTAGTGTTTTAAATTGAGCTTCGTTCATCAGGCATTTTTAGGCAGGCTACCGCCATTGAAGGATTTAACCGTTGAAAACAGATAATTTTTGATATGTTCAACCACTGAACAAAATAATAATGACAGCAAACTATTTACATGTCAAGATATTTCAATCACTTACTTTTTTGTATATATTGTTCCTTTTAAACCTAATAAATCAAACTTAATTTATTTCCATAAGGAAAGAAATTAAAAGATTCAACAATCTTAACTTCCTAATATATGCTAATCCTTTACAATATGTTTTCTCAAAATAGTTTCCAGCATCTTTCCAATATGCTCTATGGCATATTTACCCGAAACCTCAAGTCCACGCTTAATGAGAGAACTCCGCAGGTTTTCATCTCCAGCTATATCAACTACAGCCCGTGCAATTTCATCAGGTTTATGCATATTAACAAAATATGCATAGTCATGCACTTCATCAAATGCAAGAAATGGTGAAACTTTTGTCAGGATTATTGGCGTTCCTGTACACATTGCCTCTACAGGAGGCAGTCCAAAACCTTCTATTTCAGTTGATGCTGAAACAAGTATGTGGCTTTTTCGGTAGAGATCTGCCATCTCCTTTTCCGATATTCTTACAAAAAAGCGGTCAACAATTCCATAATTTTTCTCTTCTTCAGGGATATCTGCCGGAGAAACTCTGGTTAGAAAAACATCTTTACCAATTTCTTTTAAAATTTTCACCGCCTTGAGAATATCCGGTATTGCTTTGTATTCTATATTAAAATTTCCAACGGAAAGCACATGAAGAGTGCTGGAATAATCAAGCTCAGGTGCTTTCGGATAAAATACCTTCTGATCAATACCGTTCGGCAGGAGGTTGCATGGCATATTGTATCTCTTTTCAACACCTGAAACAAGATGCGGTGAAATAGCTATCTTCACTGTAGGAAGACGATATAGTTCATCCAATCTTTCAAGTTTTATTTTCCATCCATGTTTTTTTCTCAGGTAGTTCAGTCTATTCAGAAAACCCTTTGAGCGGAAACGCTCCGGTACAACATTTCCCCTGATCCTTTCCAGGACATAGTCAGGCTCAAACCCCTGCATGAAATGAAAGAGGGGTATTCTTCTCTTTTGTGCTACTTTCCAAAGATCTTTCACGTCCTTCGGCGTTGTAACAACAATAGCATCAGCTTCCGGCACATTCTTCTCGTCAAATGAATGCACTACCGCCGGCACAATCCTGAACCCCCATTGTTCATCAATAAAACGTGTAATAAGATAGACAGTGTGGCCCATATTTCTCAGGAGCTCTACATGCTGAAAGAATACCTTGACCCCGCCTGTCAGGCCTACATGTCTTATTGCATAAACTATTTTCATGAACAGGATATCGTTATCATATACTTACATACTATTCAATAAATATCGTTCTTGAATATCTTTTAACGTTAAATGAATTTTGTTTTTCATAAAAAACGTATAACTCGTCTTTACTGTACTCGCATTGATTGTGTTCGCCTTCTCGGTGATTCTGTATAAAACTAAACAATATAACATTTTCTTTTTATGATCAGTTTTACTTAAACTTAATATTTTAAGTTTGATAATATCCTTTCTTTTAGTTATAATGAACAAATGGAGATAATATCCGCTAGAGACCTTTCAAAATATTTAAAAATAAACGAGAAAAAGATTTATAAGCTCGTTCAGGAATCAAAGTTGCCACATATCAAAATTGGCGGCAAAATAGCATTCACAAAAGAGACAATCGACAAATGGATATTAGAAAGTACTGCAAGGGAAGAAAATATTTTTATAGCAGGAAGTGATGACATTCTTTTACGCAGGATCATTGATGTTTATAACAGTAAAAACAGTTCCACAATATATTATGCTCCAGTCGGGAGCATAAACGGACTGAAAGCATTAAAGAAAGGCGCAGCGACTATGTCCTGCGTCCATATTCTGGACATAGAAAAGAAGGAATACAACACCTCGTACATAGAAAGATATCTTTCAGGTGACGATTATATTGTAATCCAAATGTTCTTCAGAGAACAGGGTCTTTATCTCCAGAAAAACAACTCGAAACTGATAACATCCATTGAAGATATTGCCGCTAAAGGAGCAACATTTATCAATAGAAATCAGGGCTCAGGGACAAGGCTTCTTTTCGACTTCCTGCTCAGGGAAAAGAAAATAGACCCGTCTGATATCAAGGGATATAATAACGAAGTAGAATCACACCTGCAGGCAGGTTTGAATATTGTTAAGGGTAATGCAGACGTTACTTTTGGTGTTATACATTTAGCTCATATGCTTGGAATAAACTTTGTCCCTATCTTTAAGGAAAGGTTTGATATTGTTATACCAAAGGAGCACTTCCATAGCACTTACGTGAAGAGTTTTCTTGCATTCTTTGAACAGCCTGTCCTGTTAACCCATATTAAAGATTTTACCGGCTATGATGCATCTGGAATGGGTAGCATTCTTTAAACAAATGTATGAAGAAATAATCAATAAAAATTCTACAGGTTTTTTTGCTTTAACCGGATGAAAAATATCTTTGAAATCAAGAGAAAAAACATATAAAACACGCGTAGATATTTTGGTGGAAAAAGGGACTGAAGAGTTGCTGCCTGATGGTATCTATAATCTTTTATCAAACTCAGGAGTCTGGATCGAAGAAAAAGGCAATGATGTTATTATAAAATCATATCCGAAAAACATAGAAATATATCTTGAATATCTTGAAAAGCTGAAAATTAATATAAAAAAAACAGAAATTCAAAAAGAAGAAGAACAGGACTATGCCGGTCTTACAAGAAAATACTTTAGGCCAATTAAGATTGATGAAACAACCATTCTCGCTCCATGGAACAAACAAAAAATAAATACAAAATCAATTACCATTGATCCTGGAATGGCTTTTGGAACAGGCAGGCACGAATCAACAAAAATCATGATTAAACTCATGAAATCTATAGCAATGAATGGTAAAAATATCCTCGACCTTGGGTGCGGTTCAGCGATACTTTCTCTTTATGCTGTTCTTCTCGATGCAAAAAAAATAATTGCCATTGATAACGATTATGATACAGTTTT
This sequence comes from uncultured Syntrophorhabdaceae bacterium, assembly GCA_964532465.1. Taxonomy (GTDB): domain Bacteria; phylum Desulfobacterota; class Syntrophorhabdia; order Syntrophorhabdales; family Syntrophorhabdaceae; genus JAPLKB01. The sequence goes on along the minus strand of CAZHHX010000005.1, from coordinate 22,119 downwards.
TTCTGCAAGAAAAAACATCTCCCTCAATAATACCAATAGAATATCACTTATATGTTCAAGCCTTCAAAATATCTCCGGAAAGTATGACGTGGTATTGGCAAACCTCGATATAAGAACATTCACCCGTTACTCAGAAGAAATAAAAGGATTTGTAAAAAAAGGCGGGTGTATCATTATTTCAGGGATATTGGGAAAGGAAGGAAAGAAACTTATCCCTCTTTTTCATCCATTTTTACTTATGCAAACTGAAAAGAAAAACGCGTGGTGCGGGTTCATTTTTAAAAATAACACTTAATAAGACTTCTTCTTCATTGAATAGCGCCTTTGCCGGCATCTGTGATAATGACAGTTTTTCCTTCAAGTACGCTCACTTGACCCCTCCTTACTGAAATTATCTCTCGGACAGCGTCAGACCTGACATTATGTCTCTCGAACAGTCCTTTCAATAAATTTTCCCATAGCCTCGACCAGTGCGTTAGCACCCTTTTTCGCGATGTCGTTCATTTCCTGTTGTAATAACCATAGCTCCTTCAAGAACAACTTTACCCCTTGAATTCTTCTCAGATAACACTCACCGGCTGTATTGTTTCCGGCGATGGCTTCTGTAACTGATTCTGCTGCCAGCAAACCGCTTTTTAAAGCAGCTCCGATCCCTTCGTGGGTAAAGGGAAAAAACATACCCGCTGCATCCCCGACCAACAGAGCATTATCTTTTGCAGGTACAAAAATACCATTCAATAAATCGCCATGCAGTACAGGGATAACACATCCATCCCGCCAGAGAGGTTTTGCATCAGGAGAGAACCCATAGTCCCCAAGTATCTGTAGCATTTTGTCTCTAATTTGCCGTATGTTGCCCCCTTCGATGAGAAGAAAGCGCTCTTTGTAATTTATGTCGAATCGCGGCGAAGAAGCGATGGAAGGGAAAAACCAATGAAAACGGTCTTTCTCAATCGACAGGTCCTCTTCATAGCATTCCCGGTATGCAGGCCGGTAACGTACTTTCAGATCAGGGCTCACAAATTTCCTCACCGCGGAAAATGCCCCGTCGGCGCCGATAAGGAACCTGGCATTTATTATCTCTGTTTCTTTGTTTTCTTTCCTGAGCGCCACCTCATAACCCCTGTCAAGTTGTGCGATATCGCACACCCGGGCGTTGTCCTTTACCTGCGCCCCGGCTTCCACAGCCTTTTTGCACATCCAGTAATCGAGGTTCTTCCTCCACCCTACAGGTATAAATGTCGGTATATCCACTGAGGCTTCCGCTCCCACATGAAGGGTAATGCCGTTATAGTGGCCCTGTTCGATGAGAACATCTTTCGGTATATCTCCGAAGTGTTCCCTCACCAAATCGTTTGCCCAGTACCCCATCACCATCCCTGAACACACTTTATCCCGTGGAAGTCGTTTTTTTTCCACGACAAGCGTTTTCAATCCGGCATCGGCGCATATTTTTGCCGCTATACAACCCCCAGGGCCGCTACCCGCAACAATAACATCCCATGTTGTTTTTTTCATAAGACCCCCTCCGGCATTTAATTTCCTTCTATTTTGTTGTCCACCAGAGGAGCTGCGGGGGCAGCTTCTTCCAGGGAAGCAGGGCACACCATCCGTGTCCATGGGCCCCATCTTCTTTTTCAGTTCAGATAATACCCCAACAGTGGAGGAGGTCGCTTGACTTTACAATTTCACCGAAAAAAGAATCTATATTGATAAGCGACCATTTTTTGGCCTCCGGACTGGTGCCCTCAGTCAAGTCTTCGGGAACAACTATATGGTAATCACGTGCGAATCCATCCCGCGCTGTAGATTCTATACAAACATTTGTAGCCAATCCTGTCAAGATCAACGTTTTTACATTGCCAATCCTCAGAAATTGCTCCATGTATGTTGAAATAAAACCGGAATGCCTGTATTTGGGTATTACCAATTCTCCTTCAATCGGCAAAACTTCATAAAAATCCGAGTATGAAGGATCGTAGTGTCTTTCGATGCCCTGACGCTGATAATGTTCGAGAGCTGCCGGCGAGCTTAGAGATGCAATTTTTGTCATCTTTAAATGAACGATGTGTTTAAGCGCTTTCCTTGCCTGATTTAGAAACAGGTTGAGCCGAATCGCAAGCGCTTTGGCAATTTCTACATCAAAGCCTGTTCTATGGAAAATCCCACCTTCACAGCAATAATCCTTCTGCATATCCACTATAAAAAGCGCGGTCTGTTCCGGTGCAACTTTCCGCGTCAGGTTGGAAAAGTCCATGAGTTCCTCCTGTTTAATAAAAATGGTGTGAGGCCAGGAACATCCTCTCGGACTATCCTGGCCTCAGTTTGGGGGGTTTGGTATCTATTACCGTAGCTTGCGCCTGTCACCCTGATGCATGTAAAAATGACTTCAGGATTAAGAATTGACGATCGGCTGTTTACCCCTGAACGGCGGGAGCAGGTGGTCATCGCGTGTCGGTTTTTTCGCCATCTTTGCAACCTTCCTTGGTGCTGTCTCTACGTAGGCCGTCGAGATTACCATAATCAGTAGTCCTGCTATTGCAGCCATCCACATAGGCGCATAGAGACTGAACTTATCGGCAAGAGCACCTGCAATAGTCGGCATGATGGCTGCACCGATAATCTCCCCTACTGCCGTAGGAACACCCACGGCTGTTCCGGCAAATTCAGGCGGTACAGCTTCGGGGGCCAGGGTGCCCACATACAGAGGAAAGAACGCCCCACCGAACATGCCCCAGAAGAAAAAGAGGATGGCAAAAGCGCTGAGAGTAGTGCCCACGGGCATAGCGATAATCCCGAGACCTGCGAGACAGCATAGCAGGCCGCTTATGATAATGGCGGGCTTACGTCCTATTCCGTCCGACAACCGTCCCATGATTATCATCCCGAGGAATCCACCGATACCGGAAGCGCCCATAGCAAGACCGATGCCTTCCATGCTCATATTGTGAACTCTGGCAAGAAATAATGCGGAGAAGCCACTGTAAATCCAGAGCCAGGCCATGACCGGTATACTGTTGATAGTCGAAATGATTACATTCTTGTATTTGAGCACATCGGTGATTTTTACCTTATGCCCGTGCTGCATAACAACCCTTTCCTTGCCTTCTTTTCGCGCCTTGATCCCTGCTGCAACAGATGCCGGCTCATGCATGATGAATGCGGCAATTATAGCGAGGATTGCGCCAGGTATAGATATAATATAAAACACAGGCCGCCAGGAACCGAACTTGGTAAGGAGCCAGACCGCAAGAATTGGTCCCAAAAATACGCCGATAAGAAAAAAACTGCCGGGGATGAGGCTTACCAGCAAACCCCTCTTCTCCTCGGGCGACTCTTCCCCCACGGTAGCAATGATAGGACCCCAGGGGCCTCCTTCAAAAAAACCCAGGATTCCCCGGATTGCCAGCATACCGCCGAGCGTATTGACCATACCGGTCATCCAGGAAAAGACAGAAGCAAGAATGGTGCAGCCGACAATTACCGGGCGACGGCCGAATTTGTCACCGATAGCTGCCCAAATAATCGTGCCGAAGGCCCAGATGAGTCCTGTAATGGATATGATCATGCCAACATCAGTATAACTGAACTTCATCTCAGCCTGAATCGCAGGCATAATAATAGCAATGACAATTCGCTGAATAGCAATAAAGCCCCAGATCAAACCCGCAAGTATCGTAAATTTCAAATAATACTTCATAATCCCTCCTCTTTTTATTTACCCCCAAAATTGTAAAGCTCAGAATCACCTCCTGCTTAAGAATTCAGAAAATAAAAACAATTCCTACAGCAAGCGCTCGTGGCACTGCTGCAGGATCAACGCTTCTGTAAATCGGATAAATCTCCCATCCTGCCTTTCTCACCAAACGGTATACATCTATTCCCATTCCCTCCATTGAGGGCCTGACCTTAAGCGGGTGAGCGCATTTATTTCCCTGAATCACCTGACACTTTTTAGACATACAGAGCGCTGTGTTGCAACTGAACTGGCAGAAACCCATGGCAAGGTAATATCCGTTGCCGAAGGCTATCGTCTCCAGTCTACCTGTTATTTCTATGTCTTTTTTTGTCCATTGCACCCCGGCCTTACGTTGAACATCCCGTTCTGAAAATTCAGACACAGGCAGCACATCCAGCGCAAAGAGGATCGCCCATTTGTAACGATTGATTGCACGGCGTACAAAATCTATATCAGGAGCATTCGGCGGACAGTATGCGCTCTTGCCGTAATGAGGGCACATTGGAACAATGCACTTGAGCCTTACCCTCTCATCTACTTTCACCCAGTCGGCAGGTATAATTTCAGCCATTGATGCTCCAAGTTCGATTGCTTGCAGCCTGAAATGCTCCAGGTCCTGTCGCAGTGTTTCGTAATTTATCTCCAATGGAATAAGCCGCGCGGGTCCTTTTACATCATCATCCATTTTAAATCCCCCTTTTTCTTCTCCTTCAACCCCACACCGGTTGATGTTATATCTGCCGACAAGTTTTATCAGCTTTCTATGTTGAGCCCCAAATGTTCAAGGATATGAGGATATGCCCTTACCAAATCACCCTTTCTCGTTTCCAGCAACAACACAACAACCTATTCCTGCGCCGGCATTTCCTCCCAGGTTATGAGTCATGCCAAGACGGGGATTTTTTACCTGACGGGGGCCGGCCTTGCCCTGAAGCTGGAGGTAGACCTCGTACATCATCCGCAGACCACTGGCTCCAAGGGGATGACCAAAACACTTTAATCCGCCGTCGGTATTGATAGGGACTTCTCCCTTCAGCGTAAAGGTTCCTGCCTCAATGTCTTCTCTTGCCCGCCCTCTCGGGCTGAAGCCCAAATCCTCGTATACAATCAGTTCATGAGCAGTAAAACAGTCGTGCACCTCGGCGCAACTGATCTCTTTTCGAGGGTCTTTTATCCCTGCCTCAGCATATACCTGCTGTGCGGCACGTACATTCTCATCGACGTGGACATAATCATAATCCTGTCTCATGGAACCTTGACGGGCTCCGGCGCTTATAGCCAATCCTTTAATATAGATGGGGTCGCTACGAAAATTTTTTGCCATGTCAGCCCTGGTCACTATTGCTGCTGCTGCTCCGTCGCTGACACCACAGCAATCAAAAAGACCCAGTGGCCAGGCTATGATTGGCGCCTTTACAACCTGTTCAACGGTAAGTATGTTGTGAAAATGGGCCTTTGGATTCAGACTTCCATTATAGTGGTTCTTCACCGCTATTTCAGCGAGAAGTCTCTTGCCTTCATCGCGGTCAATATTATAGTGACTGAAGTAACGGGTTCCCAGATAGGCAAAGGAAGCCGGGGCGCTGTAGCCTGAACCGATGGCCGAGCTTCCGTCGGTATTATCTCCGACGATTGCCGGGCCCTTCACTCCCGTCTGCCCCGAATCTTTGAGCTTCTCAACACCGATAGCCAGTGCAATATCACATACGCCTGCTGCAATTGCATAGCTTGCAGCTCTCAAAGCTTCAGAACCGGTGGCGCACATGTTTTCCACCCTCGTAATCGGGATATATTGCAATCCCAAAGGCGCAAGAGTCATGGCGCTCATACCGGAAAATACCGTCCCTATCCAGGCTGCCTGTATCGCCTTCGGTTCGATGCCTGCGTCCTGAAACGCCTCATAGGCGGCTTCAACAAGCAAGTCCTCCACGCCCATATCCCATCGCTCCCCGAACCTTGTACAGCCCATGCCTATAATTGCAATTTTATCTTTAATACTCTCCATTGAAGTAGCTCCTAAGTTTTTTAAAGGCTTTTTCAAAAGCTTCTTTTTATAAGTCCTATAGGACTTATATGACCTATTGGACCTATTAAAAAAGGCCTTTGAAAAGCCTTAAGCCTTAAATCGGTTTTGCCTTCCAGAAGTAGTTTACTATCCCCTTGCTCTGAGAGAGCTTCCTGAAGGTCATCTCCACTACCATGCCGGTTGCAACCCTTGAAAGATCGTAATCGGTCAGTTCACAAATCAGCCTGCCTCCGCCGTCAAAGTCAACAACACCATTAAGGCCCGGAGGATTCAGCGTCGGCTGCAACTGATCTATGGCATAGGTAAAAAGTTTTCCTCTTTTATCGGAGAATTTGTAATCGTCAAAATCGTCCTTTGCCTGGCATGTCACGCAGATTCGCGAAATCTGGCCAATGGGATGGATCTGGGGCGTCCCGCACTTTCTACATTTTGCCCCGTATAAGGCTCTGATAGTTTTACGCTCTCTCCACCGGGCAGCAAGCGACGGTTCAGCCCGTTCCGGCAGACCTGACGGCTCAACAGGAACAAGGTTGCGCCAGACGAGATATCTCCCGTAGTCCACGGGAACCCTTACTGCCAGTTTATCCTTCATTAATGGAGCAGATTTAATCCTGGGAATATTGTCGGTAACGCGAAGTATAAAAGTATCGGCGCCATCTCCATAACCGGCGAAGAGAATCCTGTCTCCCGGTATTGCCTCCTCAAGTGCAGCCATCAGCATAATCATTGCCGCTGCCGAGCCTGTATTACCGATCTGCCCGAAGAACGGTTCCTGAATCTGATCTTTATTGAAACCAAGACCTTTCGCAATGCCTGCATGAGCTCTGCTGTCAGGTGCGTAAAAAACTATTTTTTTGAAGCTCCCCGGTGTCAGTGAATATTTTTCCATGAGTTCTGCGACTGCTTCCCGCATGGTGGGCATATAACCCGCTTCATCGATGAAACGACCTTCTCCGGATTGGACAAAGGAGTCCTTCTCCATTTTCCAAAGATCAGTAAAATCGCTGAATATGGAATGGGCGCCTTCGATTTCTGCTATAACATTATCCGAACCTATCATAACTGCCGCAGCCCCATCACCTAAGAGTTGCTCGAACCGTCCCTTTGGGGCGCCTATACGGCAGTCTGAGGCCACTACGAGAACCTGGCCGGCAGAACCGCCCTTGACCGCATCAACGGCTGCTTTCATGGCTGTGGTTCCCGCTCTCAGCGTATTGGTAAAATCAACTGTATGGCATGTTTTACGAAGATCGACTGCGCCTGCCACAATAGCCGCACTCTGCTTTTCCTTATATGGCGCCGTAACAGTGGCCAGATAGAGACTATCAACATCTTTGCCGATTTGTTTCATGCAGTCCAGGGAAGCCGCCACCGCCATTGTAACAGTATCCTCATCATAGCCGGCTATCGCCTTCTCCCCTGATGCACCCCGTGTCTGCCACATTCTTCCTATTTCTTCCAGACTAAGCCTATATCGGGGAATATAGACGCCGATTGATGTAATCCCTGCCATTTCTCCTCCTTAAGTCCATCCAGCCCATGATGTCCGGACTAACCTTTTAGCCCTCCGGCACACCACCTGTTCTGTGTAGCAATTGCTTCCTCACCTTTTAACTTCAATACCGGCTTTTTCCCTGTCCCAGGTATTTGCTGTGATACCCGCCTGTTTGAGCAGATATTTTTGTACGCGTTCAGTCGGTGTTTTTGGTAAACTTTCCATAAACTCTACAAATCTCGGCACCGCGAAATAGGGCATCCTTTCATTGGCATATTCAATCAGTTCTTCAGGTGTAAGGGTCTCGCCGGGTTTAAGGACAACGCATATTTTCACTTCATCTTCCGGCATCTCAGCCTTCACTGCAACGGCTGCCGACTCAAGTACCTTCGGATGGGTATTAATGGCCCTTTCCACCTCAAATGAAGAGATATTCTCCCCTCTTCTTCTGAGGGAATCCTTTTTCCTGTCGATAAAATAAAGGTAGCCGTCAGCATCTCTTTTGGCTAAATCGCCGGTATGAAACCAGAGATTCCTGCATGATTCCAGCGTCTTATCGGGCATATTGTAATACTCGATCATCATGGTAAAAGGCTCTTTCGGGCGGAATACAATCTCTCCCGGCTCATCAGGAGGCACTTCATCGTCGTTGTCATCAAAAAGTTTAACTTCATAGATTGGCAGAGGCTGTCCACATGAACCAGGTCTTCTGTCATAGAGGGTGGTATGGACCGGAATGCCTATTTCGGTCATCCCGAATCCTTCCATACATTTCAGTCCGAATCGTTTTTCAAAATAGTCCATTACATTCTGAGGACATCCTGCTCCAAAGGCTATCTTGACCGGGTTATCAAGATCGTCCGGTTTCTCCGGCTGTTTTGCCAGGATTGGTATTACCGCTCCGAGGTAATTGAACTGGGTAGCTCCGCATTTGCGGATTTCTTCCCAGAAGCGGGAGGCGCTGAATTTATCGGAAAGCACCATCTGGCCTTCTGCGAGCATGGCCGTTATTGTTGTGAGACATTGACCGTTCATATGATAGAGCGGCAGGAATGTGTAGAAGATATCATCCCTTCCGCCCTCACGTAACGGAAGCAACTGCTCGGCCACCGTAATCCAAAACTTATGGGGACCCAGTGCGCCCTTGGAAAGACCTGTAGTTCCCGAAGTATAGATGATATTCTGAGGGTCCGATGGATAGATATTCACATCAACAGATGTTTCAGGTACATTGAAGAATTCCTCAAAGCTGATCATGGGAATCTTGTATCCTGCTGCTTCCTCTTCATTGAGACCACCCAGGACTACAACCTTTTTTACCTTTGGTAATACATCCTCTATCAGCTTGACTCGATCCAGGAATTCCTTTGCGATCACCAGTATCTTCGAATCCGACTGGTCAACAATATGCCGCAAAAACTCGCCCTTGTATGATGTATTGATCGGAACTTCTACTGCCCCCATCTTTGCCGAGCCGAACCATAGATGTATATATTCCGGGCAATTCGGGAGCATGATGCTGATCTTGTCTCCCTTTATTACCCCCTGGTTAATAAAAGCGTTCGCACAACGGTTTGCATAATGATTCATGTCGTTATAGGTAAATGACTGATCCTTGAAACGAAGGAAAATCCTGTCGCCGTTCCTTTTTGCCCTATCTTCGATCAGTTCAGGCAGCACCTGTGGTAAAGGTGTTTTTGTCATTATAAATACCTCCTTTAAATATAAATATTCATCAAATCATCTGTGATTCCTTAACAATAAAAAGCAGCACTTATCTCATTTATCCATAATGAAAACCACGCCGCGGTTGCCGTCCACCCAAATTTTGTCGCCGGTCGTGATCTTCTGCGTGGCCTCAATTGTTCCAGAAACACAGGGGATACCGAACTCCCTTGCCATGATAACAGGATGAGAAAGGGCTCCGCCTCCGTCTGTTACAAGTCCCTTGATAATGCCGAATACCACCATCCATGCCGTAGAGGTGCCGGGAGCAACCAGTATTTCACCTGGTTTCAATTCGGATATTTTATCCACGCTCATGATAACTCTCGCCGTTCCCTGAAAGGACCCTGGAGCACATGCGGCGCCATACAAATCGGCCTTCAACTCTTTCCTCACCACAGGAACCTGTGTGGAAACAAGAAGGGTAGGATCGCTTCGGACTATATCCTGAGCCTGGCTTATGTCTCCAAAAAATGGTATCGGCTCAATCTTCATGTTCTCTTCCCAGACCTTCTTCCGTCGCTCCACGTATGGACGGAGATTGATCCTCCCCAAGGGTATGGCAGCTTTACGTATCTCGTTGGGATGGAGGAAATAGATATCCTCGGCATCGTCGATACTCCCGGCCTGTGCAAACCTCCTGCCGAACTCCTGGATAATCCATCGACCCATGGCCCCCACATAACAGTCGCAGAAATAGCCATGATCTTCACTCCAGTATCCTGACTTCTGTGCAGCTTTTACGAGAAGACTAAAAGCCGGTCTTTGTATCTCCGGCACTCTTGCAAGCACTTCTTTTTCAGCTTCTTCACGGTCTTTGATTACGCGAATTCTTTCCACGTCGAATTTAAACAGAGGCGCGTGCATAAGAAGTTTGATCCTGCTGAGACCTATACTCGGCTTTTCAAGCCACACGGGGCTGTCGTAGGAGTGCGCCCGGTCGGAGCGCCATCCGTGTTCCAGAAGGAATTCGTGATAGAGACTGTTCCATGTTTTTCCTGCTTCGGTAGTATTAAGTTTGTCTATGAGATCATCGTCCCCGGTATCCCTGAAGGTCTCGTCAAGGCCAAGTTCCACTGCCTTGCGGCCAAGTTCCCACATCATCCGGCCCATTTTCATGTCCTGGTTTTCAAACCCCGACATAAGTTTGTGGAAGCTCGGATCAATAGATGGTTCATCTCCAAAGAGGGACCGCCACATCTCTTGAAGGAGACCTACTATATAAAAAGATGCCATGAGCATAATAAAATGGATTTCACCTTCTTTCCGGTTGATGATGTAAGCAAAATCAAGGAAGAAGCTCAGCAGGTCGGCATTGCTCAGTTTCTTTATATCGTCCCACTCCTTGAGGCCCCGTGCATCCTTCGCCTCCTTGTACATCTTCAGTAACTCCGCTTTAAAGGGGTCCCAAACACCGTCAAAGTTTTCAAGGAATGGTTTGATTTTCTCCCGGAAGATTGGCTCCCGCTCTTTTGCCTCCTCAGGGGTGGTACGAATAGCTGTGATATAAGGGTAGCCTTGCACAAACCGCGAGTCCCATCCATGGGTAGTGGGTAAATGCAATGTTTCAGCTCCGTAGCGCACTCCATGGTAGTACCAGTACCAGCCGATACCCATGTAAGTTGGCTTCATGGGCGGTCTGCCATGAACTACATCGCACAGTAAAACACCGTACTCCTTTGGGTCTTTCTCATCATCAAATTCATAAAACGATAAATCGTAAGCATCATGTAACATTGTCTTGCCCCCTTTTATTTTTTATGCCATGGCATGCTTACCACGGTTTATAGTAAACTCCTCGAATCATCTCGATACTACTTGAAAGCTAACAAGCCGACCATAAGATCAAGAACCTGATCAACCGGGGCCTGCTTTGAAATTACAACTGCGCGCGTCTGCAGCAAAACAATATTGGGGAATGGCTTGTCTTCAGCTACAGCCCATTCAATGTCCTGAGGCAGACCGAAATGCGCCTCAAGTCTATTCGCCAGCCTCGCAATCTCCTGCAATTCTTCGTCGCTCAGACAAAAGGAGCAAGCTTTTTCGGGAGAGATTTCGGCATCTTCAATCCCGCAATCCAGACAAACTGTTGCTTTATCCTTTCTCCCGAGAGTTCTTTCGCGGATTTCCAGCGTTTCCTTGTCTATTACCCAGCGGTCAGGCATAAGTTCGCCACTGACAACACTCTCTCCAAGGCCCCAGTTTGCTTCAATGATAATCTTTGATGTATCTCCCGTATTCGGATCAGCGCTGAAGGCAATTCCTGCTGACCGCGCCTCTACCATTGTCAGTACGGCTACCCCGATGGGTTCGTTGCCGAGAGGCAACCCCTTATTAATGCAAAAAGCCAGCGATCTCTCGTTGAAGGTGCTTGCCCAAACTTTACGCACTTTGTCAATAAGATCATCCTTACCTTTTACATTGAGATAAGTCTCATACTGGCCTGGATGGCTCACTGCACCAGCGGACCGTGTGGACACAGCCACATCCAGAGTACAGATCTGGTCACACAGTTGGCTATAATATGATAATAGCGTGTCAGCCATCTCGGGAGGCAGGGGCTTCGACTCAACGGTCTGTCGCATGGCCCTGCTTAGAGCACGGATTCCTTCAACATCGTCCGCAGCAGGTTTGTGGGTTTCCAGGAGACACGCTATTTCTCCCGCAGCCCCGGTAAGTTCCATGAACATGCCATAGGCACTCACGGATAGGCAGAATCCCTTCGGAACAGGTAGCCCTGCCTTTGTTATCTCACCAAGGTTGGCACATTTCCTGCCTACACGTTCGTTATCCTCCTTGCCAAGCTCCTCAAGCCAGTAAATCCATTTGTCAGACATATTATCCTCCTCTTCTAAAACTTTCATGCATGTTGTGATTCTTTAAAAACTCTATCAAAGGCTTCGACCATTGCCTCAGCAAACTCAAGATCTTCGAGATTGCATAAAACATCGACAATCTCTACCTGCGGGTTCAGACCTTCTTTTAACGCGTCAATAAAAACCCGATCCCCTTCAGGATCATAAAGTACGGAACCCTCCCGATCTATTGCGGACCAGCCCTTTAAGGGAACAAAAAACTTTACCGGCCCTTTTGCTTTGTTCAGCTTTTCCCTGTAAAAACCAGCAGCGTACTGCAATTCATCAGCGTTATAGCGGGTCATAGCTCTCATCTCATCCATTTTCATTACACGGGGTCTTGATATATATTTTTCCCTGTTTTTACGGGTTATGCCACAGCCTGTAAGATTTATTGTGCAGGGAGCAAGAATCATCGGGACGCCTCTCTCGCAGGCTGCATCGAGCCTCTCCATGCCAGCCGGCCTGTTGCCCTGATAAATTTCCTCAATCAAACCTGCCGGAACAATGTCTATAACGCCATCGAAGAAACCCTGAGAAATGAGCCTGTCCATGGCCTTTTCGCTTATCCCCTGAGCGTGAAAGGTACATACATGGTATCCCTTCTTTTCCAGTAATGCCTCGACCTGTCTGGCACATCCAGGACAGAAACCTATCTCCGTTATTGCAACAGATGGATATGGCAAGGACAAAGATTCGTGCGAAAAGCTTTCCTCCACCATACCCGAAATCACCCCTGCAACCTGTCCGATGGCATGGGTCAAGAGTCTGTTCATCCCTGTAAACTCCATTATTATCTGCATGACAAGGATATCCATTGCGTCAAACCACTCTGACGAATAAGCGGGCATGGCAGCCGACGTGGCAATGACTTTCGGTATGCCGAAGGGAAGCCTCGACATTATTCTGGAACCTATAAGCGCCATTGACGCTCCCCCAAGGGCTACTGCCCCATCAACTTCCTGCCTGGAAAGGAGTTCCAGTATCTTCTCCTGCGCCCCCTTTACCATTACCTCTGCTTTCATATGTCTATCGCGCGAGGCCATGAACTCTTCCGTATTCTTCCCCATGAGACCTGCAATTTCCTGCGGGGTGATGTCAACTTTTATTGGAGAATTACCTCCCAAGCTAAGGTCCATCGTAACAGCCCTGTGCCCTCTGGAAGCGATTTTCTCTTTTAAAAGTTGTAAATGGTCCCCTTTTGTATCAAAAGTTCCCAGAATAACGATTGTTTTTCCCATAACAGCATCACACTCCTTTTTCTAGTAGGGAACGGTCACGACCGTTCCCTACGGTCCTCTCCCGCGAGGTGCGAGGGAATATGGTTATTGATTGTTCTGCCTATACATCTGCGTCACTGCCGCTACAGCGGCAATCGCGGCAATTCTTTTTTTATCTTCAAACAGTTTGGGGAGTTTTTCCTCTAATGATTTCTCCCGCTCCATAATGCTCTTCATATCATCCAGCAGTGTGGTCTCGCTTTCGATAAAATGGGTTCCCAATTCACCTTTTACAAAGCGCGGGTTTTCCATAACTGCCATGTGGAAGGGGATATTGTTCTTCATCCCGGTAATAATGTATTCGTAGAGCGCCCGCCGCATTCTGCTTATTGCCTCATTCCGGTCACTTCCCCAGACAATGAGCTTTGCGATCATAGGATCATAGAAGGGAGGTATTGTATACCCGCTGTACACGCCGCTGTCAACGCGAACACCCGGACCTCCAGGAGCATTATAGCTCCTGATCTTCCCGGGTGTGGGGACAAAATCGTTCAAAGGATCTTCCGCATTAATCCTGCATTCAATGGCGCTGCCCCGCAGTTTCACGTCCTTCTGTGTGAGACTTAAGGGCAATCCCGAGGCGATTCGTATCCCCTCTTTCACGATATCCACACCCGTTACCATCTCCGTCACCGGGTGCTCCACCTGCACACGAGCGTTCACTTCCATGAAATACAGCTTTCCTTCAGAGAAAAGGAACTCCATCGTCCCTGCGCCTTCATAACCGACCATCCTTGCAGCGTTCGCGGCCTTTTCTCCCATATCTTTGCGGACTTTATGGGTGACGGCCGGAGAAGGGGATTCCTCGATCAACTTCTGATGTCTTCGCTGTATGGAGCATTCCCTCTCCCCCAGGTGAATGGCGTTTCCGTGGGAGTCCCCCAAGAGTTGAAACTCTATATGGCGGGGATTGGTCAGGTATTTCTCAATGTAGACATCGGCTATGCCGAAGGTGGTCGCGGCAATGGCCTGCGTCGACTCCAAAGCCTTTTCAAGTTCCCCTTCTTTCCACACGATGGTCATCCCTATTCCCCCTCCACCGCCTGAGGGTTTGATGATAATCGGATATCCGGTCTCATTGGCTATATCCCTTGCCTGCCCGAATTTTGTAACACATTCATCGGTCCCAGGCACCACAGGCACTCCCGCTCTTATCATCTCGCGGCGCGCTGCTACCTTGTCGCCCAGGAGCGCAAGAACTCTGCTCGACGGTCCGATGAACTTTATACCCTCCTCTTCACACGTCCTGGCAAATTTCGGGTTTTCCGCGAGGAATCCGTAACCGGGATGTATCCCATCGGCTCCGCTCTCTTTCGCCACTTCAATCAGTTTTTCCATCTTAAGATAGCTCATCGTTGCCGGAGCTGGACCGATGAAATATGCCTCATCAGCATACTTCGCAAATAATGCGTCCTTATCAGCCTCGGAATAGACCGCAACGGAAGCAATACCCATCTCCCGGCAGGCACGCATTATACGGATGGCTATTTCACCACGATTGGCAATGAGAATTTTCTTAAACATGTTACACCACCACCATGAGAAGGTCTTCAGGTTCAATAATTTCGCCTTCATGGGCACAAATTTCTTTTACCACTCCGCCGTGCGGACAGTTGACGTGCCTTCTCATTTTCATTGCTTCAACTATTGCCACAAGATCGCCTGCTTTTACCTGATCGCCCACTTTTACTTCAAATGAAAGGACCAGCCCTGCCATTCCGGAGAGAACAGCACCTGCGGGCAGCTTAACCGGTTTTCTTGATGTTTTGGAATCGTCCTGTTGCCGGGCTGCTGTTGTGTTTTCGCTTCCATCCCAAAGAGGTGAAATTTTGACGTTAAATACCTCCCCATCTACATCCACGCTGAATTCCCTGGGAAAATCTACAGGCACAGCGCCTGATGCCGCTGGTTTTACCATTGTTTTGACTATTTTTTTCTCAGGTTTACCGTTTCTCAAAGATTGTCCCGGAATAAGCAGTTTTAGCAAAAGGTCGTCATCAGAAAGATCAGCGCCAGCCTCTTTACGGATTTCCTCAACGGTTTTAAGGTACCCTTCAGGCGCCCAGTTGAGAAATTCTCTGGTTCTGGGCAAGCTCATTATCCTGTCTTTGACATTCTGATCAACAGGGACAACCGGCTCCCCATAATACCCCAGAACGTACTTTATAGCCTCATCAGTGACCTGTTTATATCTCTCGCCAAGGATTACGTTCTCTATAGCCTGCGCCCCTACAATCTGCGAATAGGGCGTTGCCATTACAGGATATCCAAAATCCTTCCGTACCAGAACAACTTCCTCCAGGATTTCGGGCAGGCGCTTTTCCATACCTACTTCCCTGAGTTGTCTCGTAAGATTAGACATCATGCCGCCGGGCACCTGATGCTCAAAATGAAAGAGGTCATATTCCATCGGCATTCCAATGGGCAGACCCTCCTTTTCAGCAATTTTTCTAAAATGTTCTGAAACCTTTGCAAGGGCATCCTCATCGAGGTCTGATGTAAATCCCAAACGCTTGGCATTCTTTAGGATACTCTCTGTAGCCGGCAGAGAGGTGCCGTTGGCAAGAGGCATAACAGCCGTATGCACTGTTGTAACCCCTAATTTGATAGCCTCGATATAACACTGGGGAGCAAGTCCTACATTGCAGTGAGAGTGAAATTCAATGGGCAGTCCGTCGCAATTCTTCAGAACAGTGGACACGAGTTTCCGCGTATCTTCCGGTGTTATGACTCCTGACGCATCCTCTATCATGATCCGATCAACACAATCTTTCACCTCTGCTATCATCCGTATCTTTTGCGCCCAGTGTTCACTGGTATGGACAGGACTGGAGGTATACATGAGAGACGGCACAATCTCGGCGCCTTCGGCCTTGGCTAATTCTGCAAAGTAGCGGAACCTTTCCATATTCTCCTGGTAATCGCATATCCAGAAACTTTTTACTCCATTGGCAAGTGATCGCTTGATCCAGAGACTGATGATATCGCGGGGAGTGCTCAGATCAAAGGAGGAGAGGCTTCCTGTCTGGTAAGACCCGCGGAGAGGTGTTCTGGTTATCAACTTGGAAAGTATCCGCATTCTCTCCCAGGGATCCTCATTGAGGTTACGCACCTGTATTGTAAATGCCTGACTGCCTACCACTGTAATGGCTTTATATCCAACCTTATCCATTATCTCCGCAATAGGGGTAATATGGTCGGTCCTCATAATATAACCCCACAGACTCTGTTGCGCATCCCGTATGGTCTGATCGACAAATTCTATTTTATTCATGTTGTTGTAACCCTCCTTTTTGTGGATTGCCCCGTTTGTTCATATCCTGAAGCTTGTTTCGAGATGGTTCCACGTGGCTAACTATCCCTTGATATTGCCCGGGGTAATTCGTTTCTTTATTTCACGCTTTTCCATCATTCTTAAGCATTGGGCAATTCAAAATCATTAGTATATTTAAAATCCATATCCTGTAAACATTTTCAGTCAATTAATGTATACATTCAAGTCATACCTTCTAATGAATTCATTAGCTGTCAATTAATTTAGAGGATAAACCCAGCAAAAAATCTGTTGGAATACAATTAGATTGACTCATTATTTGTAATAATTTAGAATTCTTAAATGAGGCCACCCCAAGTCAATCTTCAACATATAATTTCCTTTTATTATGTTGCCAAAGAAAAAAGCTTCAGCGAAGCTGCCGAAAAACTCTTTGTCACACAATCTGCAGTCACCCAACAGATAAGGGCCCTGGAGGTTCAATACGGGGTAAAGCTCGTCAACATAAAGAAAAAGCGCGCTCATCTCACCAAAGCAGGAGAAAGGCTATTTGTCTACGCGGAAGAGCTTCTTGATCATGCAATAATGACTGATAATTTTTTGAAAAGTTATAAATTAAACAACCTGCATGTTGGGATAGCAGGAACATTAATGCTGTATCTTATGGGTATGATAGATAGATTCAAGGAGCTTTATCCATCTGTCCGGGTAACTGTGCGGGAGGGACCTTCGAGAAAACTTGCGGAAGAGTTGCTCGACTTCAGGCATGACATATGTATTGTAGGTCCATTATCCAACCTCAACGAAAGATTAAATGTTTTTCGTATCCCCCCCAAGGTAGAAAAGTTGGTTTTTGTGGCAAGCCCCGAGTACCCGATGGAAATTGAACTACCGATAACATGGAAAGATCTGGCCCGTTATCCCCTCATTATTCAGCCTGAAGGATCTGTGGCATATGAATTAATATTTAATAATTTTATTTCAAGAGGTTTGAAACCTCAAATCGGCGCTGAAGTTGACAATATTGAGTTCGCAAAAACACTGGCGAAACAGAAAAAGGGGATAGCGCTGATGTTTCAACCGAATATAAGAGAAGAACTCGCCAACGGCACTCTTACAATTATCCCTGTCGAGGATGGTGAAATTTGGCTTGGAATTGATATTCTTACAAACAAAGAAGCTTCCTCGTCTCCAGTTATAGAAGGTTTTTTTACTATCATAAGAGAACATTTTGATTACGTTCTGTCTGAAAACTAATATTTATCATTTCCAGATTCATCATATGTCGTAGTGGGTGTTACCCCATTTTCCGAACCCGTGTTACATAAACCATTTTCCATTACAAAGCTTATTATCTTGAAAACAATATCTTTAAACTGTTATTTTCTATAAGTTATGGAATTATTCAAAGACTTGGACCCTCAGGAAAAAGATTCCCGAAAACCTCTTGCAGACAGGATGAGGCCAAGGAGTCTCGATGCCTTTGTCGGCCAGGGACATATCCTCGGAGAAGGAAAACTTCTGAAGGTGCTCCTTGAAAAAAAGGATTTACCTTCTCTCATCTTATGGGGGCCAAGCGGCGTCGGAAAAACAACAATCGGTTGGATTATCGGTAAAGAGGTGAATCTTCCTTTTATATCATTGAGCGCGGTAAATATCGGGATAAAGGAAGTCAAAGAGGCTATACAGAAGTCAAAACTGCGTAAAATCATTCTCTTTATTGATGAGTTTCACAGATTTAACAAACTCCAGCAGGACACGTTCCTCCCGCACGTTGAAAACGGCGACATAATCCTCATTGGCGCAACAACGGAAAACCCCTCTTTTGAAATTATCTCCCCCCTGCTGTCAAGGATGAAGGTGCTGACGTTAAACCCGCTTACTGTTAATGAGATGGTAATCATAATAAAAAGAGCATTAAAGGAAGACGTTGAATTAAAGGCATCACCCCTGCAAATTAATGAACACATTATGGAAGAGCTTGCTCTTTTATCCAACGGTGATGCGAGAAAGGCGCTCAATCTTCTGGAAGTATGCTGCAAGATGGTAAAAAAAGAAGGGAAAGGTGAATTGGTTGTTGATCGCGATGTGCTGAAAGAGGCATATCAGAGAAATATTGCAGTATATGACAAGAAAGGCGAGATGCATTACGACCTCATCAGCGCGTTCCACAAAAGCATGAGGGGTTCCGACGCGGATGCAGCGCTTTACTGGCTTACACGCATGATAGAAGGCGGTGAAGATCCCTTATATATTATGAGGAGGATGGTGCGATCCGCGTCGGAAGATATCGGTAACGCCGATCCCTTCGCCTTAACTCTCACAATCTCGGCAATAGAGGCTTTTAAATTTATAGGGCCTCCTGAGGGCTACCTTGCCCTTGCGCAGGCATGTATATATCTTTCTCTGTCCGAAAAGAGTAATGCCGTCTATATAGCTTATAACAGGGTAAGTAAAGAAATGAAAAACCTGCCTGAATATCCTGTTCCCATGCATATACGAAACGCGCCTACAAAACTTATGGGAGAGATGGGTTACGGTGACGGCTATCTGTACCCCCACGATTTTGATAATGCAATTGTCAAACAGTCATATTTTCCCGATGAAATGAAAAACAGGAGATACTATCAACCAACGGACAGGGGTCAGGAAAAGAAACTGAAAGATTTTATGGAAAAAGTAAGAAGGATATATATAGGAAGCAGTGGTTAAATATATTTAAAAAAAACTATTTATTATAATTGTTTAGAAATATAATAAATCTATACCTACTCCCATAGTCCCCTCTTGTGCATTTTAGCTTCCTTATACGCCTTCATGAGTCTCTGCTGATATTTCACGTTGCGATGACCGTTAACAACATTCGCGTATCCGGACCTTACAATTTCTTCATTCAACATTTTTCCGTCGGACAGGAAAACGTATCCCTGGAGCATGCCATTTGCGTCTCTTGTTTCGATATCGAATTCAATGGTTACAATATCCCCTTTTTTAACATGACTTTCCATGAACCTTTCAGCTTCGATTCCTATGGAAACAATGGTCAGCAGATTTTCTCCGCTTGCCATGGCTTCGCTCTTCGCTTTTCTGCTCAGCCTGTTTTCCGGCGCGTTTATGCCTGCAAGATTAAGATACTCATTCTTACCGCCGTAGTTGACCTTAATGGTATCTCCATCAACAACACGAACAATAACGGCAAATTTTCGCGCCTGGAAAAGGGCGTCCTGAGCCTGGAGCGCGGCCTCATAGGCCGGTGAAAGAGAGCCATCCGTCTGTATGGCTGCATTATCCTTTACGGTGCTTCTGTCCTTAGAAAGACTGATAGTATTTTCCGCCTGTAAGGTCAAATGCAACAGAATAAAAAAAGCGGCAAATATGACGTGTGGCCTTATTGATGACAATCGTATCATGTAAGCTCATCTTAGCCATATTTACAGATTAACGCTATAAACTGTTTGCGTCTAAAACATGGCTTTGTTGAATCACAAAATATTATAACAGAAGAACACGGCGCGGTACAGAGATAAGTGATATCTGTTTTTTATGCGCGACAAACTGCATTTATCTTTTGAGTATGCCGCTGTTTTCTGTATAATATAATCAAACAAATATGACAGATAGATCGTTTCTTGACATTTTAAATAAATATGAACAGCATCATGTAGTGGGTCACTATCATGCCCTGCCGACTGAAAAGCAAAACCTGTTTCTGAAAAATCTCGACAAGCTGGATATTGATCTCGTATTTTCATTACATAAATCTTTTTCCAATAAACAAGACCTTTCACGCCACCTTAAAGATATTAAACCTGCTGAAATCATCTCAATTCCTGAAACGCCTGAAGAAAAAGCTTTTTACGAAAAAGCGCGAGCTTCAGGAGAATCACTAATCCGGGATCAAAAAGTGGCTGTTTTAATTGTTGCAGGCGGTCAGGGATCAAGGCTCGGTTTCGAAGGACCGAAGGGTACATTTCCTGCTACACCTATTAAGAAAAAAACATTATTTCAACTTTTTGCCGAATCAATTAAAGCCATCATCGAAAAATACAACAGTTCCATGCCTCTGTTGATCATGACCAGCGAAGAAAATCATGCTGATACAATAGACTATTTTGAGTCACAGGCCTATTTCGGCCTTGAAAAAAACACAGTACGGTTTTTCATGCAAGGCATGATCCCCAGCATTACACCTGACGGAAAATTGATTCTTAAAGACGAAATCAATTTGTTCACAAATCCCGATGGTCATGGAGGATCCCTTAAGGCGCTTCACGATTCAGGACTGCTCCGTGATTTAATGAAAAAAGGTTTCACAGAACTTTTCTACTGTCAAGTGGACAACCCTCTTGTTAAAATAGCTGACCCTGTTTTTCTGGGTTACCACGCAATATTAAAATCCCAGGTATCGACAAAGGTTGTCAGGCGAACGAATATAGATGAAAAAGTGGGTATTTATCTTTCAATAAATGGAAAAGACGGGATTGCCGAATACAGTGACTTGCCTCCTGAATTTATGTCAGCCATTGATGAAAATGGAAATATACGCTATTGGGCAGGAAACACCGCAATTCATGCATTCTCCCTTGATTTTATTCAACATATAAACCATCGCGGCTACGCAGTTCCCCATCATTGTGCCCATAAAACAGTTGAAATCAAAGATAACATGGGTTTATTAACAAATTTGGATTCATGGAAATTCGAAACATTTGTATTTGATACAATCCCTCTTGCAGAAAGAACATGCTGTATGGAAGTAATACGCGAAGAAGAATTTTCTCCGATTAAAAACAGGGATGGGGCTGATTCTCCGGACACAGCCCGTGTTGCTATGAATAACCTGCACAAGAGCTGGCTTGAAAATGCAGGAGTTAAAATACCGTCCATGGCTCAGGTGGAGATAAGCCCGCTTTTCGCATTAGATATGGAAGGGCTTAAAGAAAAGGTAAAAGGAAAAGAACTGGATATACAAGGAGATATTTATTTCGGATGAAACCGAATTGGCAGGAAGCAACTTTATCTGATATTATTTATCATTTTTTATTTTTCTCTCACGGACTTTCCGACTGTTTATTTTTAGCTGCCCCAATAGAGACTGTTTAAGAATCTCAACAGTAAAGGGTTTTTGAATTACCGTCCCTACTTCTATAGCTTCTGCCTCTGCGAAGATATTTTGATTGCCGTAAGCTGTAATAAGCAGCTTCAATATACCGCGATGAGATTCCTGTATCAATTTGAAAAATTCCAGGCCATCCATACCGGGCAGGCGATAATCCGCAATAATTGTCCGGTAATCCTGATTTTTTAAAGCTTCCAGTCCTTCTTCGGCAGTTTCGCATACGGTCAGGCAGCATCCTTCCCCTTCAAAGAACATGGCTAAGGAATTCCTTATCCACTTATCATCGTCTATGAGTAGTATTTTAGCCTTTCTCAGTTCTTTGAAAAGATCCATCTCTCATCGCTTAAAGTTTTTTATTTTCATTTATTTGTTCCGTTCCATATCCTTATGTATTCTCTCAAGAGGCTTTATTGTTTGGATTGTCAAGCTGTTACTATCAGGATACTGGCCCCCCTCATCTAAAAGACGAGGGGGGCGTTCTCCCGGGGGAGAAGCTTATAAAAAATCACACCAATAAATTAAGCAGTTACAATCCCTCAGGTATTACGCTCTTGAATTCAACTATTTCCATCGAGCAGGGCGTCGGGACAAGCTGTCCTCTGCCGA